>CAZGLZ010000115.1:0-10992 GCA_964526245.1 uncultured Chloracidobacterium sp. | reverse complement strand
AACGGACCTCTTTTTCCGTGAGTTTCCTGTGACGTCCGACCGGAAGGCCGAGGTCATCGATGTTTCCGATCCGAATCCGGCGGAGTTTGACGACCGAGTGGCCGATCGAATCGAACATCTTCCTTATCTGCTGATTGTGGCCCTCGTAAAGTGTTACTTCATACCAACCGTTCTTGTCGGTCGGCTTAAGCGTTTCGATCTCTGCCGGAGCGGTCTTAAAGCCGTCCTCAAGCCGAACGCCGCGAGCTAATTTCCGAATCGCAACTTCGGTGGGCAGGCCTTTGACCTTTACGACATAGACCTTCGGGATCTTTTTTGAACCGGCGACGGCGTTGGTGAACTCGCCGTCGTTGGTCATTATGATCAAGCCTTCGGTGTTGAAATCGAGGCGGCCGACCGGATGCAGCCTACCATAACCCTTTACGAGATCGGTTACCAGATTTCGGCCTTCGGGGTCGGCGACGCTTGAAAGATAGCCCTTCGGTTTATTGAGCAGGATGTAAACATTTTCACGATGTGCGAGGAGCGGGTTGATCAGCTTGCCGCGAACCTTGATGTGGTCTTTATCCGGATCGGCCTTTGTGCCGAGTTCGGTGACGACCTCGCCATTGACCGCAACCTCGCCGCCGCGGATCAATTCCTCCGCAGCTCGCCGCGAGGCGACACCGGCCTGGGAGATGAGTTTTTGTAAACGTTCCATACCGCTCACTGTACAAGATCCTCGAAGTCCTCGACCGACGGCAGGTCCGAAAGGTCTTTCAGGCCGAAGTGGATGAGGAACTCCTTCGAAGTGCCGTACTGCATCGGCCGGCCGACGGTTTCCTTGTGGCCTTTGGTGACGATGAGCCGCTTTTCGAGCAGTGTTTTGATCGCCGATGCAGACTGCACACCGCGGATCTCAAGGATCTCCGGCACGGTCACGGGCTGTTTGTAAGCGATGACGGCGAGCGTTTCGAGCGCGGCGATGGAGAGCTTGGCCGAGGGCCGCGTTTTGAGGAACTGCCGGACGTATTCGTGCAGTTCGGTTCGCGTCGCTATCTGCCATCCGCCGGCGACCTCGCGCACCTGCAGGCCGCTCTCGCGGTTGTCGTATTCTTCGCGAAGTGCCTGCAAAGCGGCCTCAACGCTGGCTTTGTCTTCTTCGAGCACATCGGCGATGGTCCGTGCGGTGATCGGCTCATCGGCGACGAAGATCAACGCCTCGGCCAGTGCCATCAGCTCGCCGGTGCCGCGTGCCTGCTTTGTTTCTACCGCTGTTTCTGTTGCTTCTTCTGACATCAAACTCTCTTCAGGATTATGTCGTCGAACGTTTTTTTCTGGACGAGCTTCACGCTCTCGGTCCGTACTACCTCAAGCACGGCGATAAAGGCAGTTACGAGTTCGCGGCGAGTGTCAAACTCCTCAAAAAAGCTCGCGAGGCTCAGTTCCGCATGTTCCATTATCCGGGCGTGGAGCCGCTTGATCATATCGGCGAGCGAGACCTCGTCCCGCTCGATCTCCATCGTGATCTTCTCTTTCTGCCGCTCGACGATCTTCTGGAAAATGGTGATCAGGTCAAATACGGTCGCGCTGATCTCGGCGTTGTTCTCATCGCTTTCGATCTTGCCGCGAGGGAAGACGGCCTGTTCGATGGTCGCCTTTTCGTAGAGCATCTGGGCGGCCGATTTGTATTTTTCGTATTCGAGCAGGCGGTCGACGAGTTCCTGCCGCGGGTCTTCGGCCACTTCTTCGGGATCGGCAAAGGGATCGCGGGGAAGCAGCATCTTCGATTTGACCTCAATGAGCTGGGCCGCCATCACGAGAAAATCCGCCGCGACGGCGATGTCGAGCGACTTCATCAGCCGGATGTAGCGGAGATATTCATCGGTGATGCGGGCGATCGGGATATCAAAGATGTTCGCCTGCTCCTGCCTGATCAGGTAAAGAAGCAGATCGAGCGGCCCGGCAAATTCGCCGATGCGAATGCTCAGCTCGTCGCGCGACTCGGCGACGATCTCGGCCGTTTCCGTTAGGAAATCGAATGTATATTGTTCCTGCTCTTCCTGCATCAGGGAAAGAGGCATTTTAGCCTAAAGGGCGTGCGCAAGCTAAGGCAGAGCGTAAGATTTGCGTAACACGCGGCGGCTGCGTCAGATGTATTTCGTTTCGCGGAGGTAGATTATGTTATCTATCTGCGGTGGTTCGAGGCCGGCTTCGCGGATGAGCGTCATCAGGTTGCCGCGGTGGATCGAGGAATGAAACAAGACGTGTGTCAGCAGTTCGCGGTATGTGTTCTCGAACGGCAGGCCCTCGCTTGAGCGGTATTTGACGCGGATATCGAGCCCTTCTTCGTCGAACCGACGCAGCAGTTTATCGAAAAGATCGGCGTTCTCGCGTGCCAATTGCCCGCATTCCTCGATCGTCTGCGACGGCCAGAAGTCGAAGCCGGTCGAGTCCTTCCCGTAAAGCCGCTCGTAATATTCACGCTCGGTCACGAGAAGATGCGCCAACACCGCGACCGCCCGCTCGAGCTCCATGCCTTTCAGCGCGACGACCATCCGCCGGTTCGCCCAGTCGTTATAAGCAAAAAGCTGCCGAAGATGTTCGATGGTCTGCACGAGCTAGATGATAAATGATAATTGAAAAATGATGAATAGATGGCTTTCGGCAATGCACCTAGTATCGTTTCCCACAGCCATTTATCGTCTATTATTTATCAATTACGAATTAGCTGTCGGCTGCATATTCCTTCAGATCTTCGAGCCGGATGACGGTCAAGGCGTGTTCGTGGGTAGCGCGGAGAAAGACCTGCGGGGCCATTCCGTGTTCGAGCGCCTCTTTCCAGCGGAGCATGCACAAACACCACTTATCGCCGTGCTTCAGGCCGGGAAACGACCACTCCGGCCGCGGCGTTGAAAGGTCATTCCCCGCCGCCTTTGAGAACGCGAGAAACTCGTCCGTCACCCGCACGCAGACAGTGTGCCGCCCCGTGTCGTCCACGCCCGTCCGGCAATAGCCGTCGCGGTAAAAGCCCGTCATCGGATCCGTGCAGCAGCTCTCAAGCTCGCCCCCGAGCACATTTCGCGGCTTCGGTTTGTGCCCGTTGCCGTTCCCGTTCGTATAGCTCATAGCTGCAATTTAACCACATTCGGGCGTCCGCGGGCGAACCGCCGGGCCGATTCGTCATGGCGTCGTAACGACCTGGTGGACCGGCGAATATTTCCCGAAGGTCGCGTTGTTTTTTAGATAGACGGCGCGATATTGCCGGAGCTCCGGCCGCGCGTTTTCGAGCGGTGCGAGCACGTGGCTAACGGGCGAACGTGTTGCGACGACGGCGACCTCCCAATCCTTTGCGTCGCCGCGTTTCATATCGATCCGCAACGCCGGTATCCGCCGCTTGATGTAACGAAATTCGATGACCGAGCCCGGCAGGGCGGTGATCTGCATTTCGGGGAATATCTCCTCGGCGTCGAGCCGGGCGACCTCGTTCCGCACAAGCCCGAGCGACTCGCCGACGATGGTGTTATAGCCCGGCGAGGCCTTGATTTTCCTTATCAGCCGCCTCGCATTTGCGATGATGCCGTTCGAGGCCGTCGCCGGAAAGGCCAGCACCGGGAACGCGGGAAGCACAGCGACCGGCCCGCTCGCCTTTCCACGAATGATCCGCCGCTTCGCCGAGCTGAAGGCTTCTTTCGTGTTCGCGATCTGCAGCGAAGTGTTCTGGAGATAAGTAAAAACGGCCGCGTCATCCACGATGCGTTGCACTTCATCGGGCGTGACGCCCAAGCTCGCCGCCACCGCCGGCAATCGCTCGGCCAGACCATTCAATAACAGGCCAATATCGCCTTCTTTCACGGGAAAATCACGTTCTGCCATACCAGTTTCCTCTTAACTGTCAGTCTCAGCGGCCCGGAAATGACCAACTGCAGTTACACTATAGCACATCGTGTAAACACGATGGCATATAATGTTTACACGACAGTTTATCATGTAAACGCGACTGCTCATCACGTACACACGATGGCTCATCGCGTAAACACGACAGCTCATCGCGTAAACACGACAGATCATCGCGTAAACACGACAGTTCATCGTGTAAACACGACAGCTCATCGCGTAAACACGACAGCTCATCGCGTAAACACGACAGCTTATCGTGTAATGACTTTTGCTTTTGTCTTATTGACCAGGAATGATCGGAGAGCGGCGGCGGGTCGCATTCATTTAGACACGGGGCATCGCTGAAAGCACCTTATTTATTGACTCTCAGCGGCGGGTGAGATCATTTCAAGGGCCTTTTCTATCGGGCGGGCGATGATCGCACGGTCGCCGGCGACGACTATCGGGCGATTGAGAAGGCCCGGATTTGCGACGATCGCGGCGATTATCTCGTCTTCGGGCGTCTCCGGCGTGAATCCGCGTTCCTTAAATTCTTTTTCCTTCGTCCGCAGCAGCCCGAACGCCGAAATCTGCAACTTTCCGAGCAGCATTTTCACATCCGCCGCCGTCAGCCGCTCCCTAAAATAATCAACCTGCTCAAACCGAACGCCATTCTCCCGGAACAGCCCCGCCAAATTGCGACAAGTCGTTCAAGTAGGCTTTTCGTAAATCGTGATCTTCACTAGGTTACTTCTTGCGTTCTATTTCGGATCGTAGAAGAATTTCCGCTTTCTCAATATAGATGCGAACAATGACAATGTTCGATCGATTCGGGTTCGGAACAATCTCGTTGGCAATGCCGACAACTGCTGCGGGCTTTCCTTTGTGTTTTGAGAAATTGAATCGATCCGCCAGTTTTATGTATTCGAATGCCAAAATCGAAGTAGCCTGGCGATTAGTGGCGGTTGTCATAGCATCGGAGTCACCTTTCTCTTTGCTGCCGCAAATATGATTGAACATAGGCGGCTGGCACTCGATACCAAGTGGACGAAACGGCGTTACGATCTTCTTTCCGACTACTTTCGGCAATTCTTTCTCAAGATCGTCATAGCTAAGATCACCAACCGAGACCGCTCCTGCGGCTGAGTAGATCAAAATGTATCGAAGATTGCCTATCGAGTCAGCACTGTCATCGTTCTTAAGGCGTGTTATATATCCAGACGAAAGATCGAATGCCTCTTTCCATCTCTCGTTAGCCAGTTTGTCGAAGAGTTCGTCCCACTGCTTGTCGGTAAGACTATCTGGCCCGGTTGACGACTGTGCAGACGCTGTGAACGCGAAACTGGCGAGTGCGAAAAATAGTACAAAGAATCTCATTTCGTTTCGTCCTTACTTTCTGATTTTGTCCCGACCACAATAGGTCGTTCGAATCGACACTACCTGAAGCGATAAAGATGAGATGACACGTCCGCTTCCGGTTACATATCGAGTTCGACGCGAAGGTCTTCCGGGGAGTAATTGATAACTGGTACGCCGTGATGACCAAGAACCTCGATGAACGCCCGCTTGGAATAGTTTGCGATCTCGGCGGCTTTGCCAAGCGATACGCGATCCATTTCATAGAGCTTTATCGCGAGCAGCGTCTGTGTCTCGTCCTTCGTTATGTTAGGCGGAAGATTTAGCGTTAGTTTGACCGTGTTCTGCATCCGATTCACCTGAGTTCGAAGTTTAGCACCAAGAGCGTCGGAATTAAACAGTTTTTGCCCGCTCAAGTTTCATTGTGGAAGCGACTAATGGGGATCTAACCTTTCGAGACCTCAGGAACTGTTAGCCTTTCGAGGTAATGACGCACCCAGCGGTTGGTCAAGTCGGCTTCGGACCGGACGCGGTCGAGTTCTTCGGCAAATCCAACGGTGCGCGCGAGCTTTACGTACTGCACAAACTCTCGCGGCATGTATTGCTCGATCAGCATATCTGCGACGCGTTTGCGGATGCGGCGGCGGTGGTCTTCGGACAGATGGCCGGCAGAATGTCGAAGTGCCTTCGCCGCGTCGGATTTCAATATCTTACCGAACGGCATCGAATCGCTGTCTTCGATCAGCTCAACGCCGAGCTCGATACAAGCAGGATCGCCCTGCCTTATGCCAACAATTACTTCTTCGATAAGAGGATAGATCCATTTCGTTGAACCCGCTTCATAAATGCGTGGCGTTAACTCCATGACCGTAGTGCCAAACGCCTTAGCATACGACCGGAAACGCCGCTCGATCTCCTCGCGGCTCCAACGCCCCTGCCCATTGAAATCGCGAATCTCGTTCATATACTTCGAAGACGCATCAGCTCTACAGCCATTATAAGCGGAAGGGCAAGCCCTTCCGTCCGGTCAATCTCGTTCCATATCCCTTTTCATTTTATGCTCCGAAGCGATCAGGAGAAGCAGTATGAACGTGGGAAATGTCGAAAACAGAAGAGCCCATTCGAGTGCCGACCCGCTGCCGGCATGAATCAACAGCCATCCAAACATCACGACAAATGAGCTGAACGGAAGGCCAAGAACTGCGAGGGCGACCGGAAAATAGATGAACGAGACGATCACCGCTACAACATACAACGCGATGGCGATCTTCCATGATCGTGTGATCATCGGCTCGGGCGCCGGCCTTTCCTCAAACAAATTCAAAACTCCTTTCGGCTTTGCCGTAATGGTGAGCGGAAGGGCTTGCCCTTCCGTCCGGTTGCTCCCCCGATCTCAGGAGGCTATGCCTCCGATCATCTTTGTTTCCAGTCGATCTTTCTAATGTCGACCTCGATCGGCTCAGGATCGAGCAATCCTTTTCTCAGCCAATACCTGGCACTCGAACATCGGTAGCTCTCGGGCGTCTCGGACAAACCTGCTTCGACGGGATTGTTGTGAATATACCGCACTTTTTGCATCAGCATCGATTCGCTTGTGATCAGAAATTTGTCCGAATGATGCTCCCACAGGGAATATTTGTAATCGGCATCCTTCGTTTGCAGCCGCAGTTTATTGAGCGATTCCTCAGGCCCGTGGGTTTTCAAATGATCGATGATCCGCCGAGCGGTTATCCCATTCAAATAACGTAGCGAGTCCGAAGGCGTGCGTGCTCCGTCGGTAACGATGTGGAAATGCTCGGGCATGATGACATAAGCGAAAAACAACATCCCTGCAGACCTACGAGCCTCATTCAAGGCATCGCACAGCAACTCTTTATATTTCTCGGTCCGGAATACTTTCAGACCGTTGTGAGTCACCGAGGTGAAGAAATAAAAAGGTGTGTCGAATGTTGGTCTGGCCATATTTGTTGAGGCATAGCCTCCCAGGGAGAGTTAGGTTGCCTTTCGGAAGGGCAAGCCCTTCCGCTCATCATCCGGGCAAGCCCAAAGAGAATCATGATCAACTCAGACGATTCTATTTTATCCCAAGTTTCAAATAAACATTTGCCAATGTTTCCGAAGCAATTGCTCGGGCTTTTTCGGCCCCGGGTTTTAGGATGGCGAGGAGCGTTTCGTCGTCGTATTGTTTGACGCGTTCCTGGAAGGGGCGGAGGAATTCGACGGTCGCTTCGGCGAGTTCGGTTTTGAAATGGCCGTAGCCTTTGCCGGCGAAATGGGCGACGCATTCTTCTTCCCGTTTGTTGGTCAGCAGGCGATAGATGGTCAGCAGATTGTTGATCGCGGGGCGAGTTTCGTCGAACTCGATGGTCGTGCCGCTATCGGTAACGGCACGCTTGATCTTTTTGGTGACGGTGTCGGCGTCGTCGAGCAGGAAGATCGAGCCGGCGGCGTTCTCGTCAGACTTCGACATTTTCCTTTCGGGCTCCTGCAGCGACTTGATGCTCGCACCGGCCTGCGGGATGTAAGGCTCCGGCACTTTGAACGTCTCGCCGTAGTCGCGGTTGAAACGCTCGGCGAGGTCGCGTGTCAGCTCAAGGTGCTGCTTCTGATCCTGCCCGACCGGGACGAGATCGGTCTGGTAAAGCAAGATGTCCGCGGCCATCAGGATCGGATAAGTGAAAAGCCCAACGCCCGCACGCTCAGCGTTGCCTTTTCCCTTATCCTTGAACTGCGTCATCCGCTCAAGCTCGCCCATGCGAGCGATGCAGGAGAGCGTCCAGGCGAGCTCGGCGTGTTCGGGGACGTCGGATTGGATGAAGATGGTCGACCGCGAGGGATCGACGCCCGCGGCCAGATAAATGCGGGCGAGGTCGAGCGTCGCCTTGCGGAGCGACGCTGGGTCCTGCGGGAGCGTTATCGCATGGAGATTTACGATGCAGTAAAACGCCTCGTATTCATCCTGAAGCGCGACCCAGTTCTTCAACGCACCGAGGTAATTGCCAATGTGAAGCTGCCCCGTAGGCTGGGCACCGCTAAAAATACGTTTATGCATTCCAAAAGAGCAGAGAAATTATCATGTAGTTAAGTGGGCCGACAATGTAACCTATCACGCCCATGAACATCAGTAGAAAGAGTATTAGAATGCCGTACGTTTCCAATAGCTCAAAAATTGGATCGTACGATGAAGGGAGAACGCTCTGGATCGCTTTTCCTCCATCTAGCGGAGGCAAGGGAAGCAAATTAAAGACGGCAAGCCCGACATTTAGGAACACAGTGCTGATCAAAAGGGTCAGGATCGGGGCTCCGATACCGGTCTGCATATTCTCTAACGTATAGAGATCAGTAGCCATCAAAATGCGGATCACGATCGCTACCGAAATCGCGATAATAAGATTCACGCCGATGCCGGCCAGCGACACCATAACGTTCGCTACATTCTTATTTCTCCACTTGAGCGGATTCACTGGAGTTGGTTTTCCCCACATGAGCAGCGGGAAGGCTGCTGCTGCAGGATTATACGCTGCGGCAAAAGCGACGATAGGTAGAATGATTGTGCCGAGCGGATCTATGTGCGGAAGAGGGTTTAGGGTGACACGACCGAGGCGTTCGGCGGTATCGTCGCCGAACTTTAATGACATCCACGCATGGGCCGCTTCGTGGGCGGAAACAGCGAACAACCAAACCACCATGTGGATGACAAGTTTCGATAAGAAGTCTGCAAAGTCGATGTTACCCATTTGAAAACCCAATCACTACGAAACAAAGGCCACATTGAGGCGTTTTCGCGAAATTGTCTTTAATCGTCGATTGTGCCATTCTTTTACGACAAAATAAAACAAACAAGGGGTTTACGTAATGCTTAATAAACTTTTGTTCGGCGGTGAAAGCGGTTTGTCGTGGCAGGCGAATGCGGGGCTTGCATTGCTGCGGATCTTTTCGGGTGTCGCGATGGCATTTGCCCATGGGCTCGGCAAATTGCCTCCTGCTGAAGGGTTGATCGGCCGCACGGCGGAGATGGGCTTCCCGATGCCGGCATTCTTTGCCTGGGCTGCTGCGCTATCGGAATTCGTCGGCGGTATCTTTCTGGCACTCGGGCTTCTGACGCGATTATCGAGCTTCTTTATCGCCGTAACGATGCTTGTTGCACTCATCGGCGTTCACGGGGCAGATCCCTTCAACGTCCAGGAGAAGGCGTTCCTTTTCCTCTTCATTTCGATCGCCTTTATGTTGAAGGGCTCGGGCGATTGGAGTGTCGATAGCTTCCTGAGGAAGTAGCGGAATCGGCTTTTATGAAAAAGCACATCGTTTGCATAGCCAGCGAGCACAAGGGGAACGAGTTTCTCGAAGAATGCCAGAACGCGGACTGGTTCGTCACTCTGGTGACGCGCAAGAAACTGCTCGATGAGCCGTGGGTCTGGACCGCGCTCAACGACGTCCGAACCGTCGAAAACGATGCGGGCGTTGAGGACTATGTCCGGGCGATCACGAACATCGCCGGTACGCGGCCGATCGATCGCATCGTTGGGCTCGATGAGTTTGACGTCGTTACAGCCGCTCGTGCCCGCGAGCATTTGCAACTCGGCGGTATGACCTATTCACATGCCGTCCGCTTTCGCGATAAGTATGCGATGCGAAACATCGCGAACGAGGCGGGCATCGCCTGTCCAGATTATATTTGCCCGCTGAATCCCGCCCAGATCGATGCTTTCCTTGATCGCGTTCCGGCTCCGTGGATCGTAAAGCCGCGGCATGAAGTTTCCGCATTTGGTATCAGGAAATGCGAGACGAAAGAGCAGGTCTGGGAAGTGCTCAATGACCTTGACAACCGCAATAATTGGCGTGACCATCCGTCGCAGTTCCTGATCGAGAAGTTCATAGAGGGCGACGTTTTCCACGTAGATTCGGTCGTCCACGAGGGCAAGGTCGTTGCCGCGGGCGTGAGCCGTTACGGGCGTCCGCCCTTTTCGGTCTCTCACTACGGCGGCGTGTTCACGACCTCGATCGTCGAATACGGGTCGAAGGAACGCAAGGAGCTTGAAAAGCTGAATACGAAGCTTCTCAAAGCGTTCAAGTACGAAGAGGGCGTCACGCACGGCGAATTTCTTCGCGGTAAGGATGACGGCAAGTTCTACCTGCTCGAGGTCGCGTGCCGCGTCGGCGGTGCCTATATCGCGAACGTGCTCGATAATGCCTGTGGGTTCAATCTCTGGCGTGAATGGGCCAAGCTTTCTGTCGCCGACAAGGATCATCCCTACGAAAAACCGAAGGTCCGCAAGGAATATGCCGGCGTTGCACTTGCTCTTGCTAAAGAAGAGGAACCCGATACCTCGCACTACACCGATCCCGAGATCGTTTATCGCGTAAAAAAGCCGAAGCACGTCGGCCTCATCTTCCACTCGCCGGACAAGCACCGGGTTGATGACCTGCTCGAGGAATATACACGGCGGATAAGCGACGACTTTCTAGCAGTCGCCCCGGCAAAGGAACGCTACGACGACTAGTCCGGGCCGGAGCATGATCTTAGAGGGCGGCTGCGGCCGCTCTTTTCTTTTGCAGCCCAAATCGCTATCCTCTTTATTTTTATGACGCCTCGTGTATCCACAAACGTGCACTTGCCCGATCTGCTTGATCACGGGCTTGAGCCGTATTTTCAGGAGCTTTTGAAGTTCGAATCGACCGAGGAGCTTGAGGCGTCGTCATTGCATGCCGAAATTCGCGAAGAGGCCGAGCGCATCCTCAATGGAGTAGTTCACGAGGAGGCTGCCGAGCGGCCGAATG
>CAZGLZ010000114.1:0-11138 GCA_964526245.1 uncultured Chloracidobacterium sp. | reverse complement strand
CCCGGCGATATAGCTCGCCAAATTCGCGCACCTCCATCTTAGAAAGCCCACGCAGTCCCGAACCCTGAAGCATCCCGAGAAGATCTTCAAGCCGCCGCCAGTTGTCCTTGTTCTCGTCAATAAAGCGGTTCACGTGAACTGCATTTTAAATTGGCACAAAGCGATTCGCCAAACTAGAATCGGAGAAAGCGTGTCTTCGGAAGTTTCCAAATACCACGAAGAAGAGGCTATCGGGAAGACGTACGATCTTCGCATCGTGCGGCGGCTGCTCGGCTATCTTCGGCCCTACTGGCACCTTGCAGCCCTTGCATTGGTGCTTACTTTTCTGACCAACGCGCTGATCAGTACGCAGCCGCTTTTTACAAAGATCGCGGTCGATAGCTACATTACGCCTCGCAACACCGACGGCATTTGGCTTTTCGCTCTCGCATTCTTTGGCGTCTTTCTTTTCCGCTTCATCTTTTCTTACCTGCAGGAGATCTTGCTCAACCGCGTCGGCCAACGGGTAATGTACGACCTCCGCAGCCAGATATATGCAAAGCTGCAGCGGCAGGAGGTAGCCTATTTCGACCGCTATCCGGTCGGGCGGATCATCACGCGGCTGACCTCGGACGTCGATGCACTGAACGAACTTTTCACCTCGGGCGTCATCGATGTACTCGGCGATCTGGTCATCATCATCGCGATCATCGCCTGGATGTTCGCCCTCGATTGGAAGCTCGCGATCGTCTCGCTGATCACGGTCCCGCTTCTCTTCACCGCAACCAATTGGTTCCGTAAGCGTGCCCGCGAGGGATTTGACAAGGTTCGGACGCGAAACGCAAGGCTCAACGCCTTTCTTCAGGAATACGTTTCCGGGGCACAGACCGTCCAATTGATGAATGCCGAGGACGGCTCACAAAAGAAGTTTGCCCGCATCAACGACAACTACCGGCAGGCGAACATCGAGACGATCTATTACTACTCGGTCTTCTATCCGCTCGTGGATTTCATCGGTGCGGTCGGCATCGCGGCTGTCATCTTCTTTTTCGCATGGGAACAGATCGCCAGCCTTTCGGCGGCCGAAGCAGGACTGACGGTCGGCATTCTCGCTTCGTTCATTCAATATTCGCTTCAGCTCTTTCAGCCGATCCGCGATCTTTCGGACAAATTCAACGTCCTCCAGGCGGCCATCGTCGCCTCGCATCGGATCTTCATATTGCTTGACCTCGATATCGAGATCACGAGCCCTGAGAAGTCTAAAAAGACGGGAAAGGCCGAGGGCCGGATCGAGTTTCGCAACGTCTGGTTCGCATACAAGGACGACGCTTGGGTGCTAAAGGACGTCAGCTTTACGATCGAACCCGGCGAGAATGTCGCCCTCGTCGGCCACACCGGCTCGGGCAAGACGACGGTCACGAACCTCCTGATGCGGTTCTATGACATTCAGAAGGGCCGCATTCTGCTCGACGGCGTCGATATCCGCGATTGGGACCTCGCCGATCTGCGTTCGAACTTCGCCGTGGTCCTGCAGGACGTATTCCTTTTTAGCGGTTCGGTCGAGGACAACATTCGCCTCGGGAATCCGGCGATCGACGAAGATCGCATCAAATGGGCGGCGAAAGAGGTCCACGCCGATGCGTTCATTTCCGATCTCGATGGCGGTTACTGCCACCACATCCGCGAACGCGGTGCGGGCCTCTCGGTCGGGCAAAAACAACTTGTCTCCTTTGCCCGTGCACTTGCGTTCGATCCGCGTATTCTGGTGCTCGACGAGGCGACCAGCTCGATCGACACCGAGACCGAACAGCTAATTCAGATCGCGGTCGAGCGGGTGATGGAGAGCCGGACGTCAATGGTCGTCGCCCATCGGCTCTCGACCGTTCAAAAATGCGACCGGATCATGGTCTTTCACCACGGCGAGCTTCGCGAAATGGGCACGCACAATGAGCTTTTGCAGCTCCGCGGGCTCTATTGGAAGCTGTTTCGGCTTCAATATTCCGAAACCGACCTCGACCGCTCTTCCGGCGGTCTCGCTCCCGAAATGCAGCCGGACGCCGCCTGACAGATGACGGCAAAGTTCCGTAATTGCTGGTTGCTAGTCTATTCGCCGATGCTCCGTTATAATGTTCGGGCAATGCAGGATGGCGACGCACAATTTACCGAGATCATTGCCGCTGCCGGGCCCTCGATCGGCGAAATTTACGCTCGCTGCAAGGAGAACGCGCCGAATTTTAACTGCAGCGAGGAGCAGTTTCGCGGCTCGGTCGAACGCAGCTTGGTCAAGTTCTGCCGGGCTGCCGATACGCCGCCGACGGCCGAGGAAGCAAACGGCTTTGTCGAGCAGCTTCAAGCCGATGACCTCCTTATGGCGATCGCCTGTTCGAACGGCTGCGAGCGTGCCTGGTGGGAGTTTGACCAACAGCACCGGCCGTATCTCGAACGCGTCGCCCGCCACCTTGCCAAGACCGAGGTCGATGCCCAGGACGTGATCGATACGGTTTACGTCGAGCTTTACGGCACCAGGGTCGTTGATGGCGAACGCATCTCAAAATTCGCGACCTATAGCGGCCGTGGCTCGATACGCGGATGGCTGCGGACCGTCGTATGGCACTCTCTCGTCGATCTTCACCGCTCTAGCCCCGACGAGGTCTCGCTCGATGAAATGACTGAAACCGTCGGTGAAGGAGCGGCCCACGCGGCTTTCTTAGCCGGTGTCGAAGATGGCGAGCAGGAGGCCGTAGATCAACTTGCCGAGAAGCGTTACCGCAAAGCGACGCTCGAATCGCTCGCGGCGGCCTTCGCCTTGCTCGAGCCCCATGAACGGCTGCTTTTGCTTTATTACCATAAAGAGAATCTGAAGTTACGCGAGATCGCCCGGCTTTTGGAGAACGAGGATTCGCCGCTCCGCGGATGGTTTCGGCGAAAATCGCAAACTCGCGAATCGGGCGGCCGCACGCACGAATCAACCGTAATGCGGTGGCTTGAAAAGTCCTACGCCAGCGTTCTTGAGAACTTCCGGAATGAGCTTTCGACGACGCAGGGGCTTTCCCGCGAGGAATCCGCGATCTGTATGGAACTGGCCACCCGCGACCTCGGTTCGGGCGATCTTTTCGCAAAATTGTCGGCAACATAACGTAAAGTTTTTGGCATCAGAAACTTTTTTGCGGGTACCGACATAAGTTTACGCAAAAACATTTCGGCCACACCGTCTCAGTTACGGGAGGAAAACCGGAACAATGGCTAACGAAGAAAGAATTCACCCACAATACGAAGCGATCCAGGCACTGCTCGGCGGATATCTGGCGACTCGCAAGGCAGCAAACCCGGCCGCGGGCCACATTGAGCAGGACACCATCGCCGCTTTCGTTGAAGGCAACCTGAGCGAACGAGAGGCGGGTCCGGTGATCAGCCATATGGCCGACTGCGGCTTTTGCCTTCACGTTTCTGCCGAACTCATCCGGCTCGACACCGCATTCGCCGAAACTCCGGCAATGGTTACGGAAACGGCCAGCGAACCCGGAAAGATATCCGAGGTCCTGAGCGGGCTCTTCGCAAAGATCTTCGGAACCTCGGACGGAGCCGTTTTTGCTCACAACGAGGAAGAGAAGAAAGACGAAAAAGAAATTTCCGACGAAGAATCGAAATAGAAGTTTGGGTTACTCCTCCACACACCGGGCCGCTGCCGTTACCATACGGCGGCGGCTGTTTCTTTTGTCCGCGATTTGTGAAATACTTTTTGTTTCAGCGGCAGGTGCGATCTGCCACGCCGTAAGTTAAGTATCTGTAGAGGTTTTCGCTGCTTGTCCGAACCCGAACCAAAATGCCCGCCCGAACCGGGCCCGCTGACAGTTGAACACATTGCGACCGCAAAATTGCCGACCGCGATCGGCGAGTTCCTCATCTCAGGCTATCGCTCGACCAACAGCAACGAGGAGTTCGTTGTGCTCCGCAAGGGCGAAATGCGGCCCGATGTCCCGACGCTCGTCCGCATCCATTCACAATGCCTGACCGGCGACGTCTTCGGCTCGGTCAAATGCGATTGCGGGCCGCAGCTCGACCAGGCAATGCGAATGATCGAGGCCGAAGGCCGTGGAGCTATCGTCTATCAGCAGCAGGAAGGTCGCGGCATCGGCATCATCAACAAGATCAGGGCATACGCACTTCAAGATGAAGGAGCCGACACGGTCGAGGCCAACGAGGCTCTCGGCTTTGCCGTCGATGCCCGCAGCTACCGGCAGTGTGCCGAGATCCTTTTTGACCTCGGGCTGTGCAAGGTCCGTGTGATGTCTAATAACCCGGACAAGCTCAAGGCCCTTGAAGAAGCCGGCCTCAACGTCGTCGAACGCATCCCGATCGAGATCGACACCCAGGAACCCGCCGCCCACTACCTCCGCACCAAAAAGGAAAAACTCGGCCATCTGCTGAACTTTTGACACCCGATCCTTGAGCCTCGCCTCTTCGTTCATCAGCGGCCGTATCTGTTAAAATCTTGGTGTAACGAGTCAGAAACGCAATTAAGGAATCGATCAGAATTGTCAGAACGCATATACCGCGATCCGGTGCATAATATTATTCGCGTCAGGGGCGATGAGCCGGACGGGCGGCTGATCATTCGCCTGATCGATACGCCAGAGTTTCAGCGGCTGCGGCGTGTGCGGCAGCTCGGGCTTGCCCATTTTGCCTATCAGGGTGCCGAGCACTCGCGGTTCACACACAGCCTCGGTGCCTATCAACTTGCCTCGCGGATCATCTGGCGGCTCGGTGAAAAGTATCCGATCGAGCCGGCTGACCGAACCGCCGTTCTCGCCGCAACCCTGCTTCACGACGTTGGCCACGGAGCCTTCTCGCACGTCATCGAATCGATCCTCGGCTTTCACCACGAGGATTTCACTGTCGAGTGCGTTCTTAGCCCGGAAACGGGCGTCGGCCGTGTGCTTGGTGAGACAGATCCGGAACTTCCGGCTCGCGTTGCCGCGATAATCCAGGGGACGTTTCGCCCGATGTCTCTTGCCCAGCTCGTTTCATCGCAGCTCGACGTTGACCGGATGGATTACCTTCTCCGCGACTCGCTAATGACAGGCGTAAAGTACGGCGTTTACGACCTCGAGTGGATCGTGAAATCGCTTGAGATCAATCTCGAAGAGGATCAGCTTTACGTCTCGGCACCGGGAATTTACGCGGTCGAAGATTACCTTCAGGCCCGCTACTACATGTTCCGCCAGGTCTATTTCCACCGGACGCTGCGAGCTGCGGAGATGATACTGAAATCGCTCCTGAGACGAGCTCTCAAGGTCTTTGCCGAGGGCGGCGACGTTTGGTTCGCAAGCCGGACGCCTTTCGAAAAGATCCTCTCGGGCAAGAAGCTATCGCTCGAAGAGCATCTGGCGATCGACGATTCGGACTTCATTTTCCACGTAAAGCAATGGCAGCGTTCTGAGGATTCGGTGCTTGCCGATCTTGCCTTCAGGTTCCTCAACCGTAAGCTCTTCAAGGCACTCGACCTCGATATGCCGGAAGAGGAGCGGACCGAATTTGTTTCTCGTTCACGCGAGGCCGTTGCCGCCGCCGGACTCGACCCCGAGTACTATCTGCTTGAGGATACAGGCGGAGACGTTGAGCACAATTTCTACATCGTCGACCCGGCAAAGCCGAAGAATCTGATCTACGTTGAGGACGGATATGCCCATCCGCGAATACGCGAGATATCGGAGGTCAGCTCGGCCGTCCGCGGGCTTCAGCAGGGCTATCGCATTCACCGGCTCTGCTTTCCGGACGAGCTTCGCCGCGAGATCGCCGACCTTTACCACCGCAGATGAACGCATTCCGCATTTCACTTACGACCGCGGCGTTCGTGATCTTTTTCGCGGTCGTCCCCGGCTTGGCTGCGAGCTTCGCGGTCATCGCTCCGGACAAGAGCGATCTTTCGGCCCGGCTCGCCGATGGCATCATCAGCTCGCTCGGTTCCGCTGCGGTCGATCGGTTAGCCGCAGAAACGGCTTTCGGCACGCTCGGCATTGAGACTCCTTTCAACCAAACGGCTGAGGACGCCCGTCGTGCGGGCCGCGTGATCGGAGCGGACGTTATAGTACTCATCCGAGCCGAGGTCATCAGGCGAAGTGCGTTCGGCCGCGACAAGTATTTTGAAGCGGCGGCCGCGGTGTATGTCGTTAGTGCACGAACGGGTCGACTAGCCGAGTGGTTCCTGGTCGCGGCCGAAGAGGACACTGAAAAAGAAGCGGCCGAGGCTCTTTTTGAACGCAGACGCGTGATCGCGGATCGCATCCGCGAGAGCGGCATTGCGGCAATTCGGGAAGATGTCTCGATCAGCGGGCCGGATGAACTTCCCGGTCTTGTGATTATCGATACGCCTTCGGCCGCTGGTGTTCGCTCCCCGATGCCCTATCGCCGGATTCGGCCCGAATACACGATCGAAGCGTCGCGTTTCCGGCTGCAGGCGACGGTCGATGCCGAAGTGGACATCGACGCCGAGGGCCGCGTCGCTCGCATCGAGTTTACCCGGTGGGCAGGTTACGGGCTTGAGGGATCGGTCGAGAAAGCCATCCGCTCGATGAACTGGCGGCCCGGCGAGCGGAACGGCAAGCCATTGCCCGCACGCGTGCTCCTGCGTTACAATTTCACAAAAGTCGAACGCGAAGAACCCTGAGAAGCTTTGTCACTTTAGCCCAAGATACCTCCACGCAACTTCGATGAACCAGATCCGCGCAATTCTCCGGTTTGCGGCCTTTACGATGGCATCGGTCGGTATCTACGGTTCGTGGTGGGTCACTTCATTCTTCATTCCGAATAAAACATATTGGCGCCAGCTGGCCTTCAGCCTTTGGTCCCGGGCGTTCATCCGCATCGCCGGCGTTCGGCTAAATGTGATCGGCGAACCGCCGCAGGCACCATTCTTTCTTGCAGCAAACCACCTCGGCTATGCTGACATCCCGATCCTCAGGGCGGCAGCGAGCGGTGTTTTCGTTGCCAAGCACGACCTTGCGGATTGGTTCCTCGCCGGGCGGATGATGCGCGATATGGGAATGGTCTTCATCAACCGCGGCAATCGGCGGGACATCCCGCGAGCCGGGTCCCAGATCATCGATCGGCTCTCCGGCGGCGAGGGGATCATAGTTTTTCCCGAAGGCACGAGCACAAAGGGCGAAGAGGTGCTGCCCTTCCGCTCGTCATTCTTTGAGTTTGCGGCCCGGAGCGACGTTCCGGTCTCATACGCCGCGATCAGCTACCGCACACCCGATGGCGAAGGCCCGGCGAGCGACTACGTCTGTTGGTGGGACGACACGCCGTTCCTCAAACACATGCTTCGGATGTTCTCCCTGAGCGGTTATGAGGCAACGGTGACCTTCGGCGAGGAACCGATCGTCCGCACCGACCGAAAGGAGCTTGCCGGCGAACTCCACCGGAGGGTCGAGCGGAGCTTCATTCCGGTCATATAGGCCCGAAAAGCGAAACCGTTCGGCCATTTTCCGCGTATTTATTGGCAACACACCATAACTCAGGAGATAACTATGTTCACTCGATCTCTGCGCACAGTGCTCGCGTTCGCTGTCGCTCTCAGTTTCTCGATAAATGCGTTTGCCGACGTTCCGGCCTTTGATACGTCACGGATGGACCGGAGCGTTTCGCCCTGCAACGATTTCTATCAATATGTGAACGGCAACTGGCTGCGGACGACAGAAATTCCGGCTTCCGAAGCCCGGTGGGGCACATTTAACATCCTCGGCGAACGGAATAACCAGATTCTCCGCGAGGTGCTCGAAACCGCCTCGACCGCGAAGGCCCGCACCGGCAGCGACCAGCAGTTGATCGGCGATCTTTATTCAACATGCATGGACGAAGACGCGATCGAGAAGGCCGGGACCTCGCCGATCGATCCGATGCTTCGCCAGATAGCGGCGATGCGTTCCCCGGCAGACGTCCGCCGGCAGCTTGCGATGCTTCACAATGCCGGAATTCCGTCGGTCTTCGGCTTTGGGGCCGGCCCTGACCTGAAGGATTCGAATGCGGTGATAATCAACGCAAACCAGGGCGGACTGAGCCTCCCGAACCGCGATTACTATACGAACACCGACGCGAAGACCATCGAGACGCGGCGCAAATTCGTCGATCACGTGGCGGAAATGTTCACGCTTCTCGGCGATACGCCCGAGCAGGCAAAGGCGAATGCGAACACCGTTATGCTGATGCAAACGGCACTTGCCAACGCGTCCCTTTCTCCGATCGAGCTTCGCAATCCGGACAACCGCTACAACATGGTAACGCTCACGGAGGCCGAGCAGGCCGCCCCGAACGTTGCCTGGGCAAGCTATATGCGTGCCCGCGGCATCGCCCCGGCGAAGCGGTTCAATATGGCTCCGGTAAAGTTTTTCGAAGCGGTCAATTCGATGATGGTGGAAACGCCGGTCCGTGACTGGCAAACCTATTTTCGCTGGATGCTGATCAACTCGGCAGCATCCTCGCTCGCAAAGAAGTTTCGCGATGCAAATTTCGAGTTTTTCGGCCGCTACCTAAGCGGGCAGAAGGAGCAGCAGCCGCGTTGGCGGACCTGCGTTCAAACGGTTAACGGGATTCTTGGCGAAGCTCTCGGTATGGAATACGCCCGCCGCGAGTTCAAGCCCGAGGCAAAGGACCGGATGAACGAGCTGATCGACAACCTGATGGTCGCGATGAAGAACCGCATCGACAACCTCGAATGGATGAGTGCGCAGACCAAACAGGAAGCACAGACGAAGCTTTCGACCTTTAAGCGGAAGATCGGGTATCCGGACAAACTTCGCGGCTACAAGGGGCTGAGGATCGGCCGTGCATCTTTTGCCGGAAATGTGTTGACCGCGAATCGATTTCAGGTGCGGCGGAATTTTGAGGACCTCGGCAAGCCGCGTGACAAGACCCGATGGGGATTCACGCCTTCGACCGTCAATGCTTCCTATTCGCCGGTGAACAATGAGATCACCTTCCCGGCCGGCATTCTTCAGCCGCCCTTCTTTAATTTCAATGCCGACGACGCGATCAACTATGGTGCCATCGGCGGAGTCATCGGCCACGAGATCACCCACGGCTTCGACGACCAGGGCAGCCGGTTCGATGCCGAAGGCAACCTGAAAATGTGGTGGACCTCGACCGACCGTTCGAAGTTCGAGGAGCGGGCTGCCTGCCTTATCAAGCAATGGGACGGTTATGAGGTTCAGCCGGGGCTCTTTATGCAGGGACGCCTCGCACTCGGTGAGAACATCGGCGACTTTGCCGGGCTAAGTGTTGCATGGGATGCATTTATGCGTTCGCTCGAGGGCAAGCCGAGGCCGGCCGAGATCGACGGATTCACGCCCGAGCAACGGTTCTTCCTCGGTTGGGGACAGATCTGGGCCGGAAAATACACGCCCGAGGCGGAGCGGCGGCAGGTGCAGACCGGGCCGCATTCGCTGCCGAAGTGGCGGGTCAACGGGCCGCTCTCGAACATGCCGCAGTTCCAACAGGCATTCAGTTGCTCGGCCGGCCAACCGATGGTCCGGGCGAACCGCTGTTCCATCTGGTAAGCCTCAGCTCAATCCAATTGAAAAAGCCCCGACGCGATGAACGCCGGGGCTTTTCAATTTGAGCAAAGCTAACGACTAAATGTCGTCGTCATCATCAAGTTCGAGTTCGACGGATTCTTCGAGCTCGAAGTCCTCCGACTCATCCTCGATGATCTCGTCTTCGTCGAGGTCCTCGTCCTCATCGATATCCGGTTCGCTGACGCCCGGAACGTCGGCAAGGATCGGAATATCGAACCCGCCGCGGATGTCGAGTTCGTCAAACTCGTCCTCGACCTTGCGGTTCTCAGTCGCATCGGCGTCGATCTTGACGTTCCGGTAATACTTCATACCGGTTCCCGCCGGGATCAAGCGGCCCATGATGACGTTCTCCTTAAGCCCGCGAAGGTAATCGACGCGGCCGGAGATAGCGGCTTCGGTAAGCACGCGGGTCGTCTCCTGGAAGCTCGCGGCCGAGATGAACGAATCGGTCGAAAGCGATGCCTTGGTAATACCGAGCAGGAGCGGATCGCCAACGGCTGCGTTTCCGCCTTCGTCGCGAACACGGCGGTTCTCATCCTCATATCGGAAGCGGTCAACCTGCTCTTCCATCAGGAAGTTGCTATCGCCGACGTCCTTGATCTTGACCCAGCGAAGCATCTGCCGGACGATCACCTCGATGTGCTTATCGTTGATGTTAACGCCCTGCAGGCGGTAAACCTCTTGGATCTCGCTGACGAGGTAGTTCTGGAGAGCCTCGATACCGAGCACGCGAAGGATATCGTGCGGGTTGAGCGGGCCGTCCATCAGCGGTTCACCCGCCCGGACGTGGTCGCCTTCCTGCACGTTGATATGCACACCGCGTGGGATGTCATATTCCCTCTGCTCGCCATCCTCGCCGGTGATTATCAGCTTACGCTTACCCTTTGAGATGGTGCCGAGCGTAACGGTTCCGTCGATCTCGGACATAACGGCCGTTTCCGAGGGCCGCCGTGCTTCGAAAAGCTCAACGACACGCGGAAGACCGCCGACGATGTCTTTCGTCTTGGTCGTTTCACGCGGGATCTTGGCGATGATGTCGCCGGCCTCGACCTCCTGGCCGTCAACGACCTGAAGGTTTGCCCGGATCGGCATCTGATAGGTCTTCTGGACCTTGGTGCCTTTACGGATCTCAAGCCGCGGCTGGTTCTTCTCGTCCGAGTCCTTAACGACAAGGCGGATCTGGCCGGTGACCTTATCGATCTCCTGCTCGACCGTCTTGCCTTCCTTGAGGTCCTGGAACTTGACCGTTCCGGAAACCTCGGTAAGGATCGCGAAGGTGAACGGATCCCACGTCGCGAGCACCGCGTCTTCCTTGACCTTTTGGCCGTCCTTGACGTGGAGCTGGGCACCGTAAACGATCTTGTAGCGGGCAACCTCGCGGCCGCGCTCATCGAGCAGGCCGAGCTCTGAGGGCTGCCGCTTCATCGAGATCATCTCGCCCTTGCGGTTCTTGATGACGTTCCAATCGCCGAGGAACTTTACGGTTCCGTCCATTGCCGCTTCGTGCTTGGTCTCGGACTCAAGCCTTGCGGTTCCGCCGACGTGGAACGTACGCATCGTAAGCTGCGTTCCCGGTTCGCCGATCGA
>CAZGLZ010000113.1:7089-11163 GCA_964526245.1 uncultured Chloracidobacterium sp. | reverse complement strand
TATCTTTCGACCACTCGAAAAAAGCGCACTGCGGCGACACGGAAAGGAGTCCCCATGAGAAACAGAAACGATTCGAACAAGTTCGGGCTTTTGCTGGCCGCCGCGTTGGTGGCCGCGACTTCCCTCGCGTGCACGTTCGTCCGCGACCTGACCGGGCGATCGGTGCCGGACGGGCAGCGAATACTTGCGGAGCGAATTCCGGCGGGGCTGGAGCACGCCGTCGAAGACCCGGAGGCGAATAAGCCGTCGGCGTTTCGGATCATTATGCTCGTTCCGGGTCAGATAATGCTTCAGGATCCCGAATCGCAACCGATCGACATCACGACGCTGGGCTCAAAGGTGCGGGACGCAATGAGCACGAAGACGCCGGATGAACGGGTCGTTTACATCGCCGCTGCGGCGGATATTCCGACGAGCGAAGTTGCGGCCGTGATCGACGAACTCCGGCGGCAACGTATCAAGACCGTGAAGCTCCTCACGAGCTCCCGAGACCCTGAGTCGAAAGAGGACGGATTGTTTTCGTCCCCGCCGCCCCCTCCAGACCGAGTGTTCGAGTTAAGGATTCAATTCGAGAACCTGAATGAAGGGCGGCCCAATCCTTGGGCGCTTGCCGCGAGCTTTGGAGGGGACCGAGGGCCCGCGTTGAATAACATGCCCCATCAAAACCTAGAGGGACTGGAATACACACTCCGCGCAATTCTTGTGGAGCGTGAATTCAACGGAGTGTTTCGAGAGAATTCGAATGAGATTGAAAAGACCGTGTTCTTGGACCTTCCAGTTGAAGAGCCCGAACGAAACTACCGTGATCTGGTTGAATTCGTTAACGCAGTCAAAGGAGCGGGTGCGAGCCCAATTGTGCTGATCGAGCGCTTCAGGATACCAAGCGGTGGGGGATTCACCGAAGAAGTCCCCCGTCGTTCCAGAGGAAAAGGTGTAGTTCCCGACGTTATCTCGGGCGGCGTTGTCAATGGAAAGGCAACATTCCTTCCCAAGCCCGAATATCCGCCGGCGGCGAAGGCGGTCAGGGCTTCGGGGGCCGTCAATGTTGAGATCATGATCGATACCGATGGCAACGTCATCGAGGCAAAGGCCGTCAGCGGCCATCCGCTTCTTCGGCAGTCAGCCGTATCCGCGGCCCGGTCCGCGAAGTTTGCGCCAACGATGCTCGCCGGCAAACCGGTCAAGGTCAAAGGCGTGCTTGTTTTCAATTTCAACGCTCCGGAGTAGAAGGACGTTCAGCTTGCTCGGCAAAAACTCAGCGGACCCGGCGTTTACTTCAAGTAAACACAGAGTCCGCTGAGATTTGCTCTTAAGACCGCTGAGCATGAATAGCCCGGGGCGACAGACCGAAGGCCTATTCTTCGCCGCCGGAGGCCTTTGCCTTTTCTTCCATCAGGATGGCCTTGCGGGAGAGCTTGACCTTGTTGCCCTCCTTGCCGATGCATTTGACCATGATCTGCTGGCCTTCCTTGAGCTCGTCGCGGACGTCCTTGACGCGTCGGTCGGAGATCTCGGAGATGTGAAGCAGCCCATCGAGGCCCGGAAGTATCTCGACGAACGCGCCGAAGTCGACGATACGCGAGACGGTTCCGAGATAGGTCTCGCCGATCTCGGCCTCGGCGGTGATGGCCTTGATGCGGGCGATGGCAGCCGCGGCGGCCTCGCCATCGGCCGTAGCGATAAGCACTGTGCCGTCGTCCTCGATGTCGATCTTTGCACCGGTCTCTTCGGTAAGTGCCCGGATGACCGAGCCGCCCTTGCCGATGACGTCGCGGATCTTCTCGGGGTTGATCTTGAGCGTGATGATGCGCGGAGCATAGGGCGAAATGTCCTTGCGGGGAGCCTCGATCGCCTTCTGCATTATCTCAAGGATATGCATCCGGCCTTTGCGGGCCTGCTCAAGAGCTTCCTGGAGGATCATCGCGTTGATGCCGGCGACCTTGATGTCCATCTGCAGGGCGGTGATGCCCTCGCTTGATCCGGTAACCTTAAAGTCCATGTCGCCGTAGTGGTCCTCGGCACCGGCGATGTCGGAGAGGATCGCATAGCGGTTCCCTTCCATCACAAGCCCCATCGCCACGCCCGCGACCGGCCGCTTGATCGGCACACCGGCGTCCATCAGGCTGAGGATGCCGCCGCAGACCGAAGCCATCGACGACGAACCGTTCGACTCGGTGATGTCCGAGACGATGCGGAGCGTATAGGGAAATTCCTCTTCGCTCGGAAGCACGGCCTCGATCGCCCGTCGGGCAAGATTGCCGTGGCCCGTCTCGCGGCGTGAGGTTCCGCCAAAGCGGCCCGCTTCGCCGACCGAGTAGGGCGGGAAATTGTAGTGGAGCATGAAGCGGCGCTTCACCTCGCCCTTTTCGATGTCGTCCATGTACTGCTCGTCCATCTTGGTGCCGAGCGTGGTGGTGACGATCGCCTGCGTTTCGCCGCGGGTGAAGAGCGACGAGCCGTGAACTCGCGGAAGCCAGCCGACCTCGCAGGCGATCGGGCGGATCTCGCTGAACTTTCTTCCATCCGGGCGGCGGCGGTTGCCGAGCATATCCTCGCGGAAGATCTTTTCCTTGAGCTGCGAAAATGCCTTGCCGGCCATCGAACGTTTTGCAGCGTCGTCTTCCGGATAGCTTTCGACGACCTCTTTCTTGAGGGCATCTACCTCGGCATAGCTCGAGAGCTTGTCCTTGCCGGTGGTGTCGAGCGCCGAGCGGAGCCGATCGCCAAAGTTCTTTTCGATCTCGGCCATGACGGCTTCGTCAACGGCCGCCGGCGTGAATTCACGCTTTGTTATCGCAAGTGCCTTGCCGAGTTCCTTCTGCCAGAGGCAGAGCCGCTTGATCTCTTTATGAGCAAGCATCAGGGCCTCGAGCATGATCTTTTCCGGGACCTCGTTGGCCTCGGCCTCGACCATCACGATGGCCTCTTCGGTTCCGGCAACGATCAGGTTGAGGTCAGAATCGCGGCGTTCGTCGTAGGTCGGGTTGATGATGTACTTTCCATCGATCAAGCCGATGCGGATGCCGGCGATCGGGTTTTCGAACGGAATGTCCGAAAGATAGAGTGCACACGAGGCACCGGTGATGGCGATGACGTCAGGGTCGTTCTCGCTATCGGCCGAGATGACCGTGCCGACGACCTGCGTTTCAAAGCGGTAGCCATCCGGGAAGAGCGGGCGGACCGGCCGGTCGATCAGGCGGCAGGTGAGCACCTCTTTTTCGCTCGGGCGTCCCTCGCGGCGGAAATAGTTTCCGGGAATACGGCCGGCCGAGTAGCTCGACTCGCGGTATTCAACGGTCAGCGGAAAGAAGTCTAGTCCTTCTTTCGCGGTCTTCATACTTACTGCCGTAACGAGCAGCATTGTGTCGCCATAACGGATGACGACCGAGCCGTCCGCCTGCTTGGCGACCTTGCCGGTCTCGACGATCAGGTCTTCTCCTCCGACCTTGATCGATTCTTTCAAATATTTCTTTGTCATTTACTTTTTCCTCAAAGACAAAGGCGGCCGGAGCCAGTTCGTGAAGCTCCGCCGCCTTTAGAGTTTGCTACTTTCCGTAGTGTTCTCGTTGTGGTTTTGTACAAAGCTGTCACGTTCAGCTGCCGCCTAGGTGATGATTCTTTCTAACGCCGCCGGGCTTCATTCAAAGCGGCCCGGCGGGAAAAACTTTCTTGCAATGGCCGGCACCGGCCGGCCCCTAAAAAAGAGACGCTCGGGCGTCTCGAGGCTTACCGCCTCAACCCGAGCTTCTCGATGATCTGGTGATACTGTTCGATGTTCTTGCTCTTAAGGTAATCAAGAAGCTTACGCCTCCGCGAGACCATCTTGAGCAGGCCGCGACGCGAGTGGTTGTCCTTTTTGTGCGTGCGGAAGTGCTCGGTCAGCTCGTTGATACGCTGCGTCAAAAGTGCGATCTGCACCTGCGACGAACCCGTATCGCTGCCGTGTGTCTTGTAGTCTCCTACGATCTGTTCTTTAACTTGTTTTGCTGTTGCCATTTAATCTATCCGGCTCAAAATAGCCTCTCCTTATGTACGCAGTAACTCCGTTCGTCAAAAACGGTAACCACGAAAACT
>CAZGLZ010000113.1:0-6989 GCA_964526245.1 uncultured Chloracidobacterium sp. | reverse complement strand
CCTCTCCTTATGTACGCAGTAACTCCGTTCGTCAAAAACGGTAACCACGAAAACTATGAACTTTCGAGGGCCCGTCGCCCTTGTAAGAACAAACTGAATTATCCGCTATCCGTTAACGATAATCAACTTAAGCGTCAAATTCTTCCATGAACTTCGTCGAGAAGTTCCCTGACCGAAAACGCTCGTCCGCCATTATCTTGCGGTGGAGCGGGATGGTCGTTTTGATACCCTCGACGACCATCATGTCGAGTGCCCGCTGCATACGGGCGATGGCAAGCTCGCGGGTCCGTGCGTGGACGATGAGCTTGGCGATCATCGAATCGTAATAGGGCGGCACGGTATAGCCCGGATAAGCGGCCGTATCGACGCGAACGCCGGGCCCGCCCGGGATATTGAAAGCTGTGATCTTCCCCGGGCTCGGTGTAAATTTTACCGGGTCCTCGGCATTGATGCGGCACTCGATCGAGTGGCCGACGATCTGCACGTCGTCCTGCGAATAGTAAAGCTCCTCGCCGGCCGCGACGCGGATCTGATTGCGGACGATATCGGCAAGCGTGACCATTTCGGTGACGGGATGCTCGACCTGGATCCGCGTGTTCATCTCCATGAAGTAGAAGCTGCCGTCCTCATCGAGGAGAAACTCAAAGGTTCCGGCGCTTGAATAGCCGATCTCCTTGCAGGCCTTGACGGCGACCTCGCCCATGCGGCGGCGGGTCTCAGGGCCGATTGCCGGCGACGGAGCCTCTTCAATGAGCTTCTGGTGGCGTCGCTGGATCGAGCACTCGCGTTCGCCGAGGTGGATCACGTTCCCGTATTCATCGGCAAGCACTTGAATTTCGATGTGCCGCGGCCTTTCAAGATAACGCTCGATATAAACGGCCCCGTTCTTGAAGGCGGCAAGTGCCTCGGACTGCGCCGTTTCAAGGCTGCCGTGAAGCTCGCTCTCCTGCCGGACGATACGCATTCCGCGACCGCCGCCGCCGGCTGCCGCCTTGACGATAACGGGGAAACCGATCTCACGGGCAAGCTGTGCGGCCTCTTCGGTCGATTCGATCGGGTCCGGGCTTCCGGGCAGGATCGGCACGCCCGCGGCCTGCATCGTCCGCCGTGCCTCGACCTTATCGCCCATCATTGCGATGACGTCCGCCCGTGGGCCGATGAACTTGATATTGCAGTCCTCGCAAATGGTCGCAAAGGTAGCGGATTCGGCAAGGAATCCGTAGCCGGGATGGATCGCGTCAACGTTGGTGATCTCGGCAGCACTGATGATGGCCGGAATATTGAGGTAGCTCTCGGCCGAAGGGTTGCCGCCGACGCAGACCGCCTCATCGGCAAATTTTACGTGCAGGGCCTCGCGGTCCGCCTCGGAATGGACGGCGACCGTCTTGATGCCCATCTCCTTGCAGGTCCAGATGATCCGGCAAGCGATCTCGCCGCGGTTGGCGATCAGAATTTTGCGAATATCCCTTGTTGCCATTTAATTTAAACCGCCGAGACGCCGAGACGCAGAGAGAATTTCGTAAAGACCATTCGCGTGATAACCGTCTCGCGAACCGCTTTTCTTCTCGGCGTCTCCGCGTCTCAGCGGTGAATCAGTTTCGAATACCGAAGAGCGGCTGGCCGTATTCGACCGGCTGGCCGTTCTCGACAAAGATCTTTACGACCTCGCCGGAGGTTTCGGCCTGGATCTCGTTCATCAGCTTCATTGCCTCAACGATGCAGACGACCGTTTCGGGCGAGACCTTGCTTCCCTCGGAAACGTACGGGTCCTTGTCCGGGCCCGGTGCACGATAAAAGGTGCCGACGATCGGTGAAGTGATGATGTGAAGCCCTTCATCCTCCGAAGCGGCCGGAGCCGTGGTTTCGGCGGACTGTGCTGCCGGTGCTGCCGGAGCGGCCTGAACGGCCATCGGCTGCGGAGCGGCAACATAAGCCGGCGTCGTTGCCTTGCTCAGGCGGACACGGATGTTCTTATTCTCGAACTCGAAGTCCGTAAAGCCATGCTCATTGACCAACTCGGCAAGCTCACGAAGCTCGTCCATGTTCAGCGAAGCCTCGTGCGAATGGCGACGCTGGTGCTTGCGGCGGCGATTGCCTTCGTTCTTCGGGCCTTCTTCCGCTGCGGGTGCCGATGCTGTTTGTTCGCTCATAGCTTATCTCGCTCCTTTGTGGGCGTCTTAGCCTTTGGCGGCAAGTTCACGGGGGTTATCGACCAACTCGATAACGGCGAGCTCGGCGTTGTCGCCCGAGCGGCGTCCGAGCCGGATGATGCGGGTATAGCCGCCGTTGCGGTCCTTGTAACGCACGCCCAGCTCATCGAACAGACGCTTGACCGCCTTTACGCCGGCGGTGCGCTCGATCGGGTCCTTCGCCTCGCCCTTCTTTCCGCGGAAACGGCTCTGCTCTTCCTTGAACTTCGAGTTACCGGCGTGGAAAAAGCGGGCCGCCTGCCGGCGAAGGTGAACTTCCTGCGCCTTGGCATCGGAGCCGTCAAGCTGCTGTGCCTTGCGGGCAAGCGTGATCGCCTTTTCGATGAACGGGCGGAGTTCCTTCGCCTTCGGGACGGTCGTGATGATGTGCTCCTTTTCCGCATTGACGAGCGAGGTCGCCATGTTGCGGAGCATCGACATACGATGCTCGGTGGTGCGTCCCAATTTCCTGTGTGCCTTAAGATGTCTCATAACCAAAACCAGGAAGCCGAAAAATTCTTCATTATCACACTGCCCCGGGCTTCCTGATCATCCGGGGCGTGGTCGGCGATGCTCGGTTATTCGAGGTCGCGGCCGCCCGTTCCCGGGATCGGATTTCCCTGTTCGTCAAAGTCCATTCCGAAATCGAGGCCCATTCCGTGGAGCAGGTCCTTGATCTCGTTGAGCGACTTCTTGCCGAAATTCTTTGTGTGCAGCATATCACGCTCGGACCGTTTGATGAGGTCGCGAATGGTGCGGATATCGGCATTCTTGAGGCAGTTGTACGAACGGACCGAAAGCTCGAGCTCATCGACCGGCTTATCGAGCAGGTCGTTCCGCATTAGCGGCGGCCGGGCAATGTCCTCGTACTTATATTCTTCTTCCTCTTCCTCAAAATTGATGAAGATCGACATGTGGTCCTTGACGAGCTTTGCCGCAAGGCCGATCGAATCTTCCGGAGCGACGGAGCCGTCCGTCCAGACCTCGATGGTCAGCTTGTCGAACTCGGTGTTCGAGCCCTGACGGGTCTTGTCGACCGTGTAGTTGACCTTCTTGATCGGCGTGTGGACCGAATCGATCGGGATGTAGCCGACCGAGAGGTCATCGTCGTTATTGAACTCGGCCGAAACGTAGCCGCGGCCACGCTTGAGCCGCATCTCGATATTGACCGTGCCGGATCCGCTGATGGTCGCGATGTGGATATCGGTTGCGAGCACCTCGACGTCGCCGTCGTGATCGATGTCAGCACTGGTGATCTGTCCGGGGCCCTTTTTGCTGATGGTCAGGGTCTTGGGGCCGCCGCCGCTAAGCTTGAACGGGACCTGCTTGAGATTGAGGATGACGTCCGTCGCATCTTCAACGACGCCCTTGATCGACGAGAATTCGTGCTCGACGCCGTCGATCTTGACCGCTGTGATCGCGGCTCCCTCGATCGAGGAAAGAAGTGCCCGGCGGATCGAATTTCCGATCGTCGTACCGAAACCGCGTTCGAAAGGCTGTGCGTAGAACTTGCCGTAGCGCTCGGTCAGCGTCTCGCTATCGACGTTGAGCCGGCTCGGCATTTGGAAGTCTGTCCAATTATTGGTTTGTGTCATAGTAGCCCTTTTTTAAAATCAGCAATTTCGCCTCTCCGCGGCCCGCTTTGCCAAAGGGCAAAACGGGCACGCGAAAAGAGCGAACTAAATGTCCTACTTGCTGTACAGCTCAACGATCAACTGTTCGTTGATGGTCGAATCGATATCCTGCCGCGTCGGCAATGACGTTATCGAAACACTGAGATCCTTGCCCTCGGGCGAGATCCATGCCGGACGGCCGCGGCCGGCAGCGGTCTGCCATGCTCCGTCAACGTGCACGTTCTTCTGGCTCTTGTCCTTGACGATGATCTGGTCGCCGACCTTCACCTGGAACGAAGGAATATTGACCTTCCGCCCATTAACGAAGATGTGGCCGTGGTTGACGAGCTGCCGAGCCTGCCGACGCGAGGTCGCAAAGCCAGAGCGGTAAACGACGTTATCAAGCCGACGCTCAAGCATAAAAAGCAGGTTCTCGCCGGTAACGCCCTTCTGCCGAAGTGCCTTTTCGAAATAATTCCGGAACTGCTTTTCGAGGATGAAATAGATCCGCTTTACTTTCTGCTTTTCGCGAAGCTGCTGGCCATAGCCGGCGAGCATCTTTCGGCGAGCACCGCCGTGCTGTCCAGGCGGATTGGTCCCGCGCTTCTCGATAGCACATGAGGGCTTAAAACAGCGGTCGCCCTTTAAGAATAATTTTGCACCTTCGCGGCGGCACAGCCGGCACACCGCATCTCTATATCTAGCCATTTATATTTTCTGCCTCCGATGTGATTCGGAAAAGTTTACAGGCCGATTGCGGCCCTTCGTCCTTTCGATAAAAACTCAAAAATCCAGATCCCAGATCAATTCGAGCTGCGAATTTGGAATCCTTCAGATCAAACGCGCCGGCGCTTCGGCGGGCGGCAGCCGTTGTGCGGGATCGGCGTGGTATCGCGGATCGCCGTTACGCGGATGCCTGCGTTGTTGATCGCCCGGACTGCCGACTCGCGGCCGCCGCCGGGGCCTTTGACCCGAACTTCGGCCTCGCGCATTCCGGCTTCCATCGCCTTGCGAGCGGCCTCTCCGGCTGCCTGCTGTGCGGCGAAGGGCGTCCCTTTACGCGAACCGCGGAAACCGCGGGCTCCCGACGAACACTGGGCGATGAGATTGCCCTGCGTATCGGTGATCGAGATCAGCGTGTTGTTGAAAGACGCCGAAACGTGAACGATCCCGACCGGGATATTCTTTTTCTCTTTCTTTTTAAAGGTCTTTTTGCCTTTTGCTGGTGCTTTTGCCATTGTTCTGTGAGCTGTGAGCGGTTAGCCGTGAGCAGTTCTTATAACTGCTCGCTGCCTACCGCTCACTGAAAACTACTTCTTACCCGGTGCCTTCTTCTTGGCGACTGCGGCCTTACGCGGCCCCTTGCGAGTACGAGCGTTGGTCGAGGTGCGCTGGCCGCGGACCGGCAAGCTGCGGCGGTGCCGCAACCCGCGGTAGCAGCCGATATCCATCAGCCGCTTTATGTCCATCTGGACACGCTTGCGGAGGTCACCCTCGATCTCGCCTTCCTGGTCGAGGATCGCACGGATCTTGTTAAGTTCATCCTCGGAGAGGTCGCGGATGCGAGCATCAATGCTGATGTCCGCCTTGCCGAGGATCTCGGTCGCGCGCGATTTGCCCACGCCGTAGATATACGTCAAACCGATCTGAGCCCTTTTATTGGGCGGTAGGTCTACACCTGCTACACGAGCCATATTTCTATTATCCTTGCCGCTGCTTGTGCTTCGGGTTATCGCAAATGACGCGCACAACGCCCCTGCGGTGAATTATCTTGCACTTATCGCAGATCTTTTTTACTGACGGACGCACTTTCATGATGCTTCTCCCTGCTATTTATACCGATAGGTTATTCGCCCGCGTTTTAGGTCATAGGGCGAAAGCTCGACCAGGACCCTGTCCCCGGGGAGGATGCGAATGAAATGCTTCCTCATCTTGCCCGAGACATGTGCCAAGATCTCGTGCTGATTCTCCTCTACCGAAACGCGGAACATCGCATTCGGAAGGGTCTCGAGCACGACGGCCATGACCTCGATCGCTTCCTCTTTCGACATAAACAGCGTCGACCAACTTCTTGCGAGTTGGACAAACTCCTAATAATAACTGTCTTGCCTTCTTATTTCAAGTCACGCTGAGGCAGTTTCTGCCTTCTTTTCCGCGAGTTCCTTTTTCTGTTCGCGGGTCAGCGTCAAGATCTCCGGCCCTTCGGGCAGAACGGCGATCGTATGCTCGCAATGGGCCGATATTTTGCCGTCGAGCGTTACGACGGTCCAGCCGTCATCGAGCGTCTTCGTTTCGGCGACGCCGAGGTTGAGCATCGGCTCGATGGCAAAGCAATATCCGGCTCGTATCTTTTCTTTTGTGCCGGGGCGGCCGTAATTCGGTATCTGCGGAGCCTCGTGCATTCGGCGGCCGATTCCGTGGCCGGTGTAATCGCGGACAATGCCGTAGCCGAATTTCTCAGCATGCGACTGAACTGCATGGCCGATGTCGCCGACGCGTCGGTTCGGGCGGCACTGCTCGATCGCGAATGCCAAGCACTCTTCGGTTACTCGGATAAGCTGCCGGGCCTCTTCCGAAATATTGCCGACCGGGATCGTTGTTGCCGTGTCGCCGACAAAGCCCTCAAGCGTGCAGGCCATATCGACCGAGAGGATGTCGCCTTCCTTAAGCGGCGTTTCGGTCGAAAAGCCGTGGACGATCTGTTCATTGACGGACGCACAAATGGCGAACGGGAACGGCGTCATCCCGCGGGGCTTGTAGCCGATAAAGGTCGGAATGGCCCCGGCATCGCGCATCATCTTTTCGGCGGTCGCGTTCAGCTCGAGCGTGGTCACGCCCGGTGCGACCATCGCCCGCAGAGCCTCGCGGACCGAGGCTATAAGCTCGCCGACGGCACGCATTTTCTCGAGGTCTTTTTGCGATTTCGCGATTATCATTCTTTTGCCGAAAAATGCGGACGAGGCCGCGCTCAAAACTCCGCCGATACTGGAACTTCGTATTCTCACGTAATTAGTAATTGATAATTACTAATTGATAATTTTTCGCTAAACGAGCTTTTCGAGCTCGGCGTAAATATCTTCAAGGCTACCGGTGCCGCTGACCTTGCTAAGCCGGCCCGAGTTCGCGTAATAGTCGATCAGCGGTTTGGTCTGCTCGTCATAGGTCGCGAGCCGCGTTCCGACGCTCT
>CAZGLZ010000112.1:0-11227 GCA_964526245.1 uncultured Chloracidobacterium sp. | reverse complement strand
GGCCGCTCGACATCGACGATGTTCATCACATCCTCAAAGGTCAGCGGCTCAAAGTAGAGCCGGTCCGAAGTGTCGTAGTCGGTCGAGACGGTCTCCGGGTTGCAGTTGACCATTATCGTCTCAAAATCCGCATCGCGAAGCGCGAACGAGGCATGACAGCAGCAGTAGTCGAATTCGATCCCCTGCCCGATCCGGTTCGGCCCGGAGCCAAGGATCATTATCTTGCGGCGGCTTGTCGGCTCGGCCTCGCATTCCTCTTCGTAGGTCGAGTAAAGATACGGCGTAAAGGATTCGAACTCCGCACCGCAGGTATCGACCCGCTTATAAACCGGTGCGATTCCCGCCTCCTTTCGATGTTCGCGGACCTCCAACTCGGTCGTTTCTGTCAGAAAGGCCAAACGCCTGTCCGAAAGCCCGAATGCTTTTGCCGTACGCAGAACGCCGTCGGGCAAGTCGGCCAGATCAGCGAGTTTCTTAGAACTGTCCGTTGTCCGGGCTCCACTATCCATTGGAAGCTCAGCTTCCTGAAACTCCATCACCTGTTTTACCTGATCAAGGAACCACGGGTCGATCTTGGTCAGGCGGTGGACCTCTTCGATCGAGTAGCCGTTCTGCAAAGCATATGTGATGTACGAGAACCGCTGCGAATTTGGCCTCGCAAGTTTTCGCTGCAGTTCTTCGTCCGGCACGTCCGCGAGCCGCAGCGGCTTGACCGCCTCAAGCGACCGCAAACCTTTGAAAAGACTTTCCTTGAACGTCCGCCCGATCGCCATCACCTCGCCGACCGATTTCATCTGCGTACCCAAAACGTCTTCAGCACCCGGGAACTTTTCGAAAGCCCACTTCGGTATCTTCGTCACGACGTAATCGATCGTTGGTTCAAATGACGCCGGAGTCTTCTTCGTGATGTCGTTCGGGATCTCGTCGAGTGTGTAGCCGACGGCAAGTTTCGCCGCGATCTTTGCGATCGGAAAGCCGGTCGCCTTTGAGGCAAGTGCCGAGGACCGCGAAACGCGCGGGTTCATCTCGATGATGCGAACCTCGCCGTTCTTCGGATTTACAGCAAACTGGATGTTCGAACCGCCCGTCTCGACGCCGACCTTGCGGATGCACTTGATCGAAATATCGCGGAGGTTCTGATACTCGACGTCCGTCAGCGTCTGCGCCGGTGCGACAGTTATCGAATCGCCCGTGTGCACGCCCATCGGATCAAAATTTTCGATCGAGCAGATGATGACGACGTTGTCGTTGAGGTCCCGCATCACCTCAAGTTCGTATTCTTTCCACCCCAAGATCGATTCCTCGACAAGGATCTGCGAGACCGGCGAAGCGGCAAGCCCGCCCTTCGCGATCTCTTCAAATTCTTCGGGGTTATACGCCGTTCCGCCGCCGGTTCCGCCGAGTGTAAACGCCGGCCGGACGATCGCCGGGTAGCCCGTTTCCTCAACGATCCGCTGAGCTTCTTCCCAGGTATGGGCAAAGCCGCCCTTAGCCGAGGGAATCCCGACCTCGTCCATCGCCTTCTTGAAAAGCTCGCGGTCCTCGCCGACCTTGATCGCGTCGATGTTCGCCCCGATCAGCTTTACGCCGTATTTTTCGAGGATTCCTTGTTCATACAATGCGACCGAGAGGTTCAGCCCCGTCTGCCCGCCGACCGTCGGCAACAATGCATCGGGCCGCTCCTTCTCGATTATCGCCGTTGCCGCTTCGACCGTCAGCGGTTCAACGTAGGTCCGGTCCGCGATCTCCGGGTCGGTCATGATAGTCGCCGGATTGGAATTGACCAACACGACCTCAAATCCTTCCTGCTTTAAAGCCCGACAGGCTTGCGTTCCGGAATAATCGAACTCGCAAGCCTGTCCAATAACGATGGGACCTGAACCGATGATCAGTATCTTATGAATATCTGTACGTCGCGGCATTTTTCTAAACTCACGATTATACAGAAATTTCGCCGCCGCACTAACCTCCCGGCCCTAAAGCCCGCTAGAACGGAATCCCCGGCAGCCGGGGAACCTTGTTCCTTATGTTCCGCTTTGCCTCGTCGAGCACGACCTTGCCGCTCAAAACGTCATCGAGCCTGCCGGCAAAGACCGGATCGACCCGTTTGAGCCGGTCGCGGATCCGCCTCGCTTCCCGCTTATTACCGGTAAGGTGATAGACCTCGCCAAGGTTATAAAGCCCGAAGACGTTGTTGGCGTCGAGCGTAGAGACACGCGAGAACTGAGCGATCGCGTTTTGCAGGTCGCCCGCACCGCGATATGCACGCCCGAGTTGGTTCATCGCGATCACCCAATCGCCCTGGAGGCTCAAGGCCCGGTTCAGCGCTTCGACCGCCGCCTGAAATTCACCGAGTTCGTTGTTCGTCGCCCCGAGGTTCATGAACGCCGGGTGAAGATTTGCATCCATCTCGACCGCTCGCTGCAGCGACTGCCTTGCCAGCTCGAGCTTCTGCCTCGCCTCGTCCTCTTTGTTGTTCTGCTTGTCGTATCGGGCCGCGTTGTAATACGCCCAGCCGACATTGTTGTGATCGACGGCCGTCGGGCTCAGTTCCTCGGCCGACTTCAACCGGACCGAAGCTTTATCCCATTCGTTGGTCTTGCCCAAACAAAAACCCCATTCGCTGTAGAGATCGGCGTCCTTGTTGATGCCCTTCTCGTTCGCCGCCCGATATTGCGCGTTCGCATCCGCAAACCGTTCCATCTGCCGATAGGTGCTGGCCAGATGAGCGTGAGCCTTGGCGTTCGAAGGTTCGAGCTCAAGCACTTTCAGATATGCATTCGAGGCCGCGTCATATTCGCCCCGATTGTAGCGAAGCACGCCGAGGTCGAACCACGCGGCCGCAAGAGTCGGTTCGGCTTTCAGGGCATCTTCGTAGGCAGCAAGTGCCTGGTCACCGCGGCCGGCTTCGTCGTGAAGCCGTGCGATAGCGTAAAAGGCCGTGCCGTTGTTCGGCTCCGCGACGGTGACCGACCGGTAGAGTGCCAGGGCCTCGTCCTCATTTCCCCTTCGCTTCAGGATCGCCGCACGCGCGAACTTTGCCTCGGTCGTTGCCGTACCGGCGGTCTCGGCCTTTGCGATCATCTCGTCTGCGCGGGTGTCATCGCCGGTCTCGGCATAAAGCAGCCCGAGCGGAAGATAAACGGCCGTCAACTCCGGGTCGATCTCAACGGCCTTCGCGTAATTTGCTATCGCCTCGTTGTTGTTGTTACGGGCGTCGTGGAGTTCGCCAAGTTTCAGGAACGCGACCTGATTCTGCGGGTCGAGCAACGCGGCCTCTTCAAGCAGCGGTAATGCAGCGAGTTCATCTCCCGCCGCAAGCTGCTCGGTCGCTTTCGCTGTGAGGCCTTCGCTAAGGCCCGCCTTAGCCTCGTCGTTCTTTGCGTTAAGTTTCAGTGCCTCGCGGAAACTTGAGATCGCCGGATCGATGCTGCCTTCCTCGAGTTGTTGCTCGCCCCGGGCCGTCAGCACATTTGATTGCCGCCGAAGCCGATTTCGCTCGCGTGCCCTTGCCCTTGCAAGCTCCGCCGCTCGCGCCTTTGCCCGCTCGGCACGCGACTTTCGCTTGGCCGCCGCCTGCGAATTCAACCTCGCCCGGTAGCCCGCCTTGCCTGCCGCCGAGCGTGCTCCGCCCGCAAAGGCAGCCCGCTCCTGCGGCCGCTTTGCCGAACCGCGGAAAACGAAGACGCTCGCACCACCCGTCAGGTCGGCCGAGGGCACGAGGTCATTCGCCCGCACCGGCAAACTCCCCGGCAGCAGCAGCGAAACCGCGATCACAAAAACAAAAGCCGAACGATAAATACTTTTCTGACGGGCCATAGCTACAACTCCCGGCCGCTTCTCGATGCCGCGAAAAGAAGCCTCAATAAATTAGACGACGCGCTCGGACGCAGTTTGCGGCAACGCGGAGTTATTGCCCAGAAAAACCGGCTCCGGAACAAGGTCGATCCCGAATTGCCCTTTAACAGCCGCACGCACCTCATTCATTAACGCGAAAATATCGGCCGCTTTAGCTCGCCCGAGATTCACGATCGCTAATGAGTGATTTGCCGAGATGCCCGCCTCGCCTAATCGATAGCCCTTCGCGAAACCTGCCCTTTCGATCAGCCACGCCGCCGGTATCTTCACCAGCCCCTCGCCCGCCGGAAAGCTCGGAACATCGACCGCCTCGGCATCGGCAATAGCTCGGTAAACTTCCGCAGCAACGATCGGATTTTTGAAAAACGAACCTGCACTCCGCGAATTCGGGTCCGCAGCGTCGATCACCATCGACTTCCGACGCCGGATGGCCAACACCGCTTCCCTTGCCTCAGCGAGGCTCGGCGAACGCTCGCCGAAATGTTCTTTCAGGTCGCGATAAACGACCTTCGGCTCGCCGCCGGTTCCGAGCCTGAACGTCACCTTCGTGACAACATACCGCCCTCTTTCGCTCGTGTTGAAGATGCTCCTTCGATAGCTGAAGCCGCACTCGGCGTTGTCCAGCTCTATGAACCTGGCAGTCTTTCGGTCAAAGCACCGCACCGTGAATATGGTCTCCGAGACCTCTTGCCCATATGCTCCAACATTCTGTACGGGCGTCCCGCCGACCGAGCCCGGAATGCCGCTCATGCACTCAGCTCCCGCGAGTTCCCGGCTGACACACTCCGCGACAAATTCGTCCCAGTCCTCGCCCGCCGCGGCCTCTGCGACCACATCTCCGGACTCGTCCGGCTCCCGGAAACGAACCCCGCGAAGATCGATCTTCACTACAAGCCCGCCGAATCCGGCATCGCTGACCACCAGATTGCTACCGCCGCCGAGGACGAAAGTATCGAGGCCTTTCTCCTCAGCAAAATGAAGAGCCGCCGGAATATCGTCCTCGCCGAGGGCCGAAAGAAAATACCTTGCCGGCCCGCCGACGCCGAGCGTCGTAAACCCCGCAAGCGGCACGTTCTCTCTTATCCTCTCTTCGATGGCCATAAAAAACGGGAGAAGGTAATTTTACCCTTCTCCCGTTCGATTTCCCATTTCGGGCGTGCGTCAGTTTCTCACTACACCGCCCGTCATGTTCGTTAGCCGTGTCGCAAGGTCATCACGCCCGAGCGACCTCAGCTTGCTGTGGGCCTTTTTCGCCTCGTTCGTGTTGCCGTTCTTGAATTCGGCAAACCCGAGATTCAAATGCGCTTCGGCAAGCTTGTCATCCTGCCTGATCGCCAGTTTGAAGTGCTTGATCGCCTCCTTGAAATTGCTGTCGTTCATATAAGCGATACCAAGCTCGTTCTGTGCAAATGCCCATTTCGGCTCTTTATCGACCACTTTCTTTAAGGCATCGATCGCACCCTTGCGGTCGCCGGTCTCGGTATAGACCTTGCCGAGGTTCAAAAGAGCGCCTTGCTGGAATGGCGAGTTGGCCGCCGATGCCGCTTTAAGGGTCTCTACGGCCTTCTGCATTTTCACCCTGCCTTCGGCGTCCCGTTTTTCGGCAAAATCGGTTCTCGCGGCGTTAAAGTACGCCCAGCCGAGGTTCGATTTGTTCACGTCGCTGACGGTCAGTGTCTGCGATTTTTCCAGGTACCGGACTGCCGCGTTCCATTTGCACGGAACTCCGCGGGCGGTGTTTATCTCGCATTGCCTTGCGACCGAGAACGCCGCCCGGCCAAGAATGTCTGCCGTCAGCTCTCGCTTCGACGGGTTCGTGGCAAAGTCCGATTCATTCTCAAAGAACAAAGCCGCGAGGTTATAGTTCGTCTCCGCCCGGTTGAAATCGTTCAGCAGGCGATACGCATCGCCCAGGTTCGCGACCACTTCCGCATTGTCGTTCTTCAGTTCCTTCGCCTTCTCAAACTCCACGACCGCTTCGCGGAATTCGTCGAGCTCAAAATGTGCCGTGCCAAGCCCGTAATGGGCCTCAAAGTAGTTCTGCCTGAGAGCTATCGCCTTCCGAAATTCGGCGATCGATTCGCGGGTCTTTCCAAGCCGCGTCAGCGTTTCGCCCGTGTAATAGAAAGCCTCTGCAAGGTTCGCGTCGTTCGTCGTTGCCTTGCGAAATGCCGCGAGTGCCGCTTCGCCGTTCTCCTGCCGCAATCTGACAAGTCCGAGGAAATATTGTGCCTGTGCGTCGTTCGGCTCGATGGCGACCGCTTTTGTCAAAAGCTCATCGGCCTTAGCGATGTTGTTCCGCTGGTAATAAAGGATACCGAGCGGCACATAGATCTCGGTCAGTTCATTGTCCGCTGCCAGGGCCTTTTCGTAATTCTCCGCCGCCGAGTCATCGTCGTTCTGTGCCGAGAGCACTTCGGCAAGGCCGTAATACGCCGGGCCGTTCTTCGGGTTCAGGCTGATCGCCTCTTCAAAATCCTTCTTCGCCACGGCCAAGGCATCTCGGGTCAGCAGTTCGTTTCCGCGAAGCGCCAAGGCTTCGCTCAGTCCGTCGCGGGCGATCTCATTGGTCGCGTCGAGCGTACGTGCTTCGCGGAAGAAATCGATCGATCGCTCGTAGTTCTTTTCGTTGATGTAGTATTCACCGACGCCGGCGAAAAGGATGGAAACTTCCTGCGGCGTCTTTGTCTGGATCGGCGGCAGTTTATCCTCGGCTATCGCGGTCGTCCTCTCTCTTCGCGGAGCATTGGTCGCTAGCCGCGTGTACTGGTTGCTTACCCTTCGGGCCGTGTCTGCACGCTGCGTCTTGCTTCGGCGGGCAGTTCCCTGCGAGACGAACCGCTTCGAAACGGACTTCGAGCCGCCCCTGAAGACGAACAGGCTTGTCCCGCCCGTTAGGTCCTTTACCGGCACAAGCTCCTGCGCGGCTACGATCGACGCACAAACACCGAGCGAGATGGCCATCACCAGCCATCGCCGCTTAAAGATCGAGATCCTTTTTCTATTCATCATTGCCTCAAAATCAAAAGGGAACGCCAAAATGAACTTCCTTTTACGATGCGCTCCGCCACACAAGACGTTCGCCGCGGCCTGATTTTGCCTTCCGGAAAGCCGGACACCGTGAAGATATACCATTTTACCGCGTCTTCAAAGCCCTAACTGCCTTTGCCTTTCCGCTCTTGCCGATTGGCCAAACGTAAGATAGATTTAATATTTACCAACAACCCATGCGTCTCAGGGCCGGTTTTCCGGACTCGCGAGCTCTTCTGTCACTTCGGCCCGGACCGCGGATTTTGGCATCCGAAATCTACACGTAAAGGAGATCTTGCCGAGATGAAAGCATTTACAACCGAAAATCTACGAAATTTGGCCGTCATTGGACACGGCGACGCGGGGAAAACCCAGCTGACCGCGTCGCTGATGTATGTGGCCGGTTCAACGCCACGCTGGGGAAAGGTTGACGAAGGAACCACCGTTACCGATTACGACGACGATTCCATCGCCCGCAAGGTCTCGCTTAACAACAACTTTGCCCACGTCGAATACGCCGACTCTAAGCTCAACATCATCGATACGCCCGGCTATGCCGCCTTTGTCTCGCACGCCCGTCCGGCACTTCGCGTTGCGGATTGCGCCCTTGTCGTGGTCGATGGCGTCAACGGCATCGAGGTCCAGACCGAAAAGACCTGGAGCTACGCGAACGAGTTCCTGCTGCCGCGGTTCATGGTCATCAACAAGCTCGATAAGGAAAATTCCGACTTCGGCCATGCCCTCGAGACGGCCACATCGAGCTTTGCGCGCTCGATCGTGCCCTTTACGCTCCCGATCGGCAGCGAGGCCAATTTCAAGGGCGTCGTCGATGTCGTCCACCAAAAGGCTTACGAATTTGACGCGAACGGCAAGGCAAAAGAGATCCCGATGCCCGAAAGCGGCAAGGACGTCTTCGAACGCACCCGCGAACGCCTGATCGAGATCGTCGCCGAATCCGACGACGCCCTGATGGAAAAGTACTTCGCCGACGGCACCTTGCCCGAAGAAGACATCTACCCGAACCTCGCCAAGGCCATCGCGAAAAGCCGGCTCTGTCCGGTCTATGCCGTCTCGGCCGGCAACCTTGTCGGGCTTCAGATATTGCTCGACCATATCGTCGAATTTGGCCCGAACCCGGCCACGCACGAAGCCGAATACGGCTTTAAGGACGCCGACCTGTCCGGCGACCGCGTCTCGCGTAAATACAGCAACGACGAGCCCTTTTCGGCCTACGTTTTCCGTACCATCGCCGATCCCTTTGCCGGCCGCATCAACGTGATGAAGGTCGTCTCCGGCAAGGTCGAATCCGACGCGACGGTCTTCAATTCAGCCCGCGACTCACAAGAACGCCTCGGAGCTCTTCACGTCATCAACGGCAAAACGCTCGAAAAGGTCAATTCGGCCCAGACCGGCGACATCATCGCCGTAGTCAAACTGAAAGACACGCAGACCGGCGATACGCTATGCGATAAGGCGAATCCGATCGTCTATCCGAAGGTCGAATATCCCGAAGCCGCGATCGCCTTTGCCATCGAGCCCAAGTCGCGTGCGGACGAAGAAAAGATCTCCGTCGCTCTGCACAAGATCCTTGAAGAAGACCCGTCGCTCCACTTCGAACGCGACGCCCAGACGAAGGAGTTCATCCTCTCCGGCTCGGGCCAACTCCACATCGAAACGGTTGTCGATAAGCTCAAGAACCGCTACCACGTCGAGGTCGCACTTCATCCGCCAAAGGTGCCTTACAAGGAAACGATCACCGCCTCGGCAGAGGTTCAGGGCCGCCACAAAAAGCAATCCGGCGGACGCGGCCAGTTTGGCGATTGCAAGGTCATCTTCGAACCGCTCGAGCGCGGCGGCGGCTTCGAATGGGTCGATAAGATCTTCGGCGGTGCCGTTCCGCAGAACTTCCGCCCCGCCATCGAGAAAGGCATCATCGAAGCCGCTGCAGGCGGTGCTGTCGCGGGTTATCCGCTCGTCGATTTCAAGGTAACGCTCATCGACGGCAGCTATCACACGGTCGATTCCGACGAGCATTCGTTCCGTGCCGCCGGCCGCAAGGCCTTTCGGGCGGCGATGGAAAAGGCCAAACCGACGCTGCTCGAGCCGATAATGGACGTCGAGGTCTTTACGCCGCTCGAGTTCTCCGGCGACATCATGGGCGACCTCAACAGCCGCCGCGGACGTGTCGGCGGTATGGAAATGCGCGGCAAACAGCAGGTGATCAAGGCGAAAGTGCCGCTCTCCGAGATGCTCGATTACCAATCGAAGCTCAACTCGGTTACGCAGGCCCGCGGCTCGTACCACATGCAGTTCTCGCATTACGATCCGCTGCCGCACAATCTTGCCCAAAAGGTCATTGACGAGGCCGTCGCCGCCGGACGCGTCCGCGCCCACGAGGACGACGACTAGATGTTCTGAGTCCCGCCTTCAGGCGGCTCCGAGTTTTGAGTCCCGCCTTCAGGCGGCTTCTTCCCTTAATAGAATAAGCGTGGCCGATCCGTTCAGCCACGCTTTTTTACATCCAAACCGCGAACTTCTTGAACTTTCTTCGGGGTCGGCTTACACTCTCTTTAGCCGTGAATCTGCCGAATTATCTTACGCTCGGGCGAATACTTTTTGTACCGCTGCTCGTCGTGGCCCTTTTGACGCCGATGGCGGAGCGCGTGCTCGGCATCAGCGGCTATGCACTCGCGATCGTGATTTTCCTCGTCGCGGCCCTTACCGACATCCTCGACGGCCATCTCGCCCGCAGCCGCAATCAGGTCTCAACGCTCGGAAAATTCCTCGACCCGATCGCCGATAAGCTGCTAATTTCGGCCGCTCTGATCGTTTTGGTCGAGAAGCAGCTCGCTCCCTCATGGGCCGTCGTCGTCATCCTCGGCCGCGAATTCATCGTCACCGGGCTTCGCTCCGTCGCCGCCGCCGAGGGCATCATCATCCAGGCGCAAACCTCCGGCAAGATAAAGATGTGGGCACAGAGCGTCGCCATCGTCGCCCTCCTCGTCGCCGCCGCGACCGGCAAGCCTCCGGTCTCGAACTTCGGCCTCGATTATCCTTTTCTGACGTTTTGGGAGGTCGCCGAGGTCCGCACCGCCTTCGCAAATCTCAGCCAGCTCTCGCTTACCTCGAACGACTGGAAGGTCTTCGGTTACCTCATCGGCCGCGGAGCTCTCTGGGTCTCGGTCGCGATGGCTGTCTGGTCGCTCTACGACTATCTTTCTTACTTTTTCAAGAAAAAAGGCGAAGCCGACGGCGCCGAAAAGGCCGATGCCCGCTAAGGCACCGGCCCGAAGTTATCGCGATCGCGGGGCGGGTTACTGAACCTCGACCCAATCGCCCGTGTGGATCTCGCCCGCCGTGCGGGTGATCACGACGGTCGCCGTCCGTTCCTTCACATTGAGCACAACGGCCTCACCGACCACCTTGCGGATGTCCGGACGCCCGTCCTTTGCACCCTTGTTCGTCACTTGTCGGCCCTTCGCCTCGTCGCCTTTCTTTCGCGAGGACTGGTTCGAGAACTTGCCGCCGCGGTAAACCTTGCTCTGGTAGCCATAGTCGCGGGCGATCACGGCTTCCGGCGGCCCGGGCTCGACGTTTCCGGTTCCGAGCGGACGAAATACCGTAAGCATATCGCCGACGCGAACGTTATCTTCCGCCCCGAGATCGACATAAACGATCTGGTCGCGGGTCACCATCTCCTGGCCGTCGCGGGCCATGAAGAGCCGGCCCATCGCCTTTCCGCTCGGATCGGCAAACCGGTCAAACGCCGGCCGCGTGGTGAACGAAGGACTCGTCCGCGCCTGCCAGGGCTGCACGAGATCGCCAAGCAGGAAGTTGTCGCATGAGGTCTTGATGCGGGCTATCGAGTGGTCGCTCTTGACGCGGATCACCTCGACCGCTCCGACCTCTTGCACATAAAAGCCAAGGTCGCCCTTGTTGCTCCACTTTGTGCGGACCTGGCCCTTTGGCCGCACGACCGCCATCATGTCGCCCACCTTAACGCCGCGGTTCGCGCCGACATTTACGTAAACCTCATTGTTCTCGCCGTAGATATATTGATCGGCCTCGCCGACCGCTCCGATCAGCCGCCGCTCCGTATCTATCGGCGATTTCTGCACATAGCCGGCACAGTAAACGTTATTGCGTTCGGCATAGGTCCATGTGCGGCCGTCATTCTGAGCGAACGCCGTTGCAGCCGACAAGATGACCATGAACGAAAGAGCGAGACTGGAAAGAGCAAACTTTTTTGTGATCACGATAGACTCCTTTTGAAGAGATATGGGTTGGTTCGGAAAGCGTTCGTGGGAAACCCGAAGCAGAAACTCGCCCGGCCCGGCGA
>CAZGLZ010000111.1:0-11334 GCA_964526245.1 uncultured Chloracidobacterium sp. | reverse complement strand
GGCCGGCCCAGAAGCCGCTTCCGCCGCAATACTGGTGGAACACCGAGCCGAAGGAATAGGAACGAAGACGTTCGCACTCGGCGGACTCTGCGTAAACTTTGTGTTCTCTGCGTTTTAAAATATCTGAACGCAGAGCCCGCAAAGCTTTTCGCAGGGTCCGCTGAGTCCTTTTTAGAGCAACTCCGGCGGCCCCATCAACGCGTCTCTTGAACATCTCCTGAGAAACAAAAATCTTGACACCGGTGCGGCTGATGCCGCATCATTTACTTTGGCGTGTTTCGCACGCCGTCCGTTATTCCCGCTTCCCGGCCTTGGTTTTTTCCGCGTTTAGCGAACGGCCGTCTCCCTGTTCCACCTATCTCAGAACAAAGGAAAACGTCCCTTCACAAATGGAACTTCAGAATAACGGCTCCGAGCCTCACGCCGGCGATGCTCTCTCTTCTGATCTGCCGCCGATCCTCGCGGGCGCGTCGCTGCTCAACGTCAGCATCACGCAACCCGACACACTCGGTGACAGCATTTTCAATTCGATCCGCGACGCGATTCTCGTTCTCAATCGCGACGGGACGATCGAGCGCGTCAATCCGGCGACGGTTTCGCAGACCGGATATGCCGAACACGAACTCGTCGGCAGCCCGGTCAGCATTCTCTCCGGCGGGCGAAAATACTTCGCAAAGATCTTTGACCGGGCGCTCGCCCGCGACATTCTGGCCCATAGGATAGAGACGCACTGCGTCCGCAAGGACGGCACTCGCTTTGCCGTCTCGCTCTCAGCGGCACGCGTTTTCGACCCGCTGACGGGCACCGACCGCATCGTCTGCGTCGCACGCGATATTGCGAAACGCAAGCGGCTCGAGGCTGAGTCGCGTGCCATTTCGCGCATCATCCACGGCGTTACGACCACCGCGAACCTTGAAGAATTTCTTAAGCTCGTACACTCCTCGATCAAGCGGATCGTTTACGCCGAAAACTTCTTCGTCGCGCTCATCGACCCCGAGACGGACATGCTGACAATGCAGTTTTGGGTCGATAAATACGACCCGATGCCGGCACCGCTCAAGATCGGCCGGAGCCTTTCGGCATATGTTTTCCGCCGCGGCGAATCGATGCTGCTCTCGTCCGATGACGTCAAAAAACTGATCGAGACCGGCGAGGTCGAATCGGTCGGGACGGATTCGCCCATCTGGCTCGGCGTTCCGCTCGTTACCCTTTCAGGCCCGATCGGTGTACTTGTCGTCCAGGACTACGAAAACTCGGACACATATTCCAGCCGCGACATGGAGCTGCTGACCTCGGTGGCCGACCAGATCGCGATAGCCATTGAGCGCAAGCGGAATGAAGAGGCGCTCCGGCAAAGCAATGAGCGCTTTCAGCTCGTGACGCGGGCGACGAGCGACGCGGTTTGGGACTGGAACCTCGAGACCGACGCCATCTGGTGGAACGAGGGTTTCGGCAAGCTATTCGGCTACTTGCCCGAGGAGGTCGGAGCGACTGTCGATGCCTGGCAGGAACGGCTGCATCCCGAGGACGAAGACCGCGTAACCGAAGACATTCACCGCCACATCGCGGAGGGAAAGACCAACTGGGCCAGCGAATACCGGTTCCGTCGCCGTGACGGCAGCTATGCCCACGTGATCGACCGCGGCTACGTTGTATATAACGATGAAGGACGTCCGGTCCGCATGCTCGGCTCGATGATGGACGTAACGGACCGCAAGCGGCTCGAAGATCAGTTGACGCATCAGGCGCTTCACGATCCGCTGACCAAGATCGCTAACCGGGCGCTCTTCCGCGACCGCGTTGACCACGCCCTGAAGCGGCTTTCGCGCAACTCCATCTCGCTCGCGGTGCTATTTCTTGACCTCGATAATTTCAAATCGATCAACGATACGATGGGCCATGCGGCCGGCGACCGGTTGCTCGTCGCGGTGGCCGAGCGGCTGCAGGATTGCCTGCGTACGACCGATACGGCCGCCCGGCTCGGCGGCGACGAATTTGCCATCCTGATCGAATCGGTTCACCGGATGGATGAGGCTGTGATGATCGCCGAGCGCATCCTTGAGGTCTTCAAGCAGCCCTTCGACATCGGTGGAAAGGAGATTTACGTCGGCACGAGCATCGGCATTGCAACGGCCTCGGACGAGGAAACGAACGCCGAGGCGATGCTTCGCAACGCCGACCTCGCTATGTACCTCGCTAAGAGCGACGGCAAAGGCCGCTACGTCATATTTGAACCGAAGATGCACGAAGCTCTGGTCGAGCGCGTTGAGCTAGAGGCCGATCTTCGCCGCGGGATCGAGGAAAACGAATTCATCATCCACTATCAGCCGATCTTCGATCTCGGTTCGTCGCGGGTGACCGGCATGGAGGCACTCGTCCGCTGGCAGCATCCGCGGCTCGGGCTTGTGCCGCCGATGAAGTTCATACCGCTCGCCGAGGAGACCGGGCTGATCGTCCCGCTCGGTGAATGGGTGATCGTTGAGGCGTGCAAACAGATACAGAAATGGCGAATGGAATTTCCGGCGATGGAAGATCTTTCCGTTACGGTAAATATCTCGATCCGCCAATTCCATCAGCGCGACCTTGTCCATACGGTTCGCCGGGCTCTCGGCGAGAGCGGCTTGAGGCCGGCATCGCTAATACTTGAGATAACCGAAAGCTTTATGATGGAGGACGCCGAAACGACCATCGAAAAACTCGAGCAGCTTAAGGCACTCGGCGTTCGGCTCGCCATCGACGATTTCGGCACGGGCTATTCCTCGCTCAGCTATCTACAGCGGTTCCCGGTCGATATCTTGAAGATCGACAAGTCGTTCATCGACAAGCTCGGCGTCGGCTCCGAAGGCAACGCGGTCGCCAAGGCCATCATAATGATGGGCGATTCGCTCAACCTCCGAACCATCGCCGAAGGCATCGAACACGACCACCAGATCACCGAACTCAAAGGCCTCGGCTGCGAATCCGGCCAGGGCTTCCACTTCGCCCGCCCGCTCCCAAGCGACGCGATGGAAAATTTTCTCAAAGAGCTTGACTGAATTTCCACACCAGGCGGGCAATGATAGGGGGCGTTCGTCGATCGCCCCTTTTTCGTTAACTGTTTTGGGCATTTTCGGTTATCTTCTTCCCGTATGCCCAATTCGCTTTTTAAGGCCCTCGCATTCCTCGTTTGCATAGCGTCAATTTCCGGTTCTCTTTATGCGGCAGAGTTCATCTCCGTTAAAGGGGATCGCATGTATGCCGGACACAAACCCTATTACTTCGTCGGAACGAACTATTGGTACGGCAGCCTTCTGGGCCTGGAGAAAGATCGAAAGCGCGGGATCGAGCGGCTGCAAAACGAACTCGATTTCCTAAAGGCAAACGGCGTAACGAACCTTCGGCTGATCGCGGGGGCCGAGGGCCGTGGGATGCTGAACGGCATCACTCGCGTCGGCCCGCCATTGCAGCCGGACCTGGGAAAGTTCGACGAACGCGTGCTCGAAGGCCTGGATATTGTCCTGAACGAAATGCGAAAACGCGATATGCGGGCCGTTATTTTTTTCAGCAACAACTGGGAATGGAGCGGCGGTTTTCAGCAATACCTTATCTGGAACAAGGTGATCTCCGACGAATGGCTGACGAAAAAGCCGACATGGGATGAGTTGCGCGACCTGGTCGCGAAATTCTATTCATGCGAGCCATGCAAGAAAGGATACGCCGCTCAGATGGAGCTTGTGCTCGGCCGGTTCAATAAATTGACCAAGCGAAGGTATATCGAAGACCCAACCGTAATGGCGTGGGAGCTCGCTAATGAACCCCGCCCGATGAGGCCTGCCGCAAACGAAGCTTACAAAAATTGGATAGCCGATACGGCCGCTGCGATCAAGCGTCGTGCTCCGAAACAGCTTGTTACGATCGGTCACGAGGGGTGGATCGGGACCGAGAGCGTTGAGCTATTTGAGGAGATACACCGCGATGCAAACGTCGATTACGTAACGATCCATATTTGGCCGAAGAACTGGGGTTGGCTCCCCGGGGGCAAGCTCGCGGAGGGCTATCAAAGTGCCGTCGAGAAAACGATCCAATATATTAACGATAATGGCCGAATTGCTGAAAAGCTGAGGAAGCCGATGGTGATCGAGGAGTTCGGGCTTCCACGCGACGGGCTTTCTTTTGATCCGGCAGCGTCCACAAAGTACAGGGATGATTATTTCAAAACCGTACTTTCGTATGTGCGCGAAAAGCCGTATATCGCCGGTGCGAATTTTTGGGCATTCGGCGGGACGGCACGTCCGATCAAGGGCCAGCTTTTCTGGAAGACGGGCGACGAATATATGGGAGATCCGCCAATGGAAGAACAGGGCCTATATACTGTTTTCGATTCCGATATCAGCACGCTCGAGGTGATCCGGAAGAAAGCTCGCTCCTTATAAAAGCGAAAAGGCTATTTGACCGGAAGCGGGGCGGTCATTGCTTTGCGAGTTCTTTTTTCACTTCGTTTAACGGGGACTTTTTCTTCCCATTCAGAGCCTCAAGAATCGCATTGGCGGCTTCGGTTATGAACGCGGCCCGCTCGGCTGAGATGTGCTTGCCTGTTTGGGCCCGGACGTGATTGAGGAAGGCGGTCAGCTTCTCGACGGCTCCGGCCGTATCGCCCGCATCGAGGTCTGCGACGGCATTCTCAAGCTTTGCCAAAAGGCTGCGGGCGATGCCGCGTTTGAGCGGCGGGTCGAACGCTTCGATCGCTGAAATGAGCTGAAGTATCATTTCGCCGGGCGGGACCTCCGCCGGTGCGATCGGTGCATAGACCGTCATTCCGACGAGCCTGCCTGTCGAGCCGAGCGTGTTGGCGGGCTGCGTGCCGAGGTAGCCAAGTGCCGCTCCATTCGCCGAAACACCAAAGACGGCAAGGTTACGGCTGTTGCTGTTTGCCGCGAGGAGAATGCTGCCCGAGCGATCAAGTGCGACCATGTTCGGGATGCTGCCGAGCGTCGGAAATGAAGCTGAAAGTCCGGCCGTTGTTGAAGTGCCGTCGCCTGCGAGAGTGAATTGAGCAAGCCGCTCGGTCGCCCGTCCGGCAACGTAAAGATACTGGCCGCTCGGATGAAGGACCGAGTCGATGCCGCCGCCGATCCCGGCGAAAGGACTGCCCGGAACCGCGGCCGGGATGCCGCTCAGCGTTGTAAATACCCTTATCCTGCCGACGTTATCAACAAGAAAAATGCGGCCCGCGGAGTCGGTCGAGATGCCCGCCGGATTTGATCCACCCGTATTAAAGGGCGAGCCCGCGAGCGGCGATATCGAGGCCGTTGCTGCGTCCACCGAATAGCCGGCAAGCGACAGCGAGATCGTAAAACCACCGGTGTAAAAGTATTGCCCGTCCCTGCTGAATGCGCTTGAAAAGGGCGTTGCCGAACCGGTCGCGGCGGGGCTGCCGGAGCCTTCGGCGATGCCGTTCTCCGTTACAAGAAAACTCCGAACAATGCCCGATGACGCTGTAAGCATTCCGCCGACGATCACTTGTGCTCCCGCCGGGTTGACCGCAACCGTTGACCAGTTTGCCGTGCCGAGAGCGACCGGGCTAAAGGGCATTTGCGTCAGTGCTCCGGTGTCCGGGTCGATAGCATAAATTGATAGCGTGTTCGGGCCGTCGTTGACAACGAAGAGCAGGCCCTCGCGCTCATTGACGGCAAGCGTCTCGCTCAAGGCGAACGACGTTCCGGTCCCGCCGGTGCCGACGGGAAAGCCCGCGAGCGGAGCGAGTTCGCCGGTCGCGGCATTAAGCCGGTAGCCGAAGATCGCTTCCGAGCCGCCATTAACGACGTTGTGGACATAAACAAATTGAGCGAAGGCCGCGTTCGCAGATATCGCGAGCACCGCGGCCAGCAGGAAAGTCGTGCAGATCTGTTTCATCGTTTACTCCGGGGGTAAGAGTGGATGCCCGTCGCTTTTCCGGAAGCTCGATCCTCGCCCGGCCGCCCAACTGCGCCCGGCGGAAAAGACACCTGTTCATTTAAAGAAGACCGCTATTCGAATCCCGATTCCAGATTCTCGAAGAAGTCCGTACTTTCGCTCGGAAGATACCGGGCCATGCGAGCTTTTTAAGGAGATTGGCGGGTAAAACGGGTAGTTAATCGTTATTTTTGAGGCTCGCGAGGAGATCGCGGGCCTCGTTTAGTTTGTCGAGGGGGATCTCGGCGAAGGCGCGGGCGATCTCGGCGGCGTCACCCTCGCGGATGAGCCCGCGGAGCGGATGCCCCTCCGCCGCGGACGCCCCGCCCTCCGGCGTCCAGGCGTAAAGGTCGTTCGGGGTGCACCGCAAATACTCACAAATCGCCTCCAGATGCCGATGTTTGACCGACACGACTCGCCCGCTGAGCAGGTTGTACGCAGTGCTGTGCGAGATACCCAAACCCCGAAGCACCTTGAACGGATTCCTAACACCCCGAACGGCAAAAATACGCGGCAGATCAAGCTTAAGCATAGCCATTCCTTCAAAACATACAACCATTCGTTAAAAACATACCACTATATATTAATAACATACCACAAATAATTAGAAACATACCACACTGTGTTAGAAACATACCACTAACTGTTCAAAACATACCACTGAACATGCAAAACATACAACTGACTATTGAAAACATAAAACCCGACGTTCGAAACATGCGACCATGAAGCCATTCCAAAGTCCCGGCCACACAAACTGGCCAAGCTTTGGCGATGCCACGAAGAATATTTGCTCGTTACTTGGTTTTTGTCGATCGAAGATGTGGTAAAGAAGATGTGGATCTACAACAATGATTTCAAGGGTTTCAGGCTCGACGTCTCACGGCTCGACCCGACTCCGCATGAGATGGTTCAAACACACGAAGAAATCTGGAACTCTCCAGTTTAGGCCGGTAACAATGCGGGGAGGCTTACAAGTAGCTTAAAAATCCTTTGGAAGCCGAAACTCTTTGAAATTGATTGGAAACAAGAAGGGAGGGGATTTCACATCAGGTATTAGGTCAGACAAACTCAATTTCCACTGAAAGTAGATCAAGCGAGAATATTACTAATACCAAATGAGGTCGCACAATCACATATAGAACCGATAACTTTTTTCCGGCTCAGTGTCATCGTGAGCATCGAATGCCTTTAACACCTGGCCAACATTTTTTGCAAATCCAATAGTAATAGGTAGTCCACTACAAAAATCCGCAGTATTCCAGTTCAACTTTGTAAGCGCAAGAATCTCTTTGCAAACTTCCTTGTAAGATGAGTCACCCACGGCGCGAATAACTTCTAATGGAGCCGGAACATGCGACCCGGGGTATGTTTTGAGCTCAGGAATGTAGCCCTTAGTGTATAGATAATACTTCTCTGCAACTGAAAAAAAACTTCCACGTGGAACCGGCATCTGGCCATATCGAAGCAGTCGAAGCCCCGATTTACGAAGCGTAATCAAATCGCACATGATGCCGGCCGCGTTCAGCGTTTCGCTAAATCCCCGTATTTCCTCGTCGCGAAATCCGGATGTCTTATGAACAACCACTCGCTTTGGTTTCGCCTCGCGGAGCTTGTCAAAGAGGGCCAGAGCATCCTCTACCAAGCTTTTAGACTTTTCATAATCGAGATATGGTTCACCAAGTGATTGATCGAACTCTACTTTTCGACCGCGGAGAATCACATCCTCAAAATCGTTCATGAACATATGCGCCATCGACGTATAAACAGCGTCTTCGTAACGACTTTTCTTGTGGTAAAAGCTCACCCCTAAGAAACACGTTCTAGTATCGATGTCATCCAGGATCCAAGGATGACGCCCGGATTTGTAATATATTCCAGTGGCAAAGTTCCACGCCTTTGTTGCTGCATTCTGGGTAGTCTTATCATGTGGGTCGATGCTAGAAGGTCGCATTATCTGGACTGGCACGCCGATCTTCATCGCAATCTTTTTCATTTCGCTTCGAAAGTTGATATAAAACGGATCGTCGTCTTCAGGTTCAGGAAGCGAAAACTTATCAAGGTCCGAAAAAAGGTTGATTTGGTTCGGGTCAACATCATTCCTCTTTTTGAGTTTCCGGTGATAGTCGCCTGCGATGTGCCCCAGTTCGTACATCTGATCGCTAAGAACGCAAATAATTACGTCGGGTTTCAGGTCGCCACTGGTCTCGAGCATAAGTGCAATTTTGCTCTCAAACATTTGTAAAAGGCCCTTTGTAAATTCGAACTCGTTGGTCCGATCTAGCCGACCATATTCACCTACGAGGATGTTCTCGATAAATCTTTTCTCCGGTGCGAGGCTCGCGTCGAACGCGATACTGCATCCAGGGAAATCTGGGAAGAGTTCTTTATTGATAGCGGTTTTAAGATTATGAGGGAGACTTTCGATGTAGTCGTTACACAATTCCACCCATTCAACTGTTTTTTCAACAAGCTCCTTTAAGCCGATCACCCCAAGCGTAATCTTGTTTGTGTGCCCCGGTTTAGTAGCGTCGTACGGTCCGCTCGACCCTAGTCCGAACTTACAATATGTATTGTTCTGGTCTTTGAAGCGCAATTCTGGCTCAGGAAGCCGATGTAGCTTACTCATCCTCCAACTCCTTTGGGCCCATGTAGTCGTTGAACAACGTAAAATTTGTTTCGAAGGAAGTGTTCTTCACGCTTACGGAAGCCGATTGGGCCCCCGACATCTCATCGCTTGGGAGAACTATTGTTTCGGTGTTTTTCGACAAAAATTGTTTCCATGCGTGAAGAAGGTATAAGTATTGTTCGTTGTACATCCCCGCCTTTTCACGAATTATGCGAATCCCAATATCCCTCTTTGTTTTGGTTTGATCAAATGGATAACTGAATTGCCAATCTGGGTTTATTTGCAGAAACCAATCGGAACCTTCCTTTAAGAATGCCAGTCGGACTGCCATATGCTTATATTCAGTATTCCTTCCATTGCCATATATATAAATCTTTGAGCGGGCCGTCTCCTTTGAACGCTTCAACGGCACTATGTTGAAACGACTGTTCTCGCCCTCGTCTAACACGGATCGTGGAAAGTAGTACCGATTTTCACTTACAGACATTCCGTGTATACGAAAGAAGACAAAAATTAGTCGGTTTAGAAGTTCCGCATACCATATCGCCTGAATTTGATCGGCTTGAATAGTTTTGATCACTCCATTATCGACCTCACAAAACCCCCGAAGTTCACAGTTTGGGTTTGTTAAATCAGAAAAGGAGAAAATCTGTCTTTCTTTTACAATAAAAGTGTAATAATTATTCAGTTGTTTACCGATATCACCATGCGATGTATATATTGTCGGTGCTACGTAAATCGTTTGTGGCAGCCGATCTACAGGGAACCAGTTTGACAATACTTCCTCATGTGAGTCCTCTGCATAAATTATCCGTTCGTACTCAAAAGTCCCCTCCACAACTGATCGAAACGCTGAAATTGTGTCCTGGGTCAGGACATCGCGATGCTTGTCGAAAGGAATCACTAACGTTTCAGTGTCTTTCTTAACCAATGTCGGGTCGAGTTGGAGGAAGTGGTGGATGCTTTTCCAATATACCGTGAGGGTGTCGGGGTGGTAAAAAAAGAGAATTACGGGCAATTCTACTGTAGACCAGTATTCGACGTAACGCTTTTCCACCTTTATACGTACGTAATCACTAGTCTCAGAGGAAATATAACTTTTACCGGCCTTCAACTGGAACTTAAGAATCTTTCCTTCGAAATGACCGCTTTTGACCAAATCAATTTCTCCGTCTAATCCCGCATTGTCCGGGTCGTGATGCCGAAATTCGCAGTTCATCGAGTTCACAATAGACTGTACGGCGGTGAAACTCTCGACCTGGAGTTGTTGCGTGGCTGGTCGTTTAATGGCCATGATTAAAACAAGTTTGGTGTCCGTTGTGTGCTAAACCATAGTTCTATAACGGTTGGGTTTGGGTCGGAAAAAGTCTACGGAGAAATGATATCGTTGATTTCACGGTTTTCAAAAGAGAGCGCTCGGTTTCGCGGCGAGATTAAGCCGTGTCTAAAATGGTTGCGAAAAGCATGCTTTCGACGCATTTTGGGTTCAGAGTGGTGGAGGCGGTTGGCTTGGTTGTCGGTTTTCGGTTGTGGATCGTCAGTTATGGAGGCGGAGCCTCGGCGGGTTTAGGTGGGCATTTCGGAGAGGCGAGCCTCTCCGCTCTGCGATGCGGCGGAGCCGCGGTGGGGGATAGTGGGGAATGGTGAGTGGTGAATAGTGAATAGTGAATAGTGAGTAGTGAGTAGTGAGTAGTGAATAGTGAATGGTGAGTAGTGAGTAGTGAATAGTGAATGGTGAGTAGTGAATAGTAAATAGTGAATAGTGAGTGGGTAGTGGTCGGTGGGTACTTGGGGGTGACGCGGGTGGGAGTCCGCGTTGTATCTATCGGCCGGTGGGGTTAGAGCTTGTAGCGGGTGAATTCGAGGCCGGAGACTTGGGCGTATTGGGGGGAGTCGGTGCCGTAGAGGGATTTGACGTATTTTTTGACGAGGAGGGCGAGGTCCACGAGGCCGGTGCCTTCGGCGTAGAGGGTATTGTTTCGGGCGATGCGGGCGTTGCTGAAGGGCACGGCGGCCGCGGCGACGTTGGCGTTTTGGGTCTTTAGGTCGGCGGAATAGGCGGTGAGCGTCGCGGTCTGGAGCTCGGTCTCATTGGGGTTATAGAAGCCGGAGCCATTGACGACGGCGATCAGGTTATCGAAGTGCTCGACAAGCTGGGTGTAGCTCTGCTGCGAGACGGAGTTGCCCTGGCTCTCGTCCTCGGGCGTGTTGGGGTCATCGACGAGGGCCTGGGCCCGGGCGCCGTCGAGCTTGCGCTTGAAGGTGCGGGCGTCGTCGATGTCTTTCTGCGAGGCGCCGGAGGCCTCGAGGCTATTGACGATGCGGGTAGCGAGCTTGCGTATGCCCTCGAAGGCCTCCTGGCGATCATTGACGGCCATCTTCCATGTGGTCATCTCGTCGGTGACGGTGTCCATCTTGGTTTCGGCGTCGGTCTTTTTGGCGTTGAGCGCGGCAAGGGCGATGGCCGGGTTTGCGGGGTCGTAGTCGGTTCCGTAGCTATCGACAAAGTTAATAAGCTGAGCGAAACGTTCGATATTGCGAGCGTGTCCGGTTTCAGACATAGCAGGTTAACTCCTTTGATTTGATTATTTTGAGAGTGCGGGGCAGAAGGGCTTTCGCAGGCAGGCTGTGAGAGGCCTTTGTTCCCGAACAAGGGAAATATAAGCAGAAGTCCGGGGGATGTCAATTGGGAGCGGTGGGAGCCGCTTGATGATCGGTAAAGGCGCCTTTAGGCGGCGGTTAGGAATTGGTAATCGGCGTCGGTGATGCCGGCG
>CAZGLZ010000110.1:0-11548 GCA_964526245.1 uncultured Chloracidobacterium sp. | reverse complement strand
GCGCGCGTCCGTTATCGGTTCGCCAAGCACCTGCGAGAGATAAAGCATACGCGATTAAGATAACCTAAACCGCTCCGCACGAAAACCGGACGGCGAAATAAGGTCTTCACATTCACCGGGCGAAATGCTATGATGTTCAAGCGAGTTGAACTTTGTTTAGCTCTCATCGATTCGATTCACCCTTTCTCGATATAGATCCAAGCCGCCGTTAGCGGGCGGCCAAAGTCAGGCACTCATAGTTTCGGGCACTCCGCCCATTGATTTCCGCCACCAAGATCGATGAAAACCCCATTACTCCTCGCCATCTTTGTCCTTACTCTCCCCATCGCCGCCGCTGCGCAGAGCCGAACTTTTGATAATTGGGACACCGCCCAGGGCGTTACGATATATCGTCCGGCGGAACCAAAACCGGTCGCCGAGGCTCCGAAAACCAAGCGCGTTCGCCGCAACGGCCGTTGGGTAACGGTTCCGGTTACGCCGACGGCATCGACCCGTGCGCGCAATACCGCATCGCCCTCCGATGGCCTCGCCGCTCGCGAATCGGCCAACGCTTTGCGATTGCGAATGGGCTCAAACTCTAACCTGAAAGGGTTTACGACCGGGAACGCACTTCACGATTCCTATATCGTTCAAGCCAGCCTGAAATATCGCATCGACCCAATGCTGATCTATGCACAGATGCACCAGGAGTCAGCGTTCAAGATCCGTGCGACCTCGCATAAGGGCGCAAGCGGGCTGATGCAGTTGATGCCGGCGACCGCTCGCCGCTTTGGCGTCACGAGCATCTACGACCCGAAGCAGAACATCGAGGCCGGCGTCCGCTATATGCGTTGGCTGCTCGACTTTTTTGACCAGGATGTCGTCCTCGCACTGGCGGGCTACAATGCCGGCGAAGGCGCAGTGCTCAAATTCGGTAGGCGCGTGCCGCCCTACCGCGAAACCCAGGAATACGTCCGGCGGATAGTCGGGCGATACAATACGATCTCAAATCCGAGCTATTCGGCCGCTGCGCCGAAGCAGATGGTCGCGAAGGCAGATGGGGTCGAGCAAAAGGACCCGCGTCCGCTCTCGATCTATGAGCCCTCGCCGATCACGGTCCGTTTGCCTGATGGAAGAATGATGTTGGTCACCCAGTAGGTACTCCTCCGTATTTTTTAGATTTATTTACTCGCCGCCTTCGGGCGGCCTTTTTTTGCGCCCGCGATTGCAGGCAGCGGCGTGTTCACCTTAAACTCTCGATATGTTCTGCCCAAAATGCGGCACCGAAAACGCCGACGATTCGGTCTTCTGCAAGAGATGCGGCTCCGCCATCGAGGCCGAGGAGGAAACCCGCGTGGTCAAGCGGGACGAGAAGCCGCTCGAACGCGATTCCGCGACGGCTCTTTTCTCGGTCAACCCGACGCTGAAGTTCGTTTGGGCCGGTTATGTGCTAACCGGAGCGGCGGCGTTCCTGATCGTGGCTTTCCTGTCGCTGCTATTGCCGGCGGTCTCACCGATCATCTTTGTTGTGATCGGGCTGCTGCTGCTCTTGATACCGGTCTATTTTCACGCTCGGCAAAAGCTCTCGCGCTATACGCTGACGCCGGATAAGCTTGAGATCGACAGCGGACTGATCTCGCGCACGACGACAAGCATTCCGCTCGCCCGTGTGCAGGACGTTACTGTCAAGAGCACCGTTACGCAGCGGCTGCTCGGGCTTGGCGATATCATTGTGGACAACGCCGGAACCGACGGCGACCGCATCGTCTTCGCAAACATCGACCGCCCGCGAAAGTATGCCGACATCCTGCTCGAACAGGTGCAGAAAAAGAGCGGCGATCGGTTTTAGTAGATATGAGAAAGATCTTTGTGACCGGCGGTGCCGGATTTATTGGCTCGGCATTCGTTCGGCAGGTGCTTGAGGAGCAGCCGGACGTTGAGATCGTTGACTTCGACGCACTGACCTACGCCGGCAACCTTGAAAATCTTGCCGGGCTCGATCACGCGAGGCACAGCTTCATCAAAGGCGATATTTGCGACCGGGCGGCGGTGCTCGAGGCGATGCCCGAAGGCTGCGACGCGGTCTTTAACTTCGCCGCCGAGTCGCACGTTGACCGCAGCATCCATTCGGCCGACGAATTTTTGCGGACGAACATCATTGGCACTCAGGTCTTGCTCGATGCGGCAAGGGCGAAAGGCGTCCGGCGGTTCGTGCAGGTCTCGACCGACGAAGTGATGGGCTCGCTGCCCGAGGATGATTCGGCGTTCTTCACCGAAGCTTCGCCGCTCGAGCCGAATTCGCCCTATGCGGCGTCAAAGGCTGCGGCAGAATTCGTAGTACGTGCCGCGAGAGAAACGTTTGGCGTTGATGCTGTAATTACCCGCTGCGGAAACAATTACGGCCCGCGGCAGTTCCCTGAGAAACTCATTCCGCTGATGATCGCTAACGCGATGAACGACGAGCCGTTGCCTGTTTATGGCGATGGACAGAACGTGCGGGACTGGATCTTCGTGGACGACCATTGCCGGGCAATATGGCTCGCCTATGAGAAAGGAAAGCCGGGCGATGCGTACAACATCGGTGCCCGAAATGAACGCCGGAACCTTGAGGTCGTCCGGTCGATCCTCGACGCACTCGGCAAGCCCGAAAGCCTGATTCGGTACGTTGATGACCGGCTCGGGCACGACCGCCGTTACGCGATCGACCCCGCAAAAGCGGAAACTGAGCTTGGCTGGCGGCCGCGGGTCACCTGGGAAGAGGGACTCGCTGCGACGATTGCTTGGTATCGCGAGAATCAGGCATGGGTCGAGCACATTCGCAACGGTGAATACCGCGAGTATTATCGGCAGATGTACGGAGCGGCACTTGGTTAAGGTTATGAAACGGCTCGCGGTGTCGGTGTCGATATTGCTTTTTGTCGGTTCGGCCGTTTTCGGACAGAAGGCCGAGCCGAAGCGGATAAGCTTTGAACGCGGAAAGGCATCGGCGACAGTAACCGGAACGCTTTCGAACGACCAGGAGATGGACTTTGTTTTCGGCGCAAATGCCGGGCAAACCGTGAAACTAAAAGTTACATCCCAACCGAAAGGCAATTTGTTCGATTTTCGCATTGCCGGAGACGGTTTCGAGCTCGAGACCGACTACGACAGCTACTCGGAATACAGCTTTAAGGCTCCGGCGACGGGCGATTATCTCGTCTTCGTCCGAAAGCGGCCGACCGAGAGCGTCCGTAAGGCAAAGTTCTTTCTGCGGCTGGAGATTAACTAGCGATCACAGAAAATTAGATTCGGAGGAAAAATGAAAAGACTATTTGTATTGGCATTTGCAGGGGCATTAGGATTGGCGGCATTCACATTCTCGGCCGCCGAGGCCGTCAAGCCAAACATCGAGGAGCGCTTTTCGGCCGAGGCCGGAGCGACCGCCGCGGGCGAGACCGGCAAGTACGCCTTTGACCGGGCGCATTCGGCGATCGGCTTTCGCGTAAAGCACATGGGTTTGGTAGATGTGCCGGGTTATTTTCGCGACTTCACGGGCGAGGTTAGCTACAACGCCGAGGACGTGACGAAGTCGTCAGTCTCGTTCACCGCAAAGATGACGAGCGTTGACACCGGCGTTGATGCTCGCGACAACCACCTGCGGACGAAGGATTTCTTCGAGGTCGAGACCTATCCTGAGATGACCTTCAAGAGCACGAAGGTCGAGAAAAGCGGTGATTCGCTCAATGTTACCGGCAACCTGACGATGAAGGATGTGACCAAGACCATCACTTTCCCCGTAAAGGTGACCGGCTTTCTTCCCGGTAATCAGCGTAACGGCCCGCGTATGGGCGCCGTCGCCGAAACTACGATCAACCGGCGTGATTTTAACGTGAACTACGGCGGCAACCTGCCGGGAACGAACACACCGACACTTTCGGACGAGATAAAGGTCTGGCTGCAGATCGAAGCGATCAAACCGCTCGAAGCAAAACCGGCCGCATCTCAGTAGGCCGTTTTCAAATTCTAAAGGCCGGCTGAAAAGCCGGCTTTATTTTTAGATTCTATATTGCATCAGTTCCTTGACGCTTCTTCGAAAGAAATGTCGTAGATCGCGTAGCTTTCCCAGTCCTTGTAGTCAAAGTGCCACCACTCGTTGGCGTTGACCGTAAAACCCTCGGCTTCCATCAGCTTTCGGAGCATGTCGCGATTGCGGCGTTCTTCTTCGGTTCCGCCTGCGTAGTCGGGCGAGGCTCGCTCGGTGAATTCGTCGTAGTCGGAAGGCATCGGCACGAGCTTGCCCGTCTTGAGGTCAAAAATGCTCAGGTCGATCGCACAGCCGCGGTTATGCTTTGAGCCGCGTTCCGGATTTGCGACAAATTTACGCTTGTCTTCGGGCGTCACTTCCCAAAAAAGTTTTGTTATCGCCCACGGCCGATAGCCGTCAAAGATCACAAGCCCAAGCCCATCGGCGGCGAGCTTCTTGTGGACGCGGACGACCGCTTCTGCCGCGGGCCGCTGCAGGAAGGCCCGAGCCGCGGGATAGACCGTTTTCCCGACAAAATTATTGTCGGTCGCGTAGCGGATATCGAGCTTGATGGTCGGATCAAGCTTAATTAGTTCGATCAAATCTGCCTCTCGTTTGTTTTCTTCTTTGGGCGGGCCGTTCTGCGCCGATATTCCGACCGCACCCGCAAAAAAGAAAAGCACGGCCGCGGTAAACAGCCGTCTCTTTTCTCGTGCGGTCGCGATGAGTTTCATTTTTGACTATTGATCGGCCGGCTTGTCCTCGACGTATGGCTCCTCGTCCTCGTCGCGGATGATGACCTCGGTGCCGAACTTCTGATACTCGCGGAAGCGGATCAGGTTGCGAGTCTCATAATTACGCGAGCCCTCGCGGATGGTCAAGCGGACATCGGAGACAAGCGGGAGAAGGTACTTTTCCTCGGCGATCACGGTCCAGTCGTAGTCGATGACGCGTCGGGCGGCCGTTATCGGAAAATCCTTTGGAATGCCGATGGCGTCGCTTTCTATTCGAAGAACCCGCTTTAGTTCGCGGTCGATCCACATCCGGCCGCGGACGCCGGTGACAGTAGATTGTGTCGTGGCCCCCGTTGCTCGGATCCGCTGGCGGGCCTTTTCGACATCTATCTCGAAATCAAAGACCACAGCCCTGCGGCCGCGTAATTCATCCGTGTCGACAAGCTCAAAACGCGTTTCACTTTCCGGCTTGAAGATCAGGGCGAGAACCGTTACGAACTCGCCGGTCGAGCTGGTGCCTCCGACCTCTTCATACGTCCGCTTCGGCGATTGGTCGGCCTGAACGGCGCCGTTCACCGAAAGCACGCGGTATTCCTCTTCGCCGCTTGCCCGGTAGCTTACTCCGACCACGAGCCGGTCAAGATTACGAAAACTCCCTGTCCCGGCAAATCCGGCCGAACGCTGGATCAATTGCTTGACCACAAAGTCCGGCATTTGATTGACGGCCTGGAGCGTATTCGTTCGCGTCTCACTTAAAAGTGCGTCTGCTTCGGCAACATTTGGCCGTTTCGCTGCGGATGGGTTCTGTCGGCGGCGTTCGGCCTCATCGAGGGCACGGCGGAGTTCGAGGTCGTTGCGGCTCTTCGAACGCGTCAGCGAACGAAGCCCATCCGTTACCGTAAAAGCGATACCGCGGACCCGCAGTGCATCAAGGACCTCGGCGCGATCGCCGGTCATTGCCTCGAGCGCGTAGAGCATTCGGACGTATTCCTGCTGTGTGAGCGGCTTTTCCTGTGCCGCGGCCGGCAAGGCAAATAGTAATGCCAGCGAGAGAGCTGTAATGAACTTCATCGGATGTTGTGATGCCGCCGGCAGGGCGGCGGTTCGCCCTTTTGCCAAAAAGGGCTCGGGCAATAAAACAGGCGGAGCCTCGAAAGAACGCTCCGCCTCAATATTATAACGTAGATACCGCGGTCAGCTTAGTTGACCCATTCTTCTTCGTAGTTGAGCTGCCAGTGCCGGGTTACCCAACGCTCGGCGGCTTCCATTGCGGTCGTTTTCCACTTCTTTAGGTTCTGGAGAACGGACAGTGCGGCGAGCGGTTTGCTCGGGTCGCGCTCAACGCGAATAACACGCGTGGTAACGTCGATGATCGCTTTGTCCTCTTCCATTACCCGAAGACGGACCTCGCTTCCGACAGGCGGAAGCACCTCTAGATTGACCAACGCGCTCGATTCGCCGATATTCTCGGTCGTGCCCGTGACGCTGATCCTTTTCCCGGTTTCATCATCGGTCCAAGTGACCTTGACCGGCATATTCGCCAATATGCGATGATGAAGGGGCGTCTTGTAAGACGAAGTTGCGTATTCTATTTGTGCCATATCAAATTAAAGCCCCCTTGTTTTCTATCCCTTTTTCGTACAACAAATTCCTTGCAGGTTAAAAATGCCACGCAAATCTATGGCATTTTTACAAAAAAGTCAACTTTCAATTCGCCCCGCCCCGCGAACTTGAAAAAACTTTACTGAACGCCTTTGATGCACCAAACTCGCATAAAGGTTTTCCGCCGAAAAATGATATTTCAAAACTGCTTCAGCACTAACCCTTTCGCCCAAAACGGGCCGTCGGATTCAACGCGACGAAAGACAAAAATCCGGTTTTGTTAACTTCCGCGTAACTTAAGCCAGATAAGCTCTTAAGTTCGCTTGACCAAACGGCTCCACCGCCGGTTTTGCGGAACTCGAATTGCCTTGGAAATAGGTGCAGTTACAGATCGGCAGTCCCGCTTTATCCCGGCCGCCCGAAATCGGGCCGAGGACAAAGACGCTAAGGGTCTGCAGATGCAATGTTAACAGAATTTCCGCCCAGGGAACTGAAGCCGCAGAGCAGCAAATGACCCTCGGGAAGAAATTCAAAAAATAGGAAAAAAATCCAAATTATCCGAAAGAAAGTTCCCACAAGGGCAATATTTTTTGAGTTTAGGAAGAGTAAATACGAGGTCAAGAAAACAAAAATGACTAAAAATTCTATTTTCAGAATGCTTTTCGTATTTGTGCTCGGTATGTTCCTTGCCGTTCCGTCCGTAATGGGCCAGGCCGGTCAGGGTTCGATAACGGGTATCGTTACGGATGCAAATGGAGCGATCGTACCGTCGGCCACGATCAGAATCAAAAGCGTGGCCCAAGGTTCGGAGATCACGACCACTAGCAGCGGCAGTGGTATTTATACGTTTACATCGTTGGCTCCGGGACTCTACGACGTCACCGTTGAGGCCGCCAATTTTTCAGCCCAAACGCGACGCGTTGAGATCCAGGTCGGACGCACGACCGATGTCAACTTCACGCTCGGTGCGGCCGATGTCGCCGCCGAGGTGATCGTTACCGCGGAGGGCGTGCAATCGACTCAGTCGAATTCGGACGCAGTTCTCAGCGAAACGGCGATCACTAACCTGCCGATCAACGGCCGCCGTTTCCAGGACTTTGCCACCCTGACGCCGACCGCCCAGATCGACACGGAGCGTAACCAGATCTCGCTCTCAGGCCAGCGTGGTATCAATGCAAACATCAACGTTGACGGCGTTGACTATAACCAGCCGTTCTTCGGCGGCATCCGCGGCGGCGAACGTTCGAACTTCGCCCCGACGATCCCGCAAGAATCGATCAAGGAGTTTCAGGTGGTTGCGGCTGGATACTCGGCCGAATTTGGCCGTTCATCGGGCGGCATCATCAACGTTGTGACCAAGAGCGGCGGCAACAACCTGCGCGGTTCGGCTTTCTATCTGATCCGCCCGGACAGCTTCGCCCGGAATCACAACTTCGTCCGTCGCCTTGAGGAGGTCAATAACGTCGAGATCAAAGCAGCTCCGACCCAGCAGCAGTTCGGTGGTTCGATCGGTGGCCCGATCGTCCGAGACCGCCTTTTCTTCTTCGGGTCCTATGAGGAGCAAAAGTTCGAAGCCGACCGTTTTGTTCTGTTCAGCGGCCTTGATTCGGTTGCGATCAATGATTCGAACCGGCAGGCGATCGAGTACTTCCGCTCACAGGAAGAGGACTACGTTTTGACGAATGACGCCCGTACGTTGCTCGGTCGCATTGATTGGAACGTGAACAGCAACAACTCAGCGAATTTCCGATTTAGCTGGAACAGCGGCCGCGGCGAAAATGCGGTTTCGGTCGGCGATGCGGGTACGCTCTTCAATCCGATCTCCGATGCAGCACTTTCGAATGAAGGAACTGAGCGGGACAAGAACTACGTGTTCGTCTCGCAGCTCAGCTCGATCCTGGGTTCGGGTATCGTCAACGACTTCCGTTTCCAGTATGCTCGCGGCGAGCGTCCGCGTGAGGCAAACGCACAAACGCCGTTGGTCACGGTTCCCTCTGTCGGACTTTATGGAACGCGCAGCTTCCTTCCCACCGAACAGTACGACAACCGCATTCAGTTCGTGAATGGGCTTTCGATCCTTCGTGGAAATCACAGCTGGAAGTTTGGCGGTGAGTTCAGCGATATCTTTACCGAGCAGCTTTTCGGCTTTAACCAGTTCGGTTCGTACTCGTTCAGCGGAGGAACCACGTCGGCCCTTCAGCAGTTGAGCCTTGACCCGACCAATGCGAACGATCGTCGCTTTGACGGGAATACTTTCTACACTCAGCAGATCGGTAACCTCGAAGCAGCGTTCCGGATCCGCGAACTGGCGTTTTATGGCCAGGATTCGTGGCGTATAACGCCTCGGTTCACGTTGAATTACGGCGTTCGCTTCGAAAAGCAGTACAACCCGGAAGCTCAGGTCGGCAACGATGCGATCATCAACATCGTCCGAAACGCCTCGTTCCCGCTACTCGGCGGCCGTGGCTTTGACCCGACCGTAATTCCGGATAGCGAATGGCAGATCGGCCCGCGTCTTGGTTTTGCTTGGGACATCGAGGGCAACAGCAAGTCGGTTCTTCGAGGGTTTTCGGGACTTTACTACGCACGAACGCCCGCCCTTCTCCTTGCCGGACCGGTCAATAATTTCCGTGTCCCGCCGGGTGACGTAACGATCCAATTGCCGTTCTCGACCACCCAGCTTTCGGCTACGACGGCAGCAGGCGTTACCGCCTACAACTCGTTCCTTACGGCAAACCCGAGCTATGTAACGTTCCTCGGAGGGTTCGGCATCGCTTGTCCGCAGGTCGTTAATCCGGGTGATGCACGTGCGTGTATCCCGAACACGGTTTTCCGTCAGTTCGGCCTGATCGGTATCAATGCAAACAACGCCTCGCTTGATAATCTGCCGTCGCTCACGTCTGCACAGATGCAGCAGATCGCCGGTATCCTCGGGCTCGGTGTTTCGCCGGGAATCGGTGCCAACTTGATCGGAATGGATCCGGATTACAAGAATCCGCGTTCGTTCCAGTTCGGCTTCGGTTATGAACGTGAAATGGCTCCGGGCTTCATCGTTGGTCTCGACTACAGCTACGTTAAAACGACGCATCTGCAGCGTAACCATGACGTGAACCTGCCGATTCCGACGCCGAGTGGTCCTGCCGCTCGTCCGACGTTCAACCGGAACAACCGTCCGGCTCCGCAGATCGGCCGTTTACTTCTCCGTGAATCAACTGCAAATTCGCTTTTCCAGTCGGTTTCGGCTCGCATGCGCTTTGTCCGCAGCTGGGCAAATATCAATGCCTACTACACTGTGTCGCGGAGCAAGTCCGATGACGACAATGAGCGCAACGCGACCGGTATCTTTTACGAGAATGCATACGACTTTACCCGCGAATGGGGCCTTGCACGTCTCGACCGAACCCACCAGTTCGTAGCCAACCCGGTCTTCTTCCTCCCGTTGGGCTTCGAAGTTTCGGGTGCGATCCGGCTTCGTTCGGGAGCACCGGTCGATGTGACCGTCGGTTCCGACCTTAACGGTGACTCGATCAACAACGACCGTCCTTATCTCGTTCCCGGATTCTCGATAGGCCGCAATGCTTATCGCGGACCGGCTGAATACAGCTGGGACGTTCGTGGGCAGAAGGGCTTCTCGTTCAGCGAAAGCCGACGCCTTGTCCTTTCTGTCGAGGTGTTCAACCTACTCAATCAGTCCAATATTCAACTCGGTACGAACCAAACGCGATACTGCTCATCTACGAGTGACGCATCGTGCGGGTTGAACGGTATCACGAACCCGAATTTCTTGAGGGTACGTGATTCGAGTGGAAACCTGATCACTTCGAACTTTACTCGGACCCCGGTACTGTCGATGCAGTTCGGTGCTCGGTTCCAGTTCTAGATCCTTGCCGCAAGGCATAATCAAACTGTGGCACGCTTCGCAAACGCGGGGCGTGCCATTTTCGTTTTTTCGATTCGATTGAAAGAAGCGAGAATTGCTATCGCCGTGGCTCGAACCTAGAATAAGGTGAAACTTTCGATGCGAGTTCTTCAAATATCATCCGCAAAAACCTATGGCGGCGGCGAGCGGCACGTTATCGACCTCAGCCGCGGCCTCCAGGAGCGTGGCCACGAGGTCTTCGCGGCTGTCCGCCCAACGTGCACCTGGCGAAAGCGGCTTGATTTTCTGCCTGAGGAGCATGTTTTCGAGGTCTCTATCCGTAATTCTTTTGGCGTTTTGAGCGCGATGCGGATAGCCGAGTTCGTCCGCGACAATGATATCGAATTGATCCACGCCCACGTCGCCCGCGACTACGTCCCGGCAAGCATCGCCTGCATGGCGGCAAAAAGCTCACGGTATCTGGTAACCCGGCATGTGATGTTCCCGCTCAAGCCGTTCAACAAATTCGCGCTTCGCAACTGCGCTCGCTTCGTCGGCGTTTCGGACGCGGTCGGTGTCGAGCTGCGGAAGCTTTTCGCGAAGGAGCGGGTGCGGGTCATCCCGAACGGCATCGACCTCGGACGTTACAAGGCCGAATCCGGTCATGAGAAGCGAGCCTCGTTTCGCGAGTTTCATAGCATCCCGGCCGATGCTCCCTTGGTCGGTGCGCTCGGCGAGCTGAAAGAGCAAAAGGGCCAGCGGGACCTTATCCTTGCCGCACACGAAGTGCTGAAAGAGGTGCCCGAGGCTTATTTCGTGATCGTCGGGCAGGACCATTCGCTCGATGGCCGCTTTCGCCGCGAGCTCAAGCGTCTGGCCTCCGTCATGGGAATGGAGGAGCGTTTTCTCTGGCTCGATTGGCTTGAGGACACGTCCGAGTTTTTCGCCGCCATCGATCTTTTCGTTTCGCCTTCTCACAGCGAAAGCTTCGGCCTCGCGATCCTTGAGGCGATGGCCTTTGGCGTGGCCGTCGTCGCGACCGAAACCGAAGGGGCTAAAGAACTTCTCGGCGAGACCGAGCAGCTCGTTCCGGTTCGCGATCCGATCAAGATGTCTCGCGCAATTGTTCGCTATCTCACCGGAGACCTCGAGCGGATGGAAGCCGCCGCGGCCGCCAAACTCCGCGCCGAGCAAAAATACTCGCTCGATAAAATGCTCGATGCGACCGAGGCCCTTTATCGCGAGATACTGGCCGAAAAGGCCTAACGCCCGGAATGGAATAGCCGCGGGCTCTTTGTGAATTCACTTTCGATGATTGATCTCGATAGAAATAAATGCAGCGACGCCGCCGAGGCCTCCTCACGTGAATGG
>CAZGLZ010000109.1:0-11958 GCA_964526245.1 uncultured Chloracidobacterium sp. | reverse complement strand
GACGCGATGGCCGGCCCGACGCCCGTCTCGGCACTCATCCACGCCGCGACGATGGTCACCGCCGGCGTCTATCTCGTCGTCCGCTCGAACGCCATCTATCAGCTCTCGCCGACCGCGATGTGGATCATCGCCGTTATCGGTGCCGCGACCGCGATCTTTGCCGCGACCATCGCCATCGCCCAAAACGACATCAAGAAAGTGCTCGCCTATTCGACCGTCTCGCAGCTCGGCTTTATGTTCCTTGCCGCGGGCGTCGGAGCCTTCGTCGTTGCGATCTTCCACGTGATGACGCACGCCTTTTTCAAGGCCCTGCTCTTCCTCGGCTCCGGTTCCGTCATCCACGGAATGCACCACGAGCAGGACATGCGGCGGATGGGCAACCTGAAAAAATATATGCCGATCACCTTCATCACGATGGTGATGGGCTGGCTCGCCATCGCCGGCATCCCGATCTGGGCGGGCTTTTTCTCAAAGGATGAGATACTTTACAAGACCTTTGCCGCTGACAAATATTTCCAGAACGGCTACTTCCCCGGCAACGAGATCCTCTGGGGCGTCGCGGTCGTTACCGCCATCCTGACCGCCATCTATATGACGCGGATGATGGTGATGACATTCTGGGGCGAAGAGCGTTTCCATGAAGTGCTGCCCGGCGAAGAGCATCACGGCCACGACGCTCATGCCGACGAACACGGCCACGGGCACGATGCTCACGCAGACGCTCATGCCGACGATGACGACGAGCACCACCACGCACTTCCGCCGGACTTCAAGCCGCACGAATCGCCGTGGGTGATGACCGTCCCGCTCATCGTTCTGGCGTTTCTTTCGACCGTCGGCGGATTGGTCGGCATTCCGTATGCGATGAGTTCGCTTGTTGGCGTTAAGGACGCAAACGTTTTCGAGCACACGCTCGAGCCCGTCGTCGCAGAGGTCCAAACACCGGCCGCAGAAAAGGCTCGCGAGAATGCCAAGGCTCATTCGCCCGAGGCCGTCAGCACCGAGCGGTGGCTCGCTTTGCTTTCGACCGTCCTCGCCGCCGTCGGCATCGCCATCGGTTTTGCGCTTTTCCGCAACAACCCGCTCCGGAAGATGCCGAAGATACTCGAGGACAAATGGCGGCTCGACGAGCTTTACAACGGCTATATTGTCGATCCGCTCACGCGGCTCTCGACCAACACTTTGTGGAAGGGCTTTGACCTCGGATTCATCGACGGCATCGTCAACGGCATCGGCAGCTTCGTCTCCGAGCTCGGCGGCATCGCCCGAAATATTCAGGGCGGCTTTGTCCGCGGTTACGCCGCGTTCATTATCGGCGGCGCGATCCTCGTGCTCGGTTATTTTGTTTACTACGGCTACAAGCTGATCGGATAGTTTTTGGTTTATGGCCTTTTTTCGAACCATCCTGACCGTTGTATTGTTTGCCGTCGCGGCCTCGGCCGCTGCTGCTCAGTCGGTCAAAAGCGGCGAATACGGCAGCCTGACCATCGGCAAGGATGCAAAAGGCCGTCTCACCGGGCATTTCTATGAAGCTCTGGGCGTTGAGGACGAGGGCAAGCCGCGATTCACCTGCGGTTTTCTGCTTCAGGCGGAGCCTTCCGCGGATGGCGAATACACGGTTGTGACGTGGCATCCAAACAGCCCGGCCGAGCTGATCTTTGGCAAGCTGATCGCCGTTTCGGGCGGAGTGCTCCTGCGGCTTAATGAGGCCCACGGCGGTTGCGGGATGGTCGCTCCGGATATCTCTTCGGAAGACGGCCAGCGGTTCGAACTGACCGCTGCCGGAGATTGGATCGCCGCCGGTTGGGTCCGTTCGCCGCAGGCCTTCTTTCATAAGGAAGCAAAGGCGAGTTCCCGCGAGCGTGCGTTCATCGTCAAGGACGACCTTGTTGTTGTCATGGCCCGCCGCGGCGATTGGGCCGACGTAAAATACACGAACTCTGCCGGCCGCACGACGCGGGGCTGGATAAAACTTGAAGACCTTTACCCGGACGAACAGTAATAAACGCCGGAAAAAACTGTAATGGACTTTGTATCTGAAAATCTTTTGACCCTTCTGATCCTGCTGCCGGTCTTTGGCGCGGTGGGCCTTATCGCCCATCAGATGTTCTGGAAGCAGGAAGAGCATCTCAAGTGGGTCACGCTCGCCATCACGGTGGTGATCTTCCTTCTTTCGCTCCTGCTGCTCGGCGAGGGCGGAACGAAGGCGGGCGGTTTCTCGTTCGTCAAGAACGTTCCGTGGATCGAGGCGATCAACACGAATTACCACGTCGGCGTCGATGGCTTGAGCCTCTGGCTAGTTATCCTGACGACGTTCATAATGCCGATCGCCATCATCTCGACATGGCATGCCGTCGAGAAGCGGCCGCTGGCGTTTTACGCGTTCCTGCTGCTTTTGCAGAGCGCAATGATCGGCGTTTTCGTCTCGCTTGACCTGCTGGTCTTTTATCTGTTCTTTGAGGCCTCGCTCGTCCCGATGTTCTTCCTGATCGGCATCTGGGGCGGAGCCAACCGCATTTACGCCGCGGTCAAGTTCTTCATTTTTACGGCGGTCGGCAGCCTCCTGATGCTCGTTGCGATCATCGCACTTTACTTCATGCATCAGCAGGCGACCGGCGTCGGCACGTTCGATTTCGTAACGCTCCTCGGCTCTATCGAATCCGGAACGCTCGCCTTCTCGGCATCGACCGGGCTGCTGCTCTTCATCGCGTTCGCTCTCGCGTTCTCGATCAAAGTGCCGCTTTTCCCGTTCCACACGTGGCTTCCGGATGCACACACCGAGGCACCGACGGCGGGCTCCGTGATCCTTGCTGCCGTTCTGCTCAAGATGGGAACCTACGGCCTGATGCGGTTCAATTTTCCGCTCTTTCCGGATGCGGCCCGCGAGCTTGCCCCGATCTTTATCATCCTGGCGATCATCGGCATCATTTATGGTGCCCTCGTTGCGATGGTCCAGCCGGACGTAAAGCGGCTCGTCGCCTATTCGTCGGTTGCCCACATGGGCTTTGTCATTTTGGGTATGTTCTCGTTCACCGAATGGGGAATGCAGGGCGCTCTTTACCAGATGCTCAACCACGGCATCTCGACCGGTGCACTCTTCCTGCTCGTCGGCTTCATTTACGAACGCCGGCACACCCGCGAGATCAGCGAATTCGGCGGCATTGCGAACGTAATGCCGCTCTACGCAACGTTCTTTGTCATCACGGCGATGTCCTCGGTCGGCCTGCCGTTCCTTAACGGCTTCGTCGGCGAGTTCATGATCATGATCGGGATGTGGAAGTCCTCGATCCTCGCCGTCACCGCGACCGTTAACTGGAACTACATCGCGACTATGGCCGCCGGAACCGGCGTCATCTTCGCCGCCGTTTATCTGCTCTGGATGATCCAGCGGGTCTTCTTCGGCAAGGTGACAAATGAAAAGAACCGCGGCTTGACGGACCTGACGCCTCGCGAGATCGGCCTGATGATCCCGCTTCTTTTCCTGATGGTCTTCATGGGCGTTTACCCGCGTCCGTTCCTTGACCGCTCGCGTGATGCGGTCGTTGCCATTCAGGAGCGAGTTGTAAAGCAGGCCGGCGGAACGGTCGAAGTGGTCGAGACCTTTGAAAAGGAATAACGGCCCCCGAAATTTTGTATGCAATTGTCTGACCCGAATGTAAATCTTGCGATCATCCTGCCGGAGATCATCATCGCGATCACGGGCGTCGTCGTGATGCTCTACGATTGCTTTTTCCCGAAGAACCGCGGGATAACCGGCACGATGTCGCTCATCGGTATCGCGGCCGCAGCCATCTCGATAGCGTTGATCTGGCCCGGCGGCTCGGTCCCGGCTTCGGCCTGGGGCGGAATGATCGTTCACGACAGCCTCCGCCTGAGCTTCTCGGTCGTCTTTTTGCTCGTGGCGGCGCTGACCATTCTTGTCTCGACCGTCTGGATCGAACGCGAGGACGTCCCCGGCGGCGAATATCACGCCCTTCTGCTCTTTGCGACCTTCGGGATGCTCCTGATGTCCTCGGGCAATGACCTCGTCGTCATTTTCCTCGGCCTCGAAACGCTTTCCATCGCGACCTACGTAATGGCCGGCCTCCGCAAGTCGGACCTCAAGTCGAACGAATCCGCGATGAAGTATTTCATCCTCGGTTCTCTCGCCTCGGCATTTCTGCTCTATGGAATGGCCCTGGTCTATGGAGCGACCGGAACGATGAACATCACCGAGATCGCCGCCAAGGCCGCCGACCCGAACATCCCCGCCCTTCTTCTCGTTGGTGCGGCGATGCTCGTCGTCGGCTTCGGTTTCAAGGTCGCAGCCGCTCCGTTCCACGTCTGGACACCGGACGTTTACGAGGGTGCTCCGTCGCCGATCACAGGCTTTATGGCCGCCGGGCCGAAGGCTGCGGCATTCGCCTCGTTCCTTCGGATATTCGTCATCGGCTTTCCGGTGGTCGGCGGGCTTGAGGCCGCGGGATATCTCAACTATTCCTGGACGACCGCTCTTGCCGTCATGGCCATCGCAACGATGACGGTCGGCAACGTCGCGGCGATAATGCAGAATAACGTCAAGCGCATGCTTGCGTATTCGTCGATCGCTCATGCCGGCTACGCCCTCGTCGGGTTTGTCGGAGCGGGCGTCGCCGCGAGCCAATCGAACCGCGATGCTGCGATCGCCGCCGTCGCGTTCTATATGCTTTCTTACGCGGTCGCGAACATCGGCTCATTTGCCATCATCACGCTGCTCGGGCAAAAGAACGATCGCCGCACCGAGTTCGAGGACTTCAACGGCATCGGCTTCAAGTCGCCCGCCCTTTCCTTTACGCTTTCGCTCTTTATGCTCAGCCTGCTCGGGCTGCCGCTGACCGCGGGCTTTATCGGCAAGGTGCTCGTCTTCCGGCCGGCACTTGAGGCAAATAACCCGCTACTGACCGTTATGGTCGTCGCCGCCGTCATCAATACCGCGATCTCCGCTTACTATTATCTGCGGATGATCGTCGTAATGTTCTTCAAGGAACGTGCGACCGAGTGGGTCGAGCCGCGAATTCCTTCGGCTCTCGCCGCCGTGATCCTCGTTACCGTTATCGGCACGTTCTATTTCGGCATCTTCGGCAACCGCGTCATCGAACGCTTCAGCCGGCAACCGATCGCCGAGGCCGTTTCGCAAAGGTAGTCGGAAACTGCCGGAAACGGTCGCATTTGCGGCCGCGTCCGGCTTTTCTATTTTAAATTCAGGTACCCGGTTTGGCAGATGACAGGAGTTGCAGAGATCCGAGAGGCAATCGGCGAATGCTGGATCCCGCAGATCTATGCGGACCGCGTTCGCCCGCTCCGGACGCGTGCCTTTGAAATGGACATCGCCGAACGCGAGTCGTCGCCCGAGATAATGGACACTCTGCTCGGCTGCGAACTCAAGGCCGGCCGCGTCCGCGTTCCTTGCCCGACGCGTCCCGTCGCCCGCTATCTGGCCGTCTTTGCCCGGCTCGGCTGCCGCAAGGTCGCCGTCCCTTACGACATCACACAGATCCCCGACCTGGCGGACGAGTTCGAAAGCGCATGGGCCGTGACCGAGCGGCAACTGGCCTTGGCCGCGACAGGGCTTTCGCCCCAATCGGCCGGCCGCTTGCGTGCCGCCCTGATCCGCGAAATGCGGACGGAGATCGCAAAGATCGGCTCCGGCGAACTCATGCCGCTCTTTGACACCTCGACCAAGCAAAGGAAAGACTGATATAATCATCAAATTGTTCGTAACCCGGCGTTACGGGTTAGGGAACAGTTCATTTTGCGATAACGATTATGTTCGATGCCGTTCGCCAAACCGCCGTCCGAGAGGAGTTGCCGTTTCCTTACGGGAACCGCACCTTCTGTCTCTACGAGCCGATCGAAAAGACCATCGACAGCGCCCGCGTCCTGATCGTCAACAATCTGCTGCGGTATGAAAGCGACCTCTCACCGCTGGCACACGAGGAATGGCAGGAGTCGATCCCTTCGCGGCTTCGGTTCGAACGCAAGGTCTCCGGAATGGCGACCAACAACATCGCACAGAACGTCATCCGGCTTGTCCGTGCGCCGAAATCGACGACCGTGCATCTCTCTGAGATCGCCCGGGCCGTAGCGGATTTTCGCCCCGAGGCGATCGTCCTCAGCGGCACGTTCAGCGACTTCGATTATTACAATCCCGACCACATCGAAAGCTTTACGGAGTTCATCCACAAGACAAAGATCCCGGTGCTTGCCATCTGCGGAGCCCATCAGCTCGTCGGCGTCGCCTTCGGCTCCGAGCTCAAAACGCTCGATGGCCTCGAACTCTACGAAAAGCGCACCGACCGCCTCGTCGAGTATCAATATCGCTTCGTCAAGATCACCGACCGCTCGGACCCGATCTTCGAAGGCATCGACGACACGATGTCCGGCGTTTGGCAGGACTACACCAAAGAGAGCGACGTCCTCCGCGTTTGGCAGAACCACGGCGTGCAGGTAATGGGCGTGCCCGAGGGCTTTCATCTGCTTGCCAGCTCTTACCTCTGCCGCAACCAGATGATGGTCAAGCGGTCCGATGGGCAGATGATCTACTGCGTTCAGTTTCACCTCGAGAAGTCGTTCGAAGATTGGTCAAAGAACCCGACCCGCTGGGAACACCCCAACGAATCCCGCGACGGCCGCATCCTCTTCGAAAATTTCCTCAAGCTTGCAAAGCAGCATCGATAGGCTAAATTCAAAATGAAAAAAGGCGGCCCCGTTCTGAGGCCGCCCATTTATTTTTGTTCGCAATGAGTTCTACTTCTCAGCGATGCCAAGAACGAAGTTGCTGACCGCGACCAGCCCGCCGGCAACGCTCCGCGAGTTATAAACTATCGTCGAGTTACCGCCGCCCGAGAGGTCGTACTGCGGTGCGAGGAATGTCGCCGACGGTTCCGGATTGGTGTCGTCGGAGATCGCGCTGTGAACATAGGGAGCAATTACCATATTGCCCTGGATCGTACCATTACCGCCGCCGCTTCGCGTCACTCCACCCTGTCCGGTTACCAGGATCAAGCCATTAAAGTTGAAGTTTCCGCGCAGCGTTAGCGTTCCGGTGACGACCATGATGCCGCCGCCGGCGCCGCTCAGTTCGCAGTTGCCGTCACAGAACGTAATGCCCTGCGCTGTTGCATTGTTACCGAACGTCGTCGGTTGCGTACCACTCGGGAAATATCGTCCCGAAGCGTTAGCAACGTTGTAGAGCGAACGGACCGCAACATCGAGGTTATATGGCGATGTAAGCCAATCCGGCATTTCCTGCGACACGTTGGTCGGGGCACCGATAACCGTTCCGTTGAACGGGTGCGGCGGTTGCCCATCGACCGATTCCTCAACAACGTCCAGATTCGTGTTGTTGATCGTGCCGATCGGCGGAATAATATCCGTCGAAACGGCGTCCACACCTGAATAGACCGTCACGTTCGAACTACCTGGGTTAAAGGTGAACGTCGTGCTCGGGCTCGCAGTGCTCGGTGGGCCGACCAGCGTCAGCGTTGCCGGGGCCGAAAGGCCGTCAAAGAAGTCCTTCTGGATTATCGCCTCGAGCACCTTGCTCGAACCGCGTGGGCCGAACCCGGTGGAGCGAACCAGCAATCGCTTTGGTTCCGGCGAGGTCATCGAACCGCGAACGACGCTGACACCGTTATTCAACCGTGCCTCGTAGCCATATCGCTGTGGCGGCCCAAGGATCGAAACATTCTGCGGCGACCCCCAATCGAACTGGAGGTTGACCACACTTCCCTGCACCGTGAAGGTCTGAGCATCAAAGATGATCAGCGGCGGCTGGTCGTTCGTTCGGTTTCCTGATTCGATGAAGCCGCGGATCACACGCCTACCGGGATACGGACGCGTCATCTTGGTAAGGATCTCAAAGCGGTTGAATGCCGGTATCACTGCACCGCTTCCGCGGATCTCGACCCGAAACGAACCAAAATTCGTCATCGCCGCACCGGAACTCACATCGAGATTCGTGACCGTTGTCGGCACATAAGTGATCGTAACCGTGTTCCCACCGGAACCGTAGGTTCGCCGCATTTGGTTGTCCACGTCCGAATCGAAGATACGTCCTGTTGTTTCATAAGATACAACGGTTCCTGTGTTGTCCGGGTCGGTGATCTCAAGGTCGTACGCGAACTGGTTTCCCGGCCCCATCTCGACCCTTGACCGCCCGCTGCCGTTGTAGTTGATCCAACGCGAGAGCCGGGCATTGCCGTTGGTGTCTGACGGATGATTCGATGTGGCGTCCGTAAGGGCCTTGGTGAAATTGATCAGGTTTGCCGGATCCGTCGCCGGCTTCGTAGCATCAAGCAGCGGCACCGGGACGGAGTTTCCGCGAAGAACGCTGACCGCTTGCTGTATTCCGCTCTCGGCCGCGTTATAGGCCTGCTGTTCGGCCGTTGCGTCGGTCACGTTCTGCGTGTTGGTCGAGGATTCGAGCAAGAGGCCCGCACTCGCCACAAGCAGAAGAAAAGAGATCAGCAGGGCCATTACCATCGCTGCCCCGCGTTCATTTTTTCTATCGCGTTTTTCTATTCTCTTTTCAGCGTTCATTGTCGTTCTCCTTCTCTTGGACGCGGCCTAGTATTGCCTCAGCATATAGGCCGAATTCCGAAGCGTTACCTCGGAGGTGAAAGACACCTGGTCATCGGGCTGGCCGACGACCGGATCCATCTGAACCGTTACGTTTATCTGTACCCGGCCGGTATCTGCCGTAGGCGTTGTCGAAATAGTAGGCGTCGAGCTGTCACCGACGTAATTGAAATAGCGGAACCGGACGTTACTGATCCGGTTAACGATCACCGATGTTGTAGGTGTCGCGTTCGGGTCGTAGCGGACGATCGAGTCCGTTGCGGCGTCAAAAAAGTACGTCACATCCTCGCCTGGATCGCTCGTCGAAAGCACGGTCGTGCTGCTCGGGTCGGACTGATAGCCCGAATTCGTGATATTTGTCCGAAAGTGTATGCGGTTCTCGGTCGAATCCTCCGGGATCAGACCGTTGTTCGCTATCCGCGGATCGTCCTTGTAAATGCCGAACCCGGCGTTCGAGATCTCGCGGGACATAACGTTCAGCGCCGCCTGGGCGGACGTAAGTGCGTCCGTTCTTCGGCTCTCGCGGGTCCGGATGCTCATCGAACGCGACATAAGGGTCGCAACGATGCCGAGCAGGACCATCATGATCGTCATCGCGACCAAAAGCTCCATCAGCGAGAAACCGGCTTGCTTTTTCTTTTCGGGTCGTTGCTTCATATCAGTTTGACCTCACACGCCTCATTATTACCGTGGCCGGAACCGCCGCCTGCCAACCGGGGCTCGGCCGCTCAAGCCGGACCGCGACCCGGATCTCTTTCAGCGGCGAGTTTGCATCGATCTGCGTTCCCGCAGTTGCCGGGTCGTCGTCAACCTCTACGCGAACGCCGAAGGTACCGCCGTTCGGCGAAACGACTATCCGCGGAGCTCGGGTTCCGCCCGCCAGGTCCGCATCGGTAAAGCTCGGCGTGAACTTCAGCGAACGAAGCCGCTCAACTTCTTCCTGCAGCACGGCCAGGGCCTGCGCACGCGAGTTGTTGCCGGCGTTGTAGGTGATCGCCCACGTGAAGGTCACGAACACGCCGAGCAGTGCGATCATGATGACGAGCATTGCGACCGCCACCTCGATGAGCGTAAAGCCAGACTCCGTTTTGTCGGTTTGCCCGGCCGTGGCTGTGTTTCTGATCTTGTTTCGGAGGGTCATAGCAACATCCTAGTTCTCATTACTGGCTCACTGGCATTTGCCATTGTTTCGTATCCACATCGGCGAGATGCAGGTGCAGTTGTTTGTCGAAGGCCTCTGCCCGTATGTGCACGCAACCGGCGTTGGCGTCGCGGAAGGCGATGGCAGCGGGCTCACCGTCGGCAGCGGGCTCACCGTCGGAAGCGGCGTCGGGTCGATCGTCGGCAACGGCGTAGGATCGATCGATGGCAGCGGTGATGGCGACGGCGAACTCACCGTCTCCGGATACCAGACCGCAAGGTTCGGGTTCACTTCGATCGCCCCGTCGATCGCCGTTACGTCCGGTGCGTCAAAATCGGGGAGAGTTTCTCCGCCCGCGAGCATCGCGGTCGTGCCGGTCGGCGAGACAAAGACAATACTTGAATTAAGCGGGCCCGCCGAATCGAGCGTGCACGGCCCGTTGCAGAAAACAAATCCGATACCGACGCCGGTCTCGGCTCCGCAGTCGCCGGTCGAAGAATTACCGCGGTGGTCAAACCGGATCACGGTCGGATAGGTAATTCCCGATGCCAATAGCTGTACCGGTCCGCGATTAAGAAAATCGATGACACGCGTTTCCGAATCCGGCTCGAGCGTTCCGTTCTGGTTCATATCCGTTACAAGGCTGAACCGCGTCTGGCTTTCGATCACTACGCGCGATTGATCCGTGCACTCGCTCGCCCTTCGCTTGATAGAGTCGTATCTCGCACGCTCAAGACTGATCTTGAATTCGCGTGATATGTTCTGTCGCTCAAGATTCTGTCCGGACGTGCCAAATTGAGCAACGGCAATGGTCACCAAAATGACCACGATCACAAGGACGATCAGAAGTTCGATAACCGAGACGCCCGCTTCGGGACCCGTAATTCGTTTTTTCATCGGAACGCTTGCCTCCAGGAACGGCTGTAACGGAAGGTGGGATAGTGAAAGACGCCGGGACACAATGTCCCAACAAATATCTAACACTGATTCTCCGTCGGTGTCAACATTGTTGTGCATTTTTATTGAATGCACAACATCCTCTTAGAAAGAAAAAGCGGATTGCCGGAGTTATTCCAGCTATCCGCTCATTTTGATCGAAATTGGGTTAGTTCTTAGTCGAAACAGTGCTCGGGAACGTTCTCGAGCGTATCGACCATCAGCATATCGACGACAGCATTGAAGTCGCCGCCCGTTTCTTCATAGACCTTCAACTGCTTATCTGCCGACGTGCCGCGTTCGAGCATCGTATGGATATGCTCGACCTCTTTCCGCGAGCCGAGCGGATCAAGCACATCGTCAACAAAATCGAGCAACTCGCGGATCAGGTCCTTTACCGGCACCTCTTTCTGCTTGCCGAGGTCGAGGAGCTTACCGTCCAGCCCATATCGGACCGCCCGCCACTTGTTCTCCTGTATCAGCCGGCGATGATAAAGCCGGAACCCGAGATTCTTGTCGATCAGCACATTGAGCTTTGCGACGATCGCCTGAAAGAGTGCGGCTACCGCGATCGTATCATCGACCCGCGTCGGGATGTCGCAAATACGGAACTCGAGCGTCGGGAATTTGCAATGCGGCCTTACGTCCCACCAGATCTTCGTCCCGTCCTGAATACAGTTCATCTTGATCAGCAGATCGACGTAACGCTGGTATTGCTGGAACGACTCGAAATGGTCGGGGATATCAGTTCGTGGGAATTTCTTGAAGACCTCGGAGCGGTACGATTTGAGCCCCGTGTTGAACCCGAGCCAGAACGGCGACGAGGTCGTCATCGCAAGTACGTGCGGAAGGAAATAGCGGGCCGCGTTCATTATGTTGATCCGCCGGTCCAGGTCCTCGACCGCCACGTGGACGTGAACGCCGAAGATCAGCAGGCTGCGGGCGACCATCTGCAGTTCATCGACCAGCAGCTTGTACCGGTCGCCTTCGTAGATCTCCTGCTCAGACCACTTTGAGAAAGGGTGCGTCGAGGCCGCGACGATGGCCATTCCCTTTCGCTTGGCAAGGCCCGAGATTATGCACCGGAGCTTTGTGATATCCTCGCGGGCTTCCTGAATATTGGCACAAACGCCCGTCCCGACCTCGATCATCGACTGGATCATCTCCGGCTTGATCTTCTCGCCGAGCAGCAGCTTGCCCTCATCGAGGATCTCAGAAACATGAGATTTTAGTTCCCGTGTGTGCGGATCGACGATCTGGAATTCCTCTTCGATGCCGAGTGT
>CAZGLZ010000108.1:0-12002 GCA_964526245.1 uncultured Chloracidobacterium sp. | reverse complement strand
GCACAGATCAATATGCTGATCACTGCCGGAGAACAGCAGGGGCAGGCAAAGATCATTGCCACACCGCGTGTCACGGCTCTTAACAATCGCCCGGCGATCATCGAGAGCAAGACGCAGATCCCGATCACGACCATTCAGCCCGGTGCGGCTGCAGGCGGCAACGCGGTTGCGACCACCGAGTATATCGACGTACCGCTCAAACTCGAGATCACCCCGCAGATCACGGATGTCGGCACGATCGTTCTCGAAGTACTTGCCGAAAACAGCTCGACGGCCTCAACGGTCGCCGGTGCTCCTCCGGCCATCAATACGCAGCGGATGCAGTCGCAGGTAACTGTGCCGGACGGCGGAACAACGGTTGTTGGCGGTGTTCTCTTTGACGACGAACGTGAAAGCCAGGACCGTACACCGGGCCTCTCGCGGATACCGATCCTTGGTAATCTATTTAAGAGAAAGGGAGTTCAGCGAAATACGAACGAGATCCTGTTCTTCATCACGCCTCGGATCTATCGTCCGGACTTCCCGGCGGTGACAGGTTCCTCGGGTACCCGACCGTCAGCTACGGTCATTCAGCCAGTGCCGCTCGGCAATCCGGAATCGAATTCCGAGCAGCAGCGTCCGGCTCAGAATCCGGCACTCAATGGTGTGCCGGTCCTTCCGGTGACGCAGCAGCCGGCACCAGCCGATAAACCGTAAACAGGCTTTGGGAGTTATCCCGAAGACCGTCACGGTAGAACTGTTTCTTCCGTATTAAAAAGAGCCCGACAGGCAACGGTAATGCCTGCCGGGCTCTTGTTTTTTGCATTGCCTATCTGGCGATGTAGCCGGACGGGATCGGGTTGTCACCCGCGATGCCGAACGACCGGACATCAAATCCTTGGTCGGAGCTGCGGTAGATGAACCAAATTCCCTCGCGGTAAACCGCATTGTCGGTCTTGCCGTCGCCGTCATAATCACCGGGAACGGGGACGTCCGTCGCGATTCCGAATTGGACCGCACCAAACCCTTCCGAACTGCGAAGCATATACCAGACGCCGTTTGAGGGCCGATAAACCGCCCGGTCAACCCGGCCATCGCCGTCGTAGTCTGATTGGACCGGCATATCGCCGTCCTGGCCAAACTGGACGAACGAAACGGCCTGATCGCTGCTTCGCCAAACGTACCACGTTCCGTTCGACTGGCGATAGACCGCGATGTCCGTCTTCGCGTCGCCGTCGAAATCACCTTGGGCCACCTTGTCGGTCGAGATACCAAACTGGCGAACGTCGTAAGCCTGATCGGAACTGCGGAAGATGTACCAAACACCGGTCGAAGGACGCCAGACCGCAAGGTCACTCTTCAGGTCACCGTCGTAGTCTCCAACAACCGGAACGTCGCCATCGGCTCCGAACTGGACGATGGTCAGGCCGCCGCCGCTTCCCTGGATATACCAGACGCCATTTGAAGGCCGCCAAACGGCAAGGTCGGCTTCACCGTCGCCGTCGTAGTCGCCGGGAACGATCACATCACCGGCCGAGCCGAATTGAGCGGCCTCGAAACCGTCATCGGAGCTGCGGAGAACATACCAAGTGCCGTCAGATGGGCGGAAGACCGAAACATCGGTTGTATAGTCCGTGTCGAAATTCGCCACACCCGAGCCCGATAGCGTCGAAACGGCGGTCGTGTAGATCTGGTCGCCATTCGGCCCTCCGTCGCTGTTTGCGGCATTACCGGCGGCAAAGAAGTCTACCTTGCCAACCCGCGTAGCCGGGGCCGTCCATGTAAATGTCCAAGTTTTTGATCCGAATACCGGCGAGGCCGTCCCTTCGCTTGTGTGGGCCACGTAACGCCTCTGAAGCCCGCCTATCGCTCCGTTGTCAATCTGCAGCTGAGGCGGGGTACCCGCGGGTAGCGTGTATGCTCCGATCCGCTCGCCTGTTCGATCGATCGTGGTTAATTGAAAGCCCCAGATCACGCCGTCGCTTTGTGTGACGGTTACGGTAACCGGGATCTGCTGCCCGGGCCTGTAGTTCTTCGGAATGCCCGAAATCCGGACATTTCCCGTACCGCTATTTACCGGAAACTCCGTATGGCAAGCGGTGCAGTTCGTCTCACCGGGTGCATTGGTATGCCCGGGTGTCGGGCCCTGCGACGAGGCTCGGACATTATCGCCCGGGATCAAGCGAAGAGCCACGGCCGAGGCGATGACGAAGCCGACGAGGAGAAGCAGGAATATCGAGCGGTATCGAGATAAGTTCATTGTTTCATTCCCTTTGTTAGACCAATGTCTGGTTTAGACGGATTCGCTTGGGGAAAAGTTCGACAATTACCTGATTGTAATGGGTGTGACGGCGAAACGCCACAAAAAACCGCCGCCCTTGAAAAAGAGCGGCGGTTCGGTAAAGGGGTTAAAGGGCGGAGCGGGTCCGCCCTTGTTGGTTTACGGATTAGCGGAGGCCGGAGCCGGTTTGTCGGTCGCGATACCGAAGTTCGCGATCGTCACACCGCCGCCGGAGTTATTGATCCACCACTGGCCGTTGCGATAGATAGCAATGTCGTCCTTGCCGTCGCCATCGTAATCACCAACGACCGGAAGGTCGCCATTGGTTCCGAAGGGAACGATCGAAGGCTGGCCATTGCTGCTCTGCCGGATATACCAGACACCGGTCGAAGGACGGAAGACCGCCTGATCGACGATGTTGTCACCATCGAAGTCGCCCGGCGTAGCGATATCGCCTGCCTGGCCCCAAGGGATGTTGATCGGGTTTCCGGTCGAGCTGGTGCCGACCCAGTTACCGTTGGTGTAGATCACACCGTCAGCCTTGCCGTCGCCGTCATAGTCAGCCGGGACCGGAGTCGTACCCGGATTGTTGACTATCACATTGGCTCCGTTCGAGCTGAGGATGATGTACCAGGTACCGTCCGACGGACGATAGATACCTACATCCGCCTTTCCGTCGCCGTCATAGTCGGCCACGACAGGCTGATCGCCAACGGTTCCCCAGGCATAGCCCGAGAAGGTGAAGCCGTTGCTGTTGAGGATGTAGAAATCGGTCGCACCCTCGGTCGCCGTTCCGCGGAACACCGCAGTGTCGGTCTTGCCGTCACCGTCGTAGTCCGCCGGAGCGAGAGCGTCGGTCGAGATGCCCCAGTTGAGAACCTGGAAGCCTGCCGTCGAACGGTTCAGGTACCAGTTGCCTTCGCTACCACGGAAGACCGAAATATCAGTCTTGCCGTCGCCATCGAAGTCAGCTCGTGCATCGCCGCTCGGAACTGCTCCGCAGCCGCCCGGTCCCTGATTACAGGTTCCTGCCGGAAGCGTCCAGTCGATCTTCATACCAGGCATGATAACGCCCTGGTTGAAGGAGAACTGGGTCAGCTCTGTTCCACCGTTCGTGGCTTGTACGCCAACGGTTGCAGAACTACCATTTGCTTGTCCACCGGCACCGGTCAGGGTGTAGTAAACCGAGAAATTAGCTGAACCCTCATTTAGCACCAAGGCATGATTGATGGTCATCATATTCTCGTTTACACCACCGTTGAAGTGCTGTGCTCGCCACTCGATGATCAACTGCCGGTTCGGAGCGGTTCCGATCGTCTCAGTATAAACGCCGAGACCCGCACCGCGTGCAGCCGTCATAATGTGGTCATCCCAGAACGGGAAGATACGCGGCCCGGCTGGTGCGGCAGTATGCGGCAAGGCCGTGTTGCCAAACGTCGTGGGCGAAGTGCCGTTGATCTGGAGCATGCCGTTCGCACCGATACTGAGCGAGGTAACCGCTGTGCCATAGACCGACGAGGTCCAGCCGCTCGGAAGCGGAAGCGTGGTCGACGGTGAATCGTCAACCTGCGTACCTGCCACAAGCGTACGGTTGTTCGGGTCGCCAGGAGCGGTACCGGTTCCCGGAGTGGCAACATAGGTATTGCCCTGTTGACCGACCGGAAGCGTGTACTGGAACTGGCCCGGGGAACCGCCGCCGCCGCCCGAGTACGTTACTGTCAGCGTAAGGCTGATGTTGGTGAAGCACGCCAGCGTATCTGCGGTCGAGACCTGATACGGGGTCGTGTTCATCACACCGGTTCCGCCTGCCGGAATGTCCGGATAGGCCGAATTCGGCTGCGAGATCGTAACGCCCGGTGTGTTCGACGAAAGAACTGCCGTGATGCCCGTCGCCGCTTCTGCCGAATTATTGTTCAGCGGAATGTTGAGCGTGTTGCACTCATTCGGTTCGATCAGGTTGTTGCCTGAGGTCACCGCTGCACCACCGCCTGCTCCAAGCTGCGGAAGGTCAAAGCCATCGACGACGTTCGCCGGCGAAGCACTGATCACCTGAGCACTAAAGCCAAGGCCACGAGCCGCAAAGCCCGCCCAGAAGTCGGCAAGGTCAGCCGGCGTTCCGCTTGCCTGAACTGCTGCGAGGATCGCATTGCGTTCGGAGACGAGCGTCGGTCCAAGCGGAGCAAGCTTCATACCGTCTGTAACCCACTGAAGGGTCTTGCGGTTGCCGTCCGCCCAGCCAAGTCGGGTGATCATCCTGTGACGAACTTCCCATAGGATCGAGCTCCAGATCTCACCAATGTTGTGGACCTGATCGCAAGTCGCAGAGCCGATCGGGCCGCGATTGAATGCGAAGTTGTCCGTCGTGAATCGGGTTGCGCAGCCAGCGTTGATATCGCTGAAGCGATACGCGTTGTGCGGTTTGTTGTTGACGCCGCCCGTGAACTGAAGCGGTGCCTTCGGGTAACGGCGAATACCGTAATAGAAGTTACCGGTAAAGCCCGAGGTGACCGCGAGCGTCGAATATCCGCCAGTGGTGTAAACACCATTTGCCGGATCCGTCGGTTCTGAGAGCATTGCATGGCCATAGAAGTCCGACCAGCCCTCACCCATTCCGCGGGCCATGTTCGTTGAGAGGCCCGATGCGTTGCCGTGAAGGCGGTTCGAAAGGCCGTGCGTTACTTCGTGGATGATGATATCCGCGTCGGCGGTACCATCGCGATCCGGATCGGGACCGGTCCAGATGAACATCTGCATTCTTCCGCGGCCGCCGTCTGCCGGGGTCGAGAAGTTTGCGTTGTTCGTTCCTGAACTGTCCTGGCCTTCGGACGAGACACGGTCGTTGCCCGTGCCGCCGCGGCCGAAGTTGTCCGTCTGGAAGTTGAACGCCTGCTCGGTGAAGCCGAGGCGGTACATTTCCGACTGGTACCAGTTCATTACATAGAACATCTGGATAACAGCGCCACGCTGTGCGGCAGCCGTCAATGGAGCATCGCCCGGTGCCGGGTTGCCCGGCGGCGGGTTCCATGCCGAGGTGAATACGCGGCAACCTGCTCCCGGACAAGCGGTGTCGCCCGGCTGTGGTGCGTCAACGCCGTTCGTGCCATCGCGGTCGATACCTGCTTCGTTGAAGTTACCGTCAGTGATGTTCTGGCCATCGGTGATCCAGCCGTTGTTGACGAATGTGTACGGTGCTTCGTTGCCGATGCGGGTAACGTTAGCACGCGTGAGCAACGGTCCTTGAGTACCAAGCGCCGGGTCGATCGGTCCGGGTGAAAGCGGAGCCGGACTGTCGGCCGCATCGATCATCGCGTTCGTGTTGCGATAGACCTGATAGGTCGCTGCCTGAGTCTGGTCTTCGGTGATGTTCTTCCGCCAGAGCATCGTGCCCGTGTTGGCATCAACGATCACGTAGAACGCATTGACCGGCTGCCAGATGAGAACACGATGGGCCGGAACGACAACGCCCGGCTCGGTCGGGAAGTACATCCGCTCGGCGGTCGTCGCCCAATCGCCGCGGCCAAAGACCGTCTTGTTGTCGCTCGAAGCCGATTCGTTGACCGAAAGGTCAAGTGTCGAGACGTCAACATTGATGTGGCGCGCTGCATGCGTTACTGCCTGCAGCGGGTCGCCGAAGTTCTTCGAGACCGAGTTGTACTCAACGCCCGGTGCGAGGTTGTTGATAACGCGGATGATCTCGTTGCTCTTGGTAAAGCCTGCCTTGATCTCTCCACGGAAGACCGGTACTCCGTCGATCTGCTGCTCGAGATGCACGAACGAAAGGACGCCGTCCGGGTTCGTGTAGTCGGCCGTAACCTTTAGCTGGTTGACCTGCTCGTCGTTGACACCGATCAACTCGCTGTTCTGTTTGGCGAAGTTGCGGAGCATATCGACTCGGCTACCAGCGGCCGGGCCGGTCAGGAAGTTGACTCCCTGCTTTACATCCGGGCCGATCACCTCGGGGATACGGATATCCGAGTTGTATTCGACCGCCAGTGAGGGAACGCGCGTCTTGAGCGATTCCTCACCGCGAGCGAAGCCATCGCGGACATCTGCGACAAAACTGGCCGACTTGCCGGCCGAGTCACGAAATTTAAGAAGTGCCTGTTCCACTTCCGGCGACTTCTGCTGTTCGCGAATATCGTAATTTTCGAGCCCTTCGACATGGCTCTCGGTCCGTTGAGTCAAGCCTTTGCCCTGACTGCTGACCTCCCAATCGAACTGGGTCGGAATGACGGCCAACGCCGCTACCAACGCCAGAACGACAAAACTCACCAAAAGACCCAACCGGGTCTCGGTGCTCTTACTGCTGTTCTGCATCTAAAGCCCTCCTAAAGCTACAAGAAATGAACAATCCCTACCGCAATAACGGCAGGAACATTCGGGATTACCTTACGTAAAAGGACAGAGCAAATATGAAAATAACGTAAATCCGCCGGAAAACTCCTGAGTCGTGAGTGAGGCGACGGGCAAAGGTTCGAGGAGGAAATAAATGGTTAGAGAAATTTCCTCGGAATTAAATGAAAGAGCGAAAAAGTTCCTAAAAAGTAACAGAAAAGAGTCCAATCGTCAACAGGGAACAGCGAGATCAGCTTTGTTCTTGGAACTGGTCAGGTTCAGCGGAAATCTCTTTTTATATCCATGTAAAGTCTTCTTCATCTAATACCCGCAAAAGCCGGGACCGGCCGATCACCGGAAACACCGAACGGTGTGATCAAAACACCGCCGGTCGATCTTTCAACATGCCAGACGCCGTCGCGGTAAACCGCTGCGTCCGTCTTTCCGTCCCCGTCATAATCGCCCGGCGAGGGGATATCTCCCGAGATGCCGAATTGCTTGTATGTGACGCCACGATCCGAACTCCGGAGGATGTACCATATGCCATCTGATGGACGAAAGACCGCCGGATCGGTCTTGCCGTCGCCATCAAAATCGCCGGCAACGACAATGTCGCCTGTGGCTCCGAAATTCTCGACCGCAACGCCGCCTGAGCTGTTGAGTATCCACCATATGCCGTTCCGGTAAACAGAAAGGTCTGTTTTTCCGTCACCGTCGAAGTCGCCACGAACCGGAACATCGCCGTTTTGGCCGAACTGAACGATGGTAGTGCCGCCGGAGCTTCGGAGCACATACCAAACACCGGTCGAGGGCCGAAAAACCGCAACGTCCGCTCGTCCGTCGCCATCGTAGTCCGCCGCGGCCGGAATGTCGCCGAGGGCTCCGAATTGAAATGCAGTGAACCCTGCGGTGGAACGAAGTAGATACCACGTTCCATTTTCGGGCCGCCAGACCGCCACGTCGGTCCGTCCGTCGCCGTCAAAGTCTCCGGGAGCGATAGTGTCTTCGTCTATGCCAAACGAATAGGCAGCAAACCCCGCAGTCGACTGCTGAAGATACCAAACACCATTGCTCGGCCTGAAGACCGAAATATCTGTTCGCCCATCGCCGTCAAAATCAGCGGGAGCCCGGCCGTCGCCGATCGTGCATGAAACATTTCCGGCTATCTCAACGTCGTCGATGAACCAACCGACAACCGCTGTGTTGTTATCTGCACCGAATCGCCAACGAAGCCGCACGCTTTGCCCCGCCGCTGCCGCCGGCAGCCGCACCACAGAGCGAATGTAGCCGCCTGAATTTCCCGTCCATGCGTTGCGGCCGGCGAGCGGGTTGTTCACTCCGTTCGCGCCCAACACGCCATTGTAGCCGTTCTGGAGGAAAGCCCCGCCGGCGGTGATCACATCTTGAAACGCGCTTTCGCCGATGCTGATCTCAAGCACGCCGCCGTCCCAGCCCGCTTCGGTCGCGTAATTGTTTCGGAACGAAACCGTTGCGGAGGGCGAGTTGATGGAGAAGGCTGGCGAAGTCAGATCGGTCCCGCCGCCGACCGTTGCAGGATTTGCCGCAAATGCTGCGTTCGGCGAACTGAACGGAGTAGAAGTTGATGTGACGAAATTTACGCCGTTGCTGACCGGTTGTGCTGTCCATCCGGCGGGAAACGCCGGAGCTGTAACGCCGTCAAAGTTCTCCGTGGCGGACACGATCGGTTCACCAAGAGTTATCGTTCGTGCGAACGTCTGCGGCCCGAGGCTGCTCGTCACCTGAAATTCGAGTTGAATCACGGCACCGCAAGGGCTTGCGGACGGAACTGTGTAAGGTATCGAGCGCGTGACGGTCTGGGTATGGCCGATGTTGCCGAAATTGGCGGAGCCGCCGCCGGTGAGCGTCACGCTAACGTTATTTGCCGTTACGCCGGAATTATTGGTCAGCGGAAGCTCGACCAAAACGGGCTCGCCGGGATCGGGAAAGCCGCTGCCGTTGCCGATGGAATCGTCGATAGAGATAGCAGGCGTTTGCGTAAGGCCGGGCGTATCGAAAGCCTCGGTCACGACCGTATTGTTGTTGCCGGTGCCCTGATTCTGAATGCTGGCGCTTATGCCCATTCCGCGGGCGGCAAAGCCGGCCCAAACGTCGGCAACATCCGCTGCCGATTCCGGTGATGCCGAACTTGCCTGAGCTGCGGCGAGGATCGCATCGCGGGCCTGCAGAAACGTCGGTGCAAGCGGCGAGATCTTCATCCCGTCGGTGACGAACTGAAGTACCCTTCGATTGCCTTCCTGAAAACCGAGACGCTGAATGAACCTGGAGCGGACCTCCCACAGCGTAACCGACCAGATCTCGCCCATGTTATGGATCTGATCGCAGGTCGTAGTTCCGACCGGACCTCGTGGAAACGCGAATTCCGTTTCCGATAGACGAGGGTTGCAGCTTGTATTGGCGAAGCTGAAGGTAAGAGCGTTGTGCGGCTTATTATTAACGCCGCCGGTGTAGCTCAAAATTGCCTTCGGGTAGCGGCGGATGCCGTAGTAATAATTGTTCGTGAAGTTGGTAAATATTAGATTTGTCGTGTATCCGGCTATTGCATAAATGCCAGTCGCGGGGTCGTCCGAAGCGGACAATAATGCATTTGCGTAAAAATCTGACCACCCCTCGCCCATTGCCCTTGCCATGTTGGTCGTCAGGCCGGTGGAGTTTCCGTGGAGCCGATTCGAAAGCCCGTGCGTGAATTCGTGAATTACGATCTGGGCATCAACGGCGGTGTCGATATCGACCGGCGGGCCGGTCCAGATGAACATCTGCATCCGCGGTCGCGTTCCGTCGGCGGGCGTGGCGAAATTGGCGCCGTTGCTTCCGCTGCAATCCTGCGATTCGGCCGAGAGCCGGTCGCCCTCTATGCCGCCGCGGCCGAAATTCAGATGCTGGAAATTTCGAGCGGCTTCAGTGAACCCGAGGCTGTAGAAAGCCGCGTGAGTCCAATTCGTGATGTAGAAATATTGGGTAACGGCAGCCTTCTGCGCGTCGGAAAAAGCATGCGGCTGCGGAATCTGACCGCAGTTGAAAGGCGGCTCGCCTGGCGGAGTTGGGGAATCGCCAGTTCCAGTATTCGGATTATAGGGCGAAAACGGAAAATCAAATACGCGATTGTTTCCGACCGCCCTGCCGTTGATCACATCAACTCCCTGGGTCGGGTCGCGGTCGAGTCCTGCTTCAACGTTGTTTCCATCAGTCTCATTTTGCCCGTCCGGGATCCATCCGTTCGAGTTGAACTGATATGGTGGCTCATTGCCGATTAGCGTAACGAGTTGGCGGGGCAAAGCCGTTCCTTGCTGGCCATTTGGAGCAGCCGGCCCTGGCGTAAAGGGGAATGGGCTATCGGCAACATTGATGGCGCCGTTCGGGTTGTTCCAGACGCGGAACGTCGCCGGCTGGGTCTGGTCCTCGGCAATGTTCTTCCGCCAAAGTAGTTCGCCGCGTTCGGCATCGACAATAACGTAATAGGCATTGACCGGAAGCCAGAAAAGCACTCGCCACGCCGGAACTGCCACGCCGGGCTCGACCGGAAAATAGACCTTCTCGGCAGTGGTCGCCCAATCGCCGTTTCCCGAACGATAGATGGTGTCAGACTCCGCAAAGACTTGATTGTCGCCGAGCAAAGATGGGCTTCCAATATGGTCTGCCGCTTTCCGGATAGCATTGCCGGGGTCGCCAAATTCGACCGAGAGGGAAGACGTGTCAATTCCGGGGGCAAGATTATTGATCACCCTCACGATCTCATTCCGTTTGGTGAAAGCAGCCTTAACCTCGCCGCGAAAAACAGGGATGCCGTTGACTTTTTGTGTAAGCTCTACAAAGGAAAGCACGCCATCGGGGTTGGTGTAATCGGCGGCTGTTTTAAGGCTCGCGACATCGGCCCTGCCGATCCCGAAAAGCTCTGAATTATCTACAATGAAACCCTTCAGGGCTTCGACACGATTGCCCGATCCCGATGCGGTGAGCGGCTTGAAAGCAAATCCGCCGTCGGTTGAGATGACCTCCGGGTTTCCGGATTCCGTGCTGTATTCGATCCGTGTATTCCCAACGGCCAAACTTAGCTTCTTCTCGCCGCGGACAAAACCATCGCGAAGATCTGCAACATCCGAAGCCGATAAGCCCGAGCCTTCGCGAAATGCCGTCCTTTTCGAAAGTGCGGCCGTGTCCGTCCGAATGTCGTAGTTTGGAAATGCCGGATCGTGGCTTTCGGTCCGTTCGAGGAATCCTGCCCCGCCGCGGGTCGCTTCGGCATCGAACAAAAAGGCAGGTGCGGAGAGAATGCCGGCAAGCAGGGCAATGACGAAAAGGTTCGAGATCAGGCGACGATTCAGGTTCAGGCTGCGGCGGTCATTCATCGGGTTTCTCCATCGGCGGCGAGTCTGTGCTCCCGTCTTCGACAAGTTCGGAACCGTGAAATACAATCGCATTAGTGCGATACGCGAATTGCGGGTGCGGAATGATGGATAGGACCAAAACATCCGCGGGACGATAATTTTCCTATTTTCTGCCTCCGTAAAGAAATAGTCAACGTATTTTCCCTTCCAGATGCCAGATGAACTGATACAGAAGGTTTTCGGTCAGGACGGCCTGATCGCCCGGTTCCACGAGAACTACGAATACCGCGAGGGCCAGATAGAAATGGCGTCGAAGGTGGCTGATGCATTTCAGGAGCGAAAGCACCTGATGGTCGAGGCCGGAACCGGCACCGGGAAAACGCTCGCCTATTTGGTGCCGGCGATCGCCGCGGCGGTCGGGCAAAAGAAGCGGGTCATCATCTCGACCGGGACAAAGAACCTCCAAGAACAATTGATGGAAAAGGACATCCCGTTCCTCAAGAAGGTCTTGCCGACCAAGTTCACTGCCGCATATATGAAGGGCCGGTCAAACTACGCTTGTCTCTACCGGATCACAAAGGCCGAAGATCAGCCGGTGCTCGACGGGCTCGATCAGCTCGACCATTTTCGAAAGGTTGCCCGCTGGGTCAAGGAAACAGAAACGGGAGATAGACGCGAACTTGTTGACCTGCCCGAGAATCTGCCATTTTGGAACCGCATAAATGCTCGCGGCGAGATCTGCATCGGGCAAAAGTGCCCGGACTTCGAGCCTTGTTTTATCACCAAGATGAGGAACCGGGCCGAGGCGGCGGACGTCGTCGTCGTAAACCATCACCTCTTTTTCGCTGACCTCAACGTTCGCGGAAACCAATTCGGGAAGGTGCTGCCGGACTACGGGGCCGTTATCTTTGACGAAGCGCACCTGATCGAAGACATCGCTTCGGACTATTTCGGATTTCAGGTCTCGAATTTTCAGCTAGATGAGCTTGTCCGCGATATCGACGGGCTGCCGATCCACGACCCGGTCGTGACGCGTGAGCTGA
>CAZGLZ010000107.1:0-12303 GCA_964526245.1 uncultured Chloracidobacterium sp. | reverse complement strand
GCTTTCGAACGTTTAAAGGTTGTAGCGAAGTTCTTTGATCGCCGCGCCTCACCGCTAGCTGTCATAAATGCGTGAAGCGCGGTGTTCTTGTCTCTAGGGAGAAGTGTCGGAGAGTGAACGATGTATGCGGGAACACAGATCGGGCGTTATGAGATCCGTTCCAAGATCGGCGAGGGTGGAATGGGCGAGGTCTATTCGGCACTCGACCAGGAGCTTGACCGCAGCGTTGCGATAAAGCTTTTGCCCTATGAATTCACTGCGGACGAGGACCGCCGCAACCGCTTCCGCCAGGAGGCGAAGGTCGTCTCCGCACTTAATCATCCGAACATAATAACCATCTTTGAGATCGGCGAGGACGAGCACGGAAGCTACCTGGCGACGGAACTCGTAGAGGGAAAGACCCTTCGCGAAGTACTCAAGACCGAATCGCTGACCCTCACGCGGATGCTCAAGATCATCGAGCAGACGGCAAATGCGCTCGTCGCCGCCCATCAGGCGCACATCATCCACCGCGACATCAAGCCGGAGAACATAATGGTCCGGCAGGATTCGATCGTAAAGGTGCTCGATTTTGGCCTTGCGAAATCAAAGTACGCGCTCGGCGAGGGCTCTGACGCGAACAAGACGCTGCCCGGAACAGTTATGGGAAGCGCCCGCTATATGTCGCCCGAACAGGCCCGCGGCCACGAGGTCGATGAGCGGACGGACATCTGGAGTCTCGGCGTCGTGCTTTACGAGATGCTGATGGGCACAGCCCCATTCGATGGCGAAACGACCGCAGATACCATCGCAGCGGTAGTTTACAAAGAGCCGGTGCCGCTCTCGGACCACCTACCGAACATTCCGCCGGAGCTTAATCGAATTGTTCGCAAGGCACTGCAAAAGGACCGCGAGGAACGCTACCAGAGCGTTAAGGATTTTGCACTCGACGTTCGAGAGTTGCTCCACGAGCTTGAGCACACGAACAGCGGCCGGCGAAGTGGGCACACGACGTCGTCGCCGGATTTCAACGAGAACCCGACGATGATCCACCGGACCGTCAGCGGCAATCACCCGACCGGAAATTCGACCGTTTACACGAGCGTGCCCGCACGGCCGGCCGAGCCTCGGCGAAACTTCTCGCTCAAACGGGCGGCGGGCGTCGCGGCGGCACTTGCCGTTCTCGCTCTGATCGGAGCAGGTTTCTATTCATATCTCGGCGACGAAGAGCGGCAGGCGGAAACGGCGTTCATCAAGCCGCAGATCTCGCGGGTCAACACGGACGGCCGCGTTGCTCTTCCGGCCATCTCGCCTGACGGGAAATACATCGCTTATGCGAGCGGCGAAGTGGGCAGCCGCAGCCTTGTCGTAAGGCAGGTGGCGACCGACAGCACGATCACGCTTGTGCCCGCATCGAACCAGAATCTGCGCTCCATATCGTTCTCGCCGAGCGGCGACCACATCTATTTCACGCAGATGAATCCCGGCGTCAATTCCAGCACGCTGTACCAGGTGCCGACGCTTGGCGGCGCTCCAAAGCGGCTCGTCGAGGATGTCGACAGCCCGGTCGCCTTCACACCGGACGGCAAGCGGTTCGCTTTCATCCGGCATATCCCGAAGACGAATGCGGACACGATCTTTCTGGTAAATGCGGAGACGCTCGAGCTCGAGGAATTTCTTTCGACGCCGGCGACCGGTTACAACATGTTCGTTTTCCGGCTCGCCTTTTCGCCCGACGGCAAGAAGCTCCTGGCCGGCGGCGGCATCCGCCAAAGCGGATTTCTGATGAAAACGGACCTGCTTGGGATCGACGTCGCGACCAAGGAGCTCCGGCCGCTCAACCGCCGTGAGTTTCAGATGGTGACGAACTTCGGCTGGCTGGCCGATGGCTCCGGCTATGTTTTTACAGCACGGCCGACGCAAAACGACGCGGTCCAGATCTGGCTTGCATCCTATCCCGAGGGCGAGCTGCACCAAGTGACGAACGACCTGAACGACTATGCCGACCTCGGCATCTCAAGCGACGGCCGGACGATGGTGACCATCAAGGGCGACGCCACGGGCTCGCTCTGGCGTGTGCCGGCGGCGGGCAAGGCTCCGGTGCAGCTAGGCCTGGACGGGCGAAGCCTTGAGGGCAAGGCCGGCGTGCTCGCGGCCCGCGACGGCAAAATCATTTATACGCGCAATGAAGGCAAGACGGCTGAGATCTGGCGGTCCGACGCCGACGGCAAGAACGCGGCGGTGCTTTTTGCCGACAGCGGATTCGCGGTCGATCCGGCACTTTCGCCCGACGGCCGGACGATCGTGTTCAATCTGCAGAAGGACCGGCGTTCGCGCATCTGGCGGATGAATGCGGATGGTTCGGGTGCCGGACCACTTACGGCGGATGAAGCAAATACACTCGACCTGATGCCGCAGGTCACGGCCGACGGGCGAAGCGTGATCTTCCAGCGGCAGGCCGAGGGCGAGGAGCGGTTCAAGCTGATGCGGGTGCCGATCGAGGGCGGGCCGGCAGAGCTTTTTTATGAGCACGAATCACGCGGCGTTTTCCACCCGCGAATGTCGCCGGACGGCAAGCGGATGGCTTTCGTCACCTATGACCCTGTCACTTTCGAGAAGCGGCTGCATGTTGCGGCGATCGAGGATGGAAAGCTGAAGGCGATCGAGCGCGACCTCGAATACAACCTGATCAACAACTACGTTTGGTCGCCGGACGGAAAGGAGCTTACGGTGCTGACCAACCGCGGCGGGGCGATGAACCTCTGGCGGCAGCCGATCGATGGCTCGCCCGCGACACCGATCACCGAATTCAGCTCCGGGCTGATCTTCAATTTCAATTGGTCGGCGGACGGCCGCGAGCTGCTCGTCGCACGCGGGAGCATCAACAACGATCTGATCCTGATCAAAGACGGCCTGCGTGAAGCTGCAGAGGTCTCGCTCCGCCGGGCACGCGGCGGCAAACGCGAACGGTCCTAGGCGGCAATGCGTTCCACCGCTGCCAAGAGCCGTTCGACCTCTTCATCGGTCGTGTAAAGGCTGATGCCCGCTCGAACCAAACCCTGCTCGCTTATGCCGTAGCGCTCGACGACCGTCGAAGCGTAGAAATCCCCATGCGAAATGAAAATGCCCGAGTCGGTCAGCATTCGGCTGACCTCGCTTGAGGGCCGATCGCCGACGGTGAAAGAGACGAGCGATGTGCGCTGAGCCTCTGGGCCCGGGCCGTATACACGAACTCCGGGAATTGCCGAAAGCCCGTGCCAGAGCCGCTTGGTAAGTGCGTCGTCTTTGTCGTGCATCTTAGCGAAGGCGTCGGCAAGGCGTTCACGCCGCGTCGCCCCTTGGCCGAGCGAGGCGATAAAATCGACGGCCGCACCGGCTCCTACTATCGATTCGTGGCTCTGCGTTCCGGTCTCGGCACGGTCGGGCGCGTTGTTTGGCGAAGGGCGGAGCTTTGGAAAGTCAGCTGCTTCCAGAAGCTCACGCCGGCCGAAGAGAATGCCAATGTGCGGGCCGTAAAACTTATAGGCCGAGCAGGCGAGGAAGTCGCAGCCGATGGCTTTGATGTCGATCAATTTGTGCGGGGCGAAGTGAACGGCATCGACGAAGCTCAGTGCTCCGGCTTCGCGAGCCATCCGACATACGGCAGCGACGTCCGTAATAGTGCCGATGGCATTTGAGGCGGCGCCGATGGCGACGAGCCGCGTGCGTTCATTAAGCAGTGCCGGAAGCTCGTCGAGAAGCAGCGTTCCGCTTTCGATATCCATCGGCAAAACACGGACGACCATTCCGCGGTCCTTTTCGAGCGAACGCCAGGTATCGACATTGGCATGGTGGTCAAGTTCGGTAACGACAAGTTCGTCGCCCGCCTGCCATCCGCGGCCGAGTGCCCGGGCGAGGTGAAAGGTCAACGTTGTCATATTCTGGCCAAAGACGACCTCATCCGGTGACGAATTGAAGAAGTCGGCAAACGCCGCACGCGAAGCGGAGATCATCGCGTCCGTTTCGTCGCTCGTCGGGAAGCCCCAATGCGTGTTTGCGTTGTGGTTGTAGAGATAATCGTTCATCGCCTCGACGACCGGCCGCGGGATCTGCGTCCCGCCGGGGCCGTCGTAATAGGCGACGGCGTGGCCGTTGTGTGTGCGTGCGAGTGCGGGAAACTGACTGCGGATCGCGTCAAGCGAAAATGCTGTTTCGGTTGCTGTGGTGTTCATTTTTTTGATCGGTTCGGGTGCAGGTTCTCGATGCAAACACTTTAACCGAAGGCCCGCTTTGCACCAACCGCCGGGGCAAAAGAGGCTTACGTTTCGGCGGGCGATTGGGATATGCTAGGCGGATATGGCAAAGGCTGAGGCACAGGAAGCAGCGGCAAATGAGATCATCTCGAGCGATCCGGCGACGGGCCGCGAGGTCGGGCGTGTCCGAATCACGACACCGGATGAAGTGCGCGCGGCGGTCGAGCGTTCGCGGCAGGTTTTCCACATGTGGAAAACGACCAGCTTTGCCGAGCGGCGGCGGCTGGTGATGCGTGCCCGCGAGGTGATCCTTGATGAAATGGAAGCGATCGCTGAACTGATCTCGGCCGAATCGGGCAAGCCGCGAGGCGAGGCCATCGCACTCGAGATCGCACCGGTGCTCGACCTGATGCAATGGATCGCCCGAGGCGCGGAAAAGATGCTCCGGCCGCGGCGCGTCGGAATCGGGCTTTTCGGACTGCTCGGGCGGTCGTCGCAGGTCGTCTATCATCCGCTCGGGGTTGTTGCGATCATTCCGGCGTGGAATTATCCGTTCTCGATCCCGCTCGGCGAGGCGGTGATGTCGCTGATGGCCGGCAATACGGTCGTGATCAAGCCCTCGGAACTGACGCCGCTGACCGGCATCAAGATCGGCGAGATCTTTGAAAAGGCGGGCTTCCCGAAAGACGCCGTTCAGATCGTAAGCGGTGCGGGCGAAACGGGTGCCGCGCTCGTCGAGGCCGCCCCGGACAAGATCGCCTTTACCGGCTCGGTCGCGACCGGACGGAAGATAGCCGAGGCCGCTGCGAAGAATCTGACCTCGGTGGTGCTCGAGCTCGGCGGCAAAGACCCGATGATCGTGCTTGCAGACGCCGACCTTGAGGCTGCGGCCAACGCCGCCGTTTGGGGAGCATTCTGCAACGCGGGACAGAATTGCGCCTCGGTCGAGCGGCTTTATGTGCACGAATCGATCGCCGAGGAGTTGACCCGCCGGATCGTCGAAAAGACAAAACAGCTCAAGCTCGGGCCGGGCAGCGACCCCGATGTCTCGGTCGGGCCGATGTCGTCCGAGCGGCAGATCCGGATAGTCGAGCGGCACGTTGACGACTTTCGCGAGGCGGGAGCCGTGATACTGACGGGCGGCGAACGGAGCGCGGACACTCCTGTCCGCATGAGCGTCGCCTCGACGCGAACAAGCGAGAATCACGAAGGAGTCTCTGCTGACACGGATCGTTTCGCCGGAGGAACCGGCGATGCGGACAGGAGTGTCCGCGCTCCGCTTTATTACGAGCCGACGGTGATCACCGGAGCGACGAACGACATGCGGCCGATGCGGGAAGAGACATTTGGGCCGACGCTGCCGATCTGCACTTTTGCGACCGAGGAAGAGGCAATCGCCCTTGCCAACGATACTGAATTCGGCCTGACAGCGAGCGTCTGGACGCGCGACATCGCTCGCGGCCGGCGGATCGCCGAGCAGATCGAGGCGGGCTCGGTCTGCATCAACGAACACCTTTATACCCACGGCATTGGGCAAACGCCATGGGGCGGATTCAAAAACTCCGGCCGCGGCCGCACGCATGGACTCGAAGGCCTGCTCGAACTCGTCCAGCCGCAGCATATCCACACCAATCGCATCACGCTTCTGCCCGATGCCTGGTGGATGCCGTACTCGCCGACGGCACTCGAGACCTTCCGCGGCTTCGCGACAAAATTTGCCACGGGCTCCGTGCTCAAAACCGCAACGCTTTTGCCGCAGCTCTGGAAACGCATCAAGGAACTTCGCCGACGCTAGAATCAAGAATTACTTTCGGACCGCCACGCGGAGGTACGTTGCCGGGATAACGGTCTTGCCGGTGCCGTTGCCGCGGTTCTCTTTTTCGAATAGTTCTGTGAGTTCGGCGGCGAGTTGTTCTTCTTTGCCGTTTGCGGCTGCGGCGTCGAAGGCGTTCATCGTCGGGCCGTAGTAGCGGCGGAAGGTTTCGACGAAAGCCGCGGGCGTGCCGTCAAAGCGGAATGTAAAGGTTTCCCGCTCGAACGAGATGTTATCTGCGGCGGCACCGGCGGCGGTGAAGCGTGCGATGACGTGTTCCTCAACGCCCCAGGTCATCGGCGAGATAAAGCCTTCGGGCGGCGGCGGTGAATAGGCCGACGAGATGCGGAGTATCTGTGCGACCAGCGTCGGGTCGTTGGGGATCCAGTTGCCCATAACAACGCGGCCGCCGGGCCGTGCGGCACGATACATCTCTTTCGCGACGTCGGCCGGACGCGGTGCGAACATCGCCCCGAAGACGCTCATCACCAAGTCGTAACTGCCGTCAGCGACATCGCCGAGAGCCGATGCATCGCCTTCCTGAAAGCGGACATTTGCGAGGCCCGCTTCCTCTGCCCGCCGATTACCGGCCGCGACCAGATTGCTCGCGATATCGACGCCGAGGACGTCGGCACCGCGTTTGGCGGCGGGTATTGCGGTCGTCCCATCGCCGCAGCCGAGGTCGAGGACCTTCATTCCGCTGCCGATGCCGAGGCTTTCGACCAGGGCTTCGCCGCTCTCGCGCATGCTGGCAGCGATCTGTGTGAAATCACCCTTTTCCCAAAGTGCTTTGTTTGCGTTCATTTCTATGCTCCTTATTTCCTGACGCCCGTAAGACGCTTTTCGCCGGCGGAAGCGGACACGCGGCGTGCGTAGTATAATGAATTTTTCGAGTAATGGGAGATAAATTATGGAAACAATAAAGATACTTGGGATCGCGGGAAGCATCAGACGAGCCTCGCTCAACCGTGCGGCGCTTCGGGCGGCGGCGGAACTTGTGCCCGATGGGGCGGAACTTACTACGTTTGAGATCGGCGAAATACCGCCCTTTAACCAGGATAGCGAGGCGGATCCGCCGGCAGCGGTCGCGGACCTCAAGACGGCTATCCGCGATGCGGACGCGATACTCTTCGTCTCGCCGGAGTATAACTATTCGATCCCCGGCGTGCTCAAGAATGCCATCGACTGGGCATCGCGGCCCTATGGCGACAGCGCCTGGGAAGGCAAGCCGGCGGCGATAATGGGCGTTTCCGGCGGTGCGATCGGCACGGCGAGGATGCAGTATGACCTTCGCAAGGTGATGGTCTTTTTGAATATGTTTCCGCTCAACAAGCCGGAAGTAATGATCGGGAACAGCGGACAGAAATTTGACGGCGAGGGCAACCTGACCGATGAACCGACCCGCGAGATAATGGCAAAGCAGCTTGCCGCTCTCGTCGAATGGACGCGGAAGCTTAAGGGATAGCGAAAATGGGAAACAGGGCGAAGGTGATCGAAACGATAACGGCACGGCTTTCGATGCCGCGGCTGCAGATCTCAGCGATCCTCGCCCTGACGGCCCTTTCCGCCTTTTTCACCTCGGCCGTTCTCTTGCGGCTCGGTGTGACGGAAATGGCGCTTCGCTATCCGGTGGCGGTAATTGCCGGTTACGTGGTTTTTCTCTTGCTGCTTCGCGTTTGGATCTACCTCAACACCGAGGAGACGCTCGGCACCGCCGACCTCGATGGCAGCGGCGACCTTGCCCTCGCGGCTTTGGACGCGATCGATGATATAGGCGTCGGCGGGTCATCAGCTTCAGGGACGTTCGGCGGTGGAGGTGATTTTGCCGGAGCCGGTGCGGGAGGCGATTGGGGCGATGCGAAAGCCGTTGTTCCGGTGCCGGTCGGCTTTTCATCCGGCGGCGGTTCGTCCTCGCTTTCTAGCGGTTCGGGCTCGGGCGGCGGACTCGGGAGCTTCGACTTTGACCTTGATGAAGGCCTCGCGCTTCTATTGGTCGCGGTGGTCCTGATCATTGCCTTTTCGGCGATCATCTACGTTGTTTGGATCGCTCCGATACTCTTTGCCGAGCTGCTCGTCGATGCCGCCGTCGTCGGTTCGCTCTACAGGCCCGTCAAGAACATCGAGCGTTCGCACTGGCTGCTAACCGCACTAAAAAAGACCGGGATCCCGGCCCTCGTCGTCCTCATACTTTTTGCCATCGCCGGCTTCATAATGCAGGCCGCCGTACCCGAGGCGGTAACCATCGGGGAATTTTTCAACGCAGTGCTTGGATAAGGCAATTAAGAAAGCTCGCCGGCGGGTGCGGGTTCGGTGGCTGGTTCGACTGCTTCGGGGCGGTAGGTCTTGATCCAGAGGATGTGGACCGTAACGCCGAGGGCGATGGCCGCGAGCAGGAGGCTGACCCATAGCTTGGCGGAGATGAGCCAAATGCTGAAACCGATCGAGATCCAGAGAAAGGTCAGCGTGCTGGTCTTTTGACGGACGGACATTCCGCGGCCTGATTTGTAGTTGCGGATATAGCCGCCGAGCCAGCGGTTATTCAAAAGCCAGGTGTGAAACCGTTCGGAACTGTGCGAATAGCAATAAGCGGCAAGCAGGAGAAAGACGGTCGTCGGCATCAGCGGCAGAAACATCCCCAAAACGCCGAGCGCGACGAAGAGGGTGCCCGCAAAAATAAGAATGGCTTTCCTTATGTCCATGGCCGATTCCCAAAAGTATACCAAAACCTAACGCGAGAAATTAAGTCAAGATATGCAACAACCGAAATTCATCCCGCTCAACGCCCCGGAACTCGGACCCGAGGAGCAGGCGAACCGTGCCTCCGATTTCTTTGAATTGATGAACCGGCGGCGGACGGTGCGGGAATATTCGCCGCGGGAAGTGCCGATTGAGCTCGTTGAGCGGGCGATCGCGACGGCCGGAACGGCGCCATCGGGAGCGAATATGCAGCCCTGGCGGTTCGTTGTTGTCCGCGATGCGGAAGTAAAACGGCAGATACGCGAGGCGGCGGAAAAAGAAGAGCACGAAAGCTATAGCAGCCGGATGAGCGAGAAATGGCTGCGGCGGCTTGCCCCGCTCGGGACAGATGAACACAAACCTTTCTTGGAGATCGCCCCGTACTTGATAATCGTTTTCCGCATCACGTCGGTCGAGGAGAACGGCGAGACGGAGCCGACATATTATTCACAGGAATCGGTCGGCATCGCGGTCGGGCTCCTGCTCGCCGCTCTGCACAACATGGGCCTCGCGACGCTGACGCACACGCCGTCGCCAATGAAGTTTCTGCAGGAGATCCTCGGCCGCCCGCGCAACGAAGTGCCCTTCGTCCTCATCCCGGTCGGTTATCCGGCCGAGGATGCCCGCGTTCCCGACATCAAGCGAAAACCGCTTGAGGAGATAATGCAGGTGGTTTAATCCTCGTCCATAAAGCGCTTACTCCTTACCACGATCACGATGACGTATGCGATCAAGAGCGGGACGAACAGCAATGCCGAAAAGAACGTAAGGGTAGCGAGGACGGCATAGGCCGAGTCGTTAGCAGTGCCCGTTTCCCGAAGCCCACCCATAATGTCAAAAACGGCTCGCTCAAGGTTTAGGACAGTAAGAGTCGTGACTATTCCGCTTAGCGGAAGTAAACCGGCTACGATGATCGCAAAAATTGGTAGACCTGCATACCGTTTTAGGTAGAAGAACAACAGGGCCACCCTCCATGAAGCAACGGCGGCAAGGAACCAAACGTTGATCTCGCGGGCGACAGAGAGACTTGTAAACTTCTCGACCGGGATTGCATAAAGAATAGCGGGCGGTGAAGTCAACGCAACAAAGGTTAATACATGACGGTAGGACAGTTCTCTCGGGTTAAGGGGGGCTATTACTAGACACAAAACTAACGCGAGGACAAAAACATATATCAGCGAACCAAGTCCGATATGCTGAAGGACGTTTGCCCCGGAATCATCCCACCAACGGCCCATTCCGACAACCCAAGTACACAGAAGTCCGAGGATCAAATGGGATCGTCCGAAACGGTCAAAGTCGTCTCGGCCGAGTCGAAATGAAAGAAGTCGCAAAAGGTCTTTAATAGCCTGTTTCATCTCTTCAGAGGTCGAGACCTAAAATGAATTGAAGACGCAGCCGAGCCTGACCATTCCATTCTTGATCGAGCATCGGCGATCAGCCAACATACTGATCTGCTAAGCGGAAAAACATTCGGCCTGGTAAAGTCATTCAGGACTCAACCGGTCGCCAAAGCTGCTCGATTCAGCTGTCGGCATTTAGTCTTCCGGATGCAGATAGAAGATCTTGCTAACGATCTTCCACTCGCCGTCGGTCTTGAGCAGGGTGAACATATCCGTAAAGCCGTGCCCGCCCCAGTTTTGGCACTCGAGGCGAGCGGTAGCGACGGTCTCATAGACATCGACGTTCGCGATCTCGTAAGTCAACTCGGATGAAGGGCCGTTTTCGTCGATCCAATCAAAGAGGCCTTGGATCGGGCCGGCGATGAGATCGGGCCCGAGATAGCCATGGATGGTCGCGGTCGGGTGAAATGCGGGCCGCATATCCGAGCTCTTGCCGGAAATGCCACCGCTGATGTAGGTCTCAAAAACTCGTGCGATCGCTTCGCGGTCGCCTGCTTGTGCTGTTGCATTGCTCATAATTTGTTCCTCCAGAAAGGCCGGTTCGGTAACCAAGTAGCCGCTCTATACAATATACAACGCTAATCAAATACTAAGCGGATAACACAAAAATCATTCTTTAAGCAAGATCTCGCCGACTAAGCCGTCGCTTTCCGCGCTCTTCGCAGCTTTCGCCACAGAATTATCGACGCGGCCAGAAAAATGATCGTCGGAATGAGCCCAACGGCGAGGCCTTGCACGAACTTGATATTACCCATCGGCGTGTCGATATCGTGCCGATGATTCCAGATCTCGACGACCTTACCGTTTTCAAAGCGCATTACGTTGATGATCGGGATCTGCTTACGGCCGCCGAGTATCTTGAACATCAGCGATGTCGGTTCAAATTTTGCCTGCCAACGCGTGGCGACCATGTTACAGTCGGCGATCTGATAATCGATGCTTCCCGATATATCGGAATTTGCCCAAAGAAATCCCGCGATCTCTTTCTGCATCTCGGCCTTTTCGGTAACTCTCTTGCGATCGCCGGTATCGTGCGCAACGTACTCAGGGGCAAAGAACTCGTCCACATGATCGGGGTTATTGGTGAACCATACTCGCTCGTAAAACAGTCGTGCAGCGGCCTTGTTTGCTTCTTCTGTTCCGGGCGTGCACTGTCCGTTTTGGCCCATTGTGCTTCTTGGTGAAGAGACCAGAAAAAACGAAAGGGCAAAAAAGATCACGATTCTTCCGGAGCGTTCGATATTCATAGTCCTCCTTTGGTAATGAGCTGTGGTTTAGGGTGGCGTAAAGAATATCACGGCCTGTCAAGGGGAAATTTTCAGAGAATCGTAAGCGGCCGCGAGGTGACAACTACGGCGTCGCCGGTGCGGACACCGCCGGATTCGACGACCTTTGCGTTGATGCCGCGAAGGTTATGGCGGCGGCCGAACTCGGAATTGGCGAATTTCATCGCGTCGAGCCCGAAGCGTTCGACGAACTTCTTGCATCCGGTGTGCGGTATGGCGGTCACTTCGATGATGGCGTCGCCGATGCTCAAACGGGTTCCGGGCGGGAGATTTTTGCCGCTCAGGTCCAGATCGACGAAGAGCTGGTCTCCAGCCAAAGGAACGCGTTCGCGGCTCCCCGCAATTAGCTCGGCAAAGCGGCAGTTCATCAAATTAAGCTGCATTTCGGGATGTCCGAGCCCATTGTCTGTCCGCGAACTTCCGCGGGTCAGCCAATTATCACCAAGAAGGCCTTGCTCGCGGTCAAGCTCGCCTTCGGTGATGACTTCGCGGGCATTAACGGCCGGCCGCCGGACGATCAGCTCAAGCCGACCTTCATCTTTCGGCGCAGCTAGAACATTATCGATGCCGGCTTCGATCTCGACCGCCGTCAGGTGCAATTCAAACAAGGTCTCGCCCATCAGGCAGAAGTTTCGCACAAAAAAACGCGGACGGAAACGCTCCGCCCGCGCTTTGGCTTTTGATTCCCAAACCGAACTACGGCTCGATATTGTAGTCGGGCCAGCAGGAGGTCGGATTGTAGTAGAGCTCGAGCATTTCCATTGCAAATGCGTTCGCCCTGGCGTTCGACGAGGCCGCTTCGTTCGGGTCGAGGATCTTCGCAATATGGTCGCGAATGCCCTCGAGGTGAACGC
>CAZGLZ010000106.1:0-12458 GCA_964526245.1 uncultured Chloracidobacterium sp. | reverse complement strand
ACCACCTTCGTCCCGTCCGGCGAAAGCTTCTCGCCCTCGACCCGCTGCCCCGCGATCGAAGGCTCCGCCATGATCTGGCGAACGGTAAGGTTCTGAGCATTCGCCGAGCTAAAGAATACGAACGCAAAAAGGAGTAAAATTGACCGTACGGTACCGGATCGGAGTTGCATATGTTACCTGAAATAAAACGTCCTAAAGAACACGACGAACTCTTAAAACGACTCAACGAGGAGTTTGAGATAAAGCATAAGCGATCGATCGAACTACTCTCAAATATAAAGAGCGAGCGAGAACGAATCAGCAGGCTACTGAATCGCTTCAAGTCCCAAGAACCCGACCTGATCTATCGCTTCTATCACCAAAGTTTTAAAGTCTTCATTATGGTGCCATTGATCGAACAAGCTGACAAATTGTTCCGCGACATCGCCCCTGAAGGGTCCGAAATCAACTCGTGGTACGGGCTGATCGCAAAAGGCGGAATCGGAAAGGCTTTCGACGAACAAACGACAAACGAGAATTGGCTTTCCGAGGTGCCACAGATACTTCTCGCCTTTTGGAATGCGAAGTACTTTCTCGAACAAATGACAGTCGCCGCAGACGAACTGAACGAAGCCCCGATGACCCTCCCAAGCGGATGGGCAGCCGTCCTTTATCTTTACGGACTTCGTTAGGCTAACGAACTGGCCGCCCGGTTACACAGGCGGTTCCGACCTCAAGGCATTTCGAGTGCTTTCGCACGAATTTCTGCTTTCTGCGCTTCGGTCAGGCGGCTGTATTCATAGATGGCGTTTTCCCAGGTGCCGTACATCGCATTCGGGAGAACGATCCAGCGTTTGCCCCACTCATCGCGATAGCGGTCGGTCTCAAAAAAGCGGGCGGCGACCGGCTTGCGTTCAAATACGTCGGAAAAGTCATCAAGGTTATCACCCATCAGCAAAACGATCCGAAATTTTGCCCCGACGAGATCCCGCCGCGGCGTCTTGGTCGAGATGTTGTTGCCCTGTGCGTCCTTTTGGCGGAGCAGTACATTCTCCGGCCCCACGTCGCGAAAGCCGGCGGAGATCAGGTTATCGATGGTCGCCTGTTTCTGCACCTCGTCGCGGTTCGAGACGTAAAAGATCTTGACGCCGATCGAGACGGCATAGTTGAGGAATTCGACCGCACCGGCGATCGGCTTTGCCTTCCGCATCTCGCCCCAGGCGTACCAGTCCTCCATGTTAAACGGCCGCCCGGTCTTTATCGCTCGTGCCTGCGACGGCGAATTGTCGAGCACGGTCTCGTCCACATCGACGATGATCGCCCGCGGCATTTCGCGTTGCTCTTTTGGGAGCATTTTCGCGTTCTTCGGGTCGAGGTCGGCATCAAGCCTGAGGCGAGCAATGTTGAAAGCTTGATACGCGAGGGCTCGGTATTCGGCGGCCTTTTGCTGGTAAAGCACGGCGGGGACCTGATAATCGAGGTTCTCGGGAGCTTTCGCCGTGCTCTGCGAATAAGTCGCGAGTGCGAGAGCAAGAAGCAGTAAGGTGCTGAAATACGCTTTGTTTCTCATGGCTTTTCGTAGATTATAAACAGCATTATGCCCGAGAGTGACCCGCAGAAAAAACGGCCTGAAAACGGTGAAGCTGAGAAGGAGAATGGCGAGGCAGGCGAGCCGAGCTATTACTACGACGATGCCCACGGCTACGAGGACTTCGACCCGGAAGCGGACGACGAAGAAGAGGACTATGAAGGCAAGTGATCAGGCCTCGGTCCGGTCGATCGAGACCTGAATGTGCTGCCAGCGGCCTTGGCGGAATTTATAGAAACTCAAGGCGAAGCGAACGAAGTGCCCGGCGAGGATGGCGAGCCAAATGTGCAACGGTTCGAGTCCCCACGTCTGTTGAATAATGAAGCAAATGCCCAGCGGGATGATGACCTGAGAGATGATCGAAATATAAAGCGGGCTCTTCGTGTCGCCGGTGCCTTGCAGCCCGCCGGTGTAGGTCAAGGCGGCCGAGATGAAGAGGCCGGAGACGCTGAGCACCTGCAAGAGCTGTGTGCCGATCTCGATAACGGCCTGTTCCTTCATACCGAAAAATCCGAGAAGCTGCTCCGGAAAAAAGAAGAAGAAAAGCCCGATGAACGCCGAGCCGGCAATGCCGAACTTCGCCGCGGTATTAACGGCCATTGACGCTCGCTCGGGGTTGTTGGCCCCGAGATTCTGTCCGGCGACCGCCGCGGCCGCTCCCATCAGCCCGACCGACGTCCAGGTTATCAGCGAAAAGAGCTGCGTATAGCCGACGGCAAAGGCGGCCTGTGCGGCGGCACTCTGAGCCAGCGAACCGATAAAGGCGAGCATAAACACACCGCCGATATTCATGGCGATGCCTTGAATTCCGGTCGGCAGCCCAAAGCGAAAGATCTGGCGGATAATGGCCCAATCCGGTTTGTAACCGAGCCCCTTCGGGAACGAGACGACCCAGCCGCCGGCGATCAGCCGATAGAGAGCGTAGATCGCGACGACACCGGAGGCGATGCTCGTGCCCATCGCCGCACCGGTCGTGCCAAATGATGGGATCGGGCCGAGGCCCGGGATCAGGATGATGTTGAGAACGAGGTTGAGCACCGTCATTACAACCCCGAGGATCATCGGCGTCCGGGCGTCGCCGGCCGAGCGTAATGCTCCGCTCAGCATAAAGAAGACGAGCAGGCCAAGGCTGAAAACGAACGTGATACGGAGATAGGGAAGCGCCTCGGCCTTGACGCCTGATTCGGCGTTGACCAAGTCAAGAAGATATGGGGAGGCAAAATAACCGACCGGAGCCATCACGCCAAAAGAGATGATGATCGCCGTCAGGAACGCCTGATAGACCGTTCGGTCCACCTTTAGCTCTTCGCCGGCTCCGGCAAAGCGGGCGACGAGTATGCTCATCCCCGTAAAGAGCGAAGAGATGAAAACAATGACCACCAAAAAGATCTGCCAGCTAACCCCGATGGCCGCGTTCGCCTTAAAGCCAACGACGTTGCCGACGACGATGTGATCGACAATGCCCTGCAGGCCGGCGATAACGTTCGTCAGCATCGTCGGCCAAGCGATCTTCCAAACAGCCGGCCCAAGCGGCCCCTCGACGATCGAGCGGTCGTATCGCGGCTTTGGCTTCCCCGGGGCTGGGGCTTCGTTGTCTTCGATCTCTTCAGGCATCAAAAACCGGGCATTTGCGGCCCGGTATCTCAGTATAACGATTCAGACGCGGAAAGTCCGTTCTAGAGGTCAACTATCACCTTGAAGCCGCTGTAAACCATCCGCTTGTAATCGAAGGGCGGGTCCTTCGGCGAGACCTTCGCAAGCTCCGGGTCGGCAAAGATCGCTTTCATCGTCTTGTTTCGATGTGCTTCCGATTTGAACTCGACCGCAGCATAGACGATCGTTTCGCCCGGTTTCAATTTGAGGGCCTTGCCGAAAGGGAATGTGCCGTATTCTTCGTTGAGGTCCGAGACGGCGTACTCGCGGTAGCGAAGTGCACCGTGTTTCATGAAGATGTTGCCGGCACTCCGGGCGAGCTTTTTGTACTCGGCGAGCTTTTCCTCCGCGATCGGCACCAGGTAAACATCGCAATATTTTGACATACGATCACTCCTTTGTTGTCCAGCGGCCGCGGGCCACGACCAGCAAAAGCACTAATATGACGAACGGGAAGATCGCCATCGCGATGCCGCCGTAGGCTGAAACCACGACCGCACCGGCCATAACGACCGCGAGCAGGGCCGCGGCGATCGGCGTTAGCTTCGGCATTATACCCAAAGCCCACGGAAGCACTAATCCCAGCCCGCCGAGCACTTCGGCCGCACCGATGAAGAGCACGAACCAATGCGGGAGTTCGACGGTCATGTTCGCCCGCATTTCTTCATAAGGCATCAGGAACTTCGAGCCGCCGGCAAAAAGGAACATCAGCCCGAGCAGAACTTGCAGTATCCAAAGAACGGTATTCATAGCAGGTATCTCCTTCGCGGCGGTCGAAGGCCGCGTTTTTCACATGTTGTGTCGGCAATACTATTCGAGCCCGAGCTTTTCCGCAAGGCGTTCGAGGCTGTCCTGCCAGCCCGGGATAAAGCCTTCATTGCGAGCCGCGACGCGATCGGCCTCGGAGGCGAGCAGCGTGTGGATAGTCAGCTCGGTCTGGCTGCCTTCCGCTGCAAACGTTACAGTCACCGTCGCGTTCGGCGGTATTCCGGCCCCGCATCCGGCCGGTTCATTTGCCGGGCCGTCGTAAACGATTCGCTCGGGTTCAACTATCTCCCTGAACGTTCCCTTGCAGGGATAGACCTTTCCGTCCGGACCGTTGAGATCGATCTGAAATCTCCCGCCGGGGCGAAGGTCGATCTCGCAGGGCGGTGCATCGAATCCCCGCGGGCCCCACCACTCGGCTATTGCCTGCGGATCGGTCCACGCTTGCCAGACGAGTTCCCGCGGTGCGTCAAATCTTCGCGAGACAACGATCTCGCGTTCACCTTTCATCTCTGCCATCGCTGTTTGTGTCATGCTTCGTCCTCCGCCGCGGCGAGCAACACGGCAATGTCGATCTTCCGCATCGTCATTACCGCGGACATCGCCCGCCGGGCACGCTCGCCGCCCGCATTATTGAGCTCAATTAGCTGTTCCGGAACGACCTGCCATGAAAGGCCGTACTTGTCCTTCAACCAACCGCACATCGATTCCTCGCCGCCATCAGCGGTCAGGCGTTCCCAGTAATGATCGATCTCGGCCTGATCTTGGCAGCGTATGGCGAAGGAGACCGCTTCAGTGAACTTGAACATCGGGCCGCCGTTGAGAGCGACGAAGGGATTGCCGTTCAAGGTGAACTCAACGGTCATGGCCGAACCCACCGGACGGCCGACGCTTGCGGCGGTCGCGTCGTCGTATCTTGAGACCTTTCCGATCGAGGAGTTCGGAAAGATCCCGGCGTAGAAGTTTGCCGCCTCTTCGGCCTCGCTGTCGAACCACAAAAATGGTGTTATCTCATGCATCATTTCTTGTCTCCTTTCGCTACCGTTGCAAGGTAATCGACCAGGCAATCGAACGTCGAGTTCCAGCCTTCGAGCACGCCCATTTCCTCGTGCCGCTTGCGGTCCTCCTCGGTCGCATGCGAGATGGTCACGGTTATTCGGCATCGCTCGCCGAGGTCCTCGAACTCCACGGTCGTGACCATCGCTTCCGGCAGTTTTACATCCTTGAAAGCCGCGATCTTTTCGCTTCCTTCGCCGAATTCATCGGTCGAAACCAGTTTTTGCGGCGCGTCGATCTCCAAAAACGTACCCTTCGATGGATACTCGGTCCCATCCGGCCCGATCATTGTGTGGTGGATCTCGCCGCCCGGACGGAACTCGAGGTGATCAACCCGCGTATCGAAGCCCTTCGGCCCGAACCATTTCTCTATGTGTTCCTTCTCGGTCCAGGCTTGCCAGACCAGATCCCGCGGAGCGTCAAACTCGCGGACGATCACGATCGCATTACGCGCGTTTACCAGTTCTTTTTCGCTTTGCATTCGTTTCCTCTTTCGTTGCTGCGGCTTCATTAGCTGTCTCTGCCTGCAGCACTTTCAGGTACGCATCGAGCCGGTCGAGGCTGTCTTCCCAAAATCGGCGGTATTGCTCGACCCAGTCCGAAGCTTCCCTGAGCGGCTCGGCGACCAGGTAGCAGGGCCGCCACTGTGCCTGCCTACCTCGGCGGATAAGGCCGGCCCGTTCGAGCACCTTGAGGTGCTTGGTAACGGCCGGCATCGTCATCTTCATCGGCTTGGCGAGTTCCGTTACGCTTGCTTCGCCTTTGGCAAGCCGCCCGAGTATTGCCCTGCGGGTCGGGTCGGCGAGAGCGGCGAATGTGCTGCTGAGCCTGTCTGTTTCTTTTTGCATCGTTGTTTTGGGGGATCTGCAGGCTTAGCCGGGGCCGCGTCAGGCTGAGGCTTCAGTGGCCGTTTCCTCCTTCTTGTCCATCACGACAAACGATCGAAGCTCGGCGATCATGCCGTCGCGAAAGCGGTAGATATCACAATAGGTCCATGAACTTTGTTTGCCGTCGCCGTCGGTCATCGACATGGCACCGTAACATGCCACCGACTCGCCCGCCGCGATCATCTCATCGACCGTAAAAACCGGCGGTTCGGGGCATTGCATTTCGCCCATGAAGGCACGGATCGCGTCTTTTCCGGTTACGGTCCGGTCGCCGGCCATCGTCCACGTGACGTCATCTGCGCAATAAGCGAGGAAGCCCTCGGTATCGTTATTCGAAAAGGCGTCGTTGACCTTTCCGACGATCTCTACATTTCTTTCCGTCATTGTATTTATCTCCCTTTCAGTGCTATTTCGCCTCGGCGAAATTTACCATCCAATTTGTACCAAAGCGGTCCGTCAGCGAACCCCAATAGTCGCCCCAGAACATATCCTGCAGCGGCATATGCACCTTTCCACCATCGGCAAGTGCTGCGAATACGCGGTCTGCCTCCTCGCGGCTATCGGGGGAGAAGCTGAGGTGAGAGTTGTTCCCGACGTCGAGCTTTTGGCCCATCGATTCGAGCGAATCGGTCGCCATCAGGATCGCGTTTCCGACGGGAAGCGAAATGTGCATTATCTTTCCCTTGTCCTCTTCGCTGAGCTCCATTTCATCGCAGCCCGGCATCTCGCCGAATCGCATTACGGCCGTAAACTCGCCGCCGAAGACAGAACGGTAAAACTCGAACGCCTCTTCCGTGTTTCCCGCAAAATTCAGGTATGGATCTAATCGTGCCATTTGGTATCTCCTTTGTATTTAAGCAATGGGTTAAGTAACCAATAGGTAAAATAATACGGATGGCATTGGTTGTCAAATGCATTAGGAATTGAACCAAATTAATGAAAGTTCGGATGGCTGGAAATGGGGGGGATCGGAATCTTAGCGGGCGCCGTAGGAGCCGGATATTTGTAGAATCGGATGTCCTGACCCAAACGCAAAGCCCCGCTAGGGGCGGCACACAACATCGAATATTAACAATTTACCGCTCCTACGGAGCTTGTGTTGTGTTCGCTCGCAACTATAAACATCACGCTCCTAGCGGAGCTGTGACGCGACATCGACCAATTAAGACGGACTCTTCGATGATGAATCGAACGCAAGGCGAGCCTACGATTTCTTCGGCCTTTCGTTAGATTTAAGAACTCGTTTGCGGAGCCGGATCGCCTTTGGCGTGACCTCGATAAGTTCGTCGTCCGCGATGAATTCAAGAGCACGTTCAAGCGACATTTCGCGGACCGGGACGAGGCGCATAGCTTCATCGGCCGAGGTGGTCCGCATGTTCGTCAGCTTCTTTTCTTTGATGGCGTTTACGTCAAGGTCAACGGCCCGTGCGTTTTCGCCGACGATCATTCCTTCATAGACCTTTACGCCGGGCTTGATGAAGAGGGTCCCGCGTTCCTGAAGATTGTATAGCGAATAGGTTGTCGATTCGCCCATTCGGTCGGCGACGAGCGAACCGGTCGAGCGCGACTTCATCGTGCCCTGCCATTTATCAAAACGGAGAAAGATCGTGTTGAGCAGGCCCGTTCCCTTGGTCTCGGTAAGGAATTCGCCGCGGAAACCGATCAGCCCGCGCGACGGGATCTCATATTCCAGCCGTACTCGGCCCGAGCCGTTGTTGATCATTTTGGTCATCTGGCCTTTGCGGCGGCCGAGTGCTTCCGTCACGACGCCGATGAATTCTTCGGGTACGTCGATGACGACCTGCTCAAAGGGCTCCAGCGTTTCGCCAGTCGTTTCGTCCTTTTTCGTGATGACCTCGGGCTTTGAGACCTGCAGCTCATAGCCTTCGCGTCGCATCATTTCGATCAGGATGGCGAGCTGAAGTTCGCCGCGGCCGGATACCTTGAACTGTTCCGCAGCTTCCGTCTGCGTTACGCGAAGGGCGACGTTGCCGAGCAATTCCTTCTCGAGCCGGTCCTTGATCTGGCGAGAGGTAACGAACTTGCCGTCAATGCCGGAGAACGGCGAGGTGTTTACGCCGAAGATCATCGAGATGGTCGGTTCGTCAACGGCGATGACCGGCAGCGGCTTTGGATTATCGACGGTCGTGATCGTCTCGCCGATCTCGACGTCATCAAATCCGGCAAGAGCGACGATCTCGCCGACACCGGCCTCATCGGTCGTCGAGCGGTCAAGCCCCTCGAAAACGAAAAGCTCTTTCACCCTTGTTTTCTGGGTCGAGCCGTCGCGTTTTGCAACGATCACTTCCTGGTTCTTGGCGATCTCGCCGGAGAAGATCCGGCCGATCGCGAGCCGGCCGACGAAGGGGTTGTAGTCGATATTTGCGACGAGGAGCTGAAGGCTATCGTCGCGGAGAGCCTTTGGTGCCGGGATCGTTTCGATTATCTGGTCGAAAAGCGGCTTAAGGCTCTTGCTTTCGTCTGCCAGTTCCTTTTTCGCGATGCCGTCGCGGGAGATCGAATAAAGGATCGGGAATTCGATCTGTTCGTCGTTGGCACCGAGGTCGATAAAAAGATCGTATATCTCATTGACGACCTCTTCGGGCCGGGCATCCTGACGGTCGATCTTGTTGACCAGAGCGATGCAGGGAAGCTTCAGTTCGAGCGCTTTCCGAAGAACGAACCGCGTCTGCGGAAGACAGCCCTCGGCGGCATCGACGAGCAGAACAATGCCATCGACCATCTTGAGCACCCGCTCGACCTCACCGCCGAAATCGGCGTGGCCCGGCGTATCGACGATATTGATCTTGAAATCGCCATAGCGGACCGAGGTGTTCTTGGCCATGATGGTGATGCCGCGTTCGCGTTCGAGGTCCATCGAGTCCATCACGCGGTCGGCGACCTCCTCGTTCTCGCGGAAGGTACCGGATTGTTTGAGCATCGAATCGACGAGCGTCGTCTTTCCGTGGTCAACGTGGGCGATGATGGCGATGTTCCTGATCTTGTCTGCTGCGATCATTGTCGTATTCCCCTGCCTGAAGGCAAACGAAAATAATGACCGATTGAACACGAAAAGGCAACACAGCAAAAAGGCCGGCGGGTCCGAAAACCCACCGGCCTCCTTGGAGGAACACGGGCCGACTACCCAGCCCGCTTGCTGTCAACCTTCAAGTTGTTCGTTACGCTGAAGACTCCCGGAACCGTTCTTGCCGCGATATTGGCAAGGTTCAGGTCGCCCTCGTTCGCAACATAACCCTCGAGCGTTACGTGTCCGCGATCGACGATCAGCCTGACCGACGGATTCACCGGCCAAAGGTATCGCGACAGGGAACCCGTTCGCGAGAACGATGTCAGAAGGCTTCGACGAATGCGGTCGTCAAAACCGCCAACGTTCAAAAGTTCGATATTATTCTGTACTTTCTCGACGCCTGCGATCCGCTTTACGGCCGCTTCGGCCGAGCCGCGGTTGGTCGCATTTCGAACCTTGCCGTCAAGAATCACCGTATCGCCCTCAATTCGGAACGATATGAAATCGAAAACCTCGTAATACGGCAATCGAAGGATCTTGCTCTGGACCTCTTTTTCGAGAACAACATTGGAAACCTCCCCCGTGATCGTTTGAGCATTGACGCCAACCACGGCAGAGCTTGCCACGAAGACAAACATTAGTGCCAATTTATTAAATACTTTCATGATCTATATCCTCCCCTTTCTGGGTTCGCGCCGCCCTATGACATCGCATAGTGGACGTCATAAATGAGACGAAATTGCGACTGGAAAGGATGCCCGGCATCTTGGCCGGCGGCGTTTGAGGTCATTAAGTGCGGCGGAGTTGGCGGAGGGCTTCAAAGAGCACGATCCCGACCGAGGTCGCGAGGTTTAGGCTTCGGACCGCCGGGTTCGCCATTGGTATGGTCAAGCATCTTTCGGCGTTGTCTTTCAGGATGCTTTCGGGCAGGCCGCGGGTTTCCGGCCCGAAGACGAGGCAGTCGCTTTCAGCAAATTCCCAATCCGTATAAGGCCGTTCGGTTTTGGTCGTAAGGTAAACGAACCTCGAACGCGGGAGTGCTGTCTGCAGGTCGCCGAGAGCAATGTGCCTGTGAAGGTCGACGTGGTCCCAATAATCAAGCCCGGCACGCTTGAGCGTCCGGTCGTCCATCCTGAAGCCCGTAACGCCTACGATGTGCAATGGTGTGCCCGTAGCGGCGCAAAGCCGTGCGATATTGCCGGTATTTGGCGGTATTTCGGGCTCATAAAGGGCGACGTGCGGCATATTCGGCTATTTTGCGAGGTTCATGAATTCAGAGTCAAATCGAAGCAGTGTGCATCCCTTCGGCCCTCGATTTCATCAAGGAATGGTGCGCAAAAAGCGTCCCGATGCCGAAAATTTCGGCGGCGTATGTTACAATCCGCTTTTATTTTTGTCTCAAATGAAGCTTAAGAGAACCTTAGGAAAAAGCCATTTTTTCAGCCTTGTCCTTTTGCTGCTCGGAGTCGCTATTGTCACCGGGCCGGTTCACGGGCAAGATCCGACACCAACGCCCTCGCCGAGCCCTGCAGCGACGCCGACCCCGCAACGCGGCGGCACGCAAGAGCTGAACGCCGAGCAGGTGGCGGAATCGACCATTATCATTTACGGCCTCGGCGGCGGCCGGCAGACCCTCGACCAGATCCGGCGGACGACCTTTGAGCGCGGTAAGGTTCGGATGCGGAACGCGGCCGGCTCGATGGACAGCTCGAACTACCAGCGTTGGATAATTCGCGGGGAAAACTCTGCCAAAGACAAGGTCCGCTGGGAACAGGAGCTTCCGGCGACGCGTTACTCGCTAATGCACGTTGACGAGCGCATTTTCGGCGTCTTCAACGACACGGTCTTCACACCGCAGGACGAGGCGGCCCGTTCCTTTGAGCAATCGATGTTCCGCGGCATCGACGCGCTGCTTCGTTACAAGGAGAACGAATCGAAGATCGAACTCGTCGGCAGGGAAAAGCAGCTTGGTGTCGAGTATTTCGTTCTTGACGTGACGGACAAAAAGGATCGCAAGACCCGCTTCTACATCAGTGTTCGGACCTTCCGCGTGATGCAGCTCGAGTACGAGGAGCTTGGAGTAAAGTACAAGCGCAAGTTCTATGACTACCGGTTTGCACAGGGTACACTGGTTCCCTATCGGACGGTGCTTTGGGCGGATGACCGCGAGGTAGAAGAAGCGACCATCGGGACCATCACGTTCGGCCAGAAGGTGGATGAAGGAATGTTCCTCGTCGGCTAGGCTCAACACAACTTGAAACTTTTCGCTCCTGCGGGCGTGTGATCGGGTGACTTTCCCACAACGCTTTGCAGGAGTGAATTGTTTATGACCAAAGTTACGATAGCCCTTCGTTTAGTTCTCTCACTTTCATTACTTCTTCTTTCCACCCTGATCACCGTCCGCGGCCAACAGCCGGCGGAGTTGCCGCCCGGTGCGGTCGATGTCCGCATTTACCTTGTCGCGTCCGAAGCCACGGCCGGCACCTCGATCCCCACCGAACTTAAGGATATTTCTGAGGCGATACGTAAAACATACGGCCGAACGGAGCGGGTTGGGATCGCGGCGGACTTCATCGCACGGGCGGCCGCCGGCAGCATTGTCGAAGGCCGCGGGTTTATCGAGACGAACGAGTCAGCCCCGGTGGCCTCGCTCGATTGGCGGATCGGGAAGGTCGACGCTGAAGGCGTCGGCTCCGCGAGCCCTCGGTATATTCTTCAGGCTTCGCGATTCTCGCTCCGTATGCCGATGTCGCTCGCAAAGCCCGGCGCGGAGGGCGACGCCCCGTATGCATACGACGTCGCTTCATTCGCATCATCGCGTTCGGAGCTTCGGGCCGGTGTTCCGGCAGTTCTCGGGAGTTTTACACTCGCCCGGCCAAAACGCGAGTATTTCATCGTAGCGGTCGTCTCGCCGGTTGACTGACGTTAACAAAATGCAACTTTTCGGGCCGTCGTGCGTGTAGGAGAACGCAGGACGGCTTTTGTCCGGCACGGGGCGAATGGTGTACAAACGATGAACGTATGGCATCGGTCGAACGTGATATGGACAAGGCTCGGAGCGGCGGTCAAACTGCCGCTGCGTTGTCCGATCATGAGCTTGCGGCAGCGGCCGCCGGCGGCGATGAGGCCGCGTTCGGCGAATTGATGGACCGTTATCGCAACCCGATAACGAACTTCCTGTATCGATTTTTGAACGACTATGAAGAGGCCGTCGATCTTGCTCAGGAAACGTTCGTGAGGCTTTACTTTGCCCTTGACCGTTACCATGCGGGCTATGCGTTTTCGACTTATTTGTACCGGATCGCAAGCAACCTTGCGATCTCGGAGCTTCGGAAACGCAAACGGCGGCGGTTGTTTTCGCTGACGGGGCTTTTTACGGACGACGCGAGCGACACGGCCGAGTATCAGCCCGCCGACGGCCGGCGGCTGCAGGACGCGAGCTTCGACGACGACCAACGCTCGGCCGCCATTGCCAAGGCGATCGCGACGCTGCCCGAGAAGT
>CAZGLZ010000105.1:0-12602 GCA_964526245.1 uncultured Chloracidobacterium sp. | reverse complement strand
TTTGAGTGGGGCTTGATCGCCGATATCGAACCGCCGGACCTTGAGACCAAGGTCGCTATTCTAAAGCGCAAGGCCGACATGGACGGATTCGACCTCGATGACGAGATCGCGATCTTCATTGCAAGCAAGATCCGCAGCAACGTCCGCGAGCTTGAGGGCTCTCTGGTTCGCCTGGTGGCCATTTCTTCGCTCCGCGGCGTGCCGATAACAAAGATGTTGGCCCAAGACGCTCTCAAGAACATAATCGACAGCGAACGGCCTGAGGGGCTAACGATGGAGCGGATCGCCCGCATCGTTGCCTCGCACTACAAGCTTTCGGTCGACGAGATGAAGTCAAAGAACAACAGCCGGGCGATCTCTTTCCCGCGGCAGGTGGCAATGTATCTCTGCAAGCGGTTGACCAAGCACAGCTATCCGGAGATCGGCCGCGAGTTTGGCGGCAAGCACCACACGACCGTGATGCATTCATTTGAAAAGATCGACACGATGACCAAAGAGAACCGCGATTTCCACAAGACGATCAGCGGCTTTATCGATAATCTTTGCAACTAGTTAGCGGAGGACAAGGCGGTGAAGGAAACGGAAGATATCCACATGAAGTTTCGCGATGTTGTATCAGTAAGTCTTTTATTTGCAGCACTTGAGAAAGATTTTCCACATTTGCACAGTGAAGCTTCAGGGCAGCCTGTGGACTCGGTTGAAAAAACTGACAGGTCGGGCGTTTTCCACGCCATAAGGAATTTTTCCACAAGTTTTCCACACTTTTCCGCAGAGGAAAAAGGCCAGTAAAAATGGGGACTTTAACCGCTTTTCAACATATTCACAGGCAATACTAATACTACTGGAGATAAATAAAATAGAATATTTTGAAAAGCAGGAGTTAAACGCCGCGGCGGCAATGGGCAGTTAAAGGCGTGTAGATTATAATCGCCAAAACGCAATAAAAAGTTCGAGGATCGAGTTATGGAATTTTCAATCAAGCAAAGCGTTCTGAAAGAAGAACTCGGATACATCCAGGGCGTGGTCGAGCGCAAGAACACCATTCCGGTTCTTTCAAATATTTTGATCGAATCCCTCGGCGAGGGGTCGATCCGCATCGTCGGAACGGACCTTGACGTCACGATCCGCTGCGATGCCGAGGCGACGATCAAGACGCCGGGTGCGATCTGTGTTCAGGCACGAAAGCTCTTTGATCTGGTGCGGACGATGTCCGACGGCGACGTTCACTTCAAAAAAGAAGAGAACGAATGGGTGCAGATGAAGGCCGGGCGGGCGAACTTCCGCCTGGCGGGCGTGAACCGCGAGCAGTATCCGGAGATACCGATCTTCAAATCGGCTCCGCTTTCGCTGCCGGCGGATGTTTTTCAGTATTTTGTCCAAAGCACGGCGTTTGCGATCACGAGCGAGCAGAGCCGCTTTACGCTCTCGGGTGCCAAGTTCATTTACGGCGACGGCATCGTCAAAATGGTTACGACCGACGGGCACCGGCTTGCATATATCGAACGGGCGATCGAGACCGGTGCCGATTCGAAAATGGATGTTCTTATCCCAAAGAAGGCATTGCTCGAGCTCGTCAAGATATCGCGCGATGCCGGCGGCGATGTTCAATTTGGCGAGGACCAGAACCACATCTATTTCGAGACCGGCGGAAGGTTGCTGATCACCAGAAAGCTTTCGGGCAACTTCCCGAATTACGAAATGGTAATGCCGAAGGACAACGACAAAACGGCCACTTTCGAACTCGGCGAAATGCGTTCGGCGGTCCGCCGCATTGCTCTGATGGCGGATGAAAGGAACCGCTCGGTTCGCCTCATCGTCCGCGATGGCGAGATCGAGATCGTTGCCCAATCAAGCGAGGAAGGCGAGGGCCATGAGGTCGTGCCGGCGGATTACTCCGGAGAGGAATGCACGATCGGGTTCAATCACGTTTATCTGCAGGAATACCTGAATACCGTCGGGGCTTTGGTCGGAACCGCCGATGCCGCGGTCGAGGATGAGACCGATGCCGCCTCCGGCAATGGCGAAGGCTCTGCTGCAGCTCCGGCACGCGAGGCGAAGTCGCCGACCAGGATATCTTTCGAGTTCAAGGATTCGAACGCCGCGACCCAAATGCGGATCGCCGGAGACTCGGCATACAACTACAAATACATCGTAATGCCGCTGAGGATATGATCGGCCGATGAGGTCAAATGAAAGAAGCGGGCTTTTACGGCCCGCTTTTCGTTTTGCCAGGGAGACAATTCTATTTGTTCGCCGGTGATGCGGCCGGCTTGGTTTCCTTCGACTTGTCATCGGCCTTGTTGGCTTCTTTCTTGTCGTCGGAATCGGCCTTTGCCTTGTCGTCCGGTTTGTTGGTGTTGCCATTGGTCGGCGAGGCGCTCGGTGAAGCGACCGGGCTCGATGTCGGGGCCGCGGTCGGGCTTGGGGTTGCCGAGTTCGGCGTGGTCGTGGTGGTGTTCGTCGCTCCGCCTCCGCAGGCGCCGATCACAAAACTCATTGCGGCAACAAACGCTGCCAAAAACATAGGTCTTCTCATTTCTTTAGATCTCCTGTCTAAACCTTGCCGCATCTTGCGGCTTCTATCTCTCCGGAGAGGCCCCGGCCGGCCCGGCGAAAATGATCCGCCATTGCGGCGCGTCCTCCGATCATCTTTCCGCCTTTCACGGGCATTCCCGGTGCAAAACAACAGCACCTTCGAGCCCCGGAGAGTTGATGAATTTCAAACCGCGTCCCTAAGAACGGGCCGCCGGATGTTTCTTGCACGAAAATTGAGGAAATTACTTTGAGTAAAAATAGAACTGGACCGCCTGGCCGATACCGATGATGAGGCCGAACAGTGCCCCGAACAGCTCAATGGTCCTAAGGTGTTCTTTTGCAACAGATAGAACGAGTTCCTCGAGCTTTTCGGCCGGGTAGTTCATTATCTTTTGCCGGACCACGCCGCCGACGTCAAATTCGCGAACGGCCTCGGGGAGTTTTTCGCGAATCGCATTGATGATGGTTTCCGTGAGCGTATCGCCGGCGGCAAGGAGTTTTTCTTCGGAAATATGGTCGGAAAGTTTGCCGATCGGTGCCGAGAGCAGTCCCTCGATCTTGCTTGAGAGCATCTCGTTGATGATCCGCGAGGTATCGGGCCGCGAAATTACGCTCATCATCCCGTTGGTCAGCATTCGCTTGAGTTTCGCCTCAGATTCTGGGTTAAGCGTACGCAGGATCGAATCAAGGCTGTGCGGCCGGAATCGGGAGAGCGTTTCGCGGACGTATCGTTCGATCTGGGCGTTCAAGGCATCGCCGCGGAGAAGGCCGAGAACGGACGAAGATATCTGCCGCTTTACGCTCTCGAGCTGCGAAGGCTGAATCGTGCCGACGAGTTCGCTAAGCGGGCGGGCAAGAGCATTCTCAATGCTCGAATCAATAAATCCCTTTGCTTCTTCGGCAAACACGTCACCCTTGAGCGTTTCCTCGATCCGCTTTGGCAGGCTTTCATTGACAAGGTCATCGACCTCGTTGAGCAAATTCTCCCGCGAGACGAAGATCTTCTTGAAGAAAGGAAGGTTCTCGTAGTAATTATGGACCTCTTTCTTAACGAGAGCGGCGATCTGGTTACGCGTCCGTTCGGCGGCGGCGATCTCGGAAAGATGATGGGCGATCGGTGAGATCTGTTCGCCGGCCTTTTCCTTCAAAAGCCCGACCGCTTCTTCAGTAAACATTTCGCCGAGCGGGCTCGCGGCACCGATCAGGTCATCGACACTACGGCCGATGAACTCATCGACCTTTTCGGTAAAGCCCTCTGAAGCAATAGCCGTCCTGATCCGCTCGACGAGGAATCCGACGATATCATCGAATGCCTTTTCGTCGATCACCTCGGAGACGCGCTTTGAAAGGACCTCGTCAACTCGGCGTTCGATGAAGCCGGCGATGGTCTGCTGAGTTTCTTCGCTCCGGAGAACGTCTTCGATGTGTTCGGCGACCTTGAACTGGAGTGCCGTTATCGAATCAAGCACGGGCTCGCGGAGGCTCGAGGGGAGCGACTCGATCAGCGAAGGATAATTTGCCTTGAGGAGTTCCTGGCTGTAAGAATCGACGACGTCGCTGATCTTTCGCCGAAGGAAATCTTTACCGACGAGTTCCTCCAAGATCGTTTCCTGCGAAACGAGTTCTTCACCGACCGCCTTGCCGATCGCATTGGCAAGCCGTTCGCGGTGCCGCGGGATCATCCCTTGCGGAAAGAGCGTGATGCCGAGCACTTTGAACGGCTTCCGCGGACGAAAGAGCATCCGAACGGCGAGCCACGCAGCCCCGTAGCCATGGACCGTCGCGATCAATATAAGCGAGCCCATCTGGAACCAGATGCTTGAGAACATCGGCCGGACTGCATTTACGATCTCGTTAAAGGTCTCCATCAAATAAAGCTAGAAGATCTGAAAGCCCTTCGAGCGAAGGCAGAAATCGGAAAAATCCTTTAGCCAGTCATGCCCGACGCTGTAGTTTCGCCATTGCTCGTCCTCGTCGCGGTAGATGGTTCCATCGTCGGGTTCGTCCGTTACGCTCAAGTCGGCGAACATCCGCTTGTTCGGGGCAAGTTGCGGCAATATCCGGTCGCGAATTCGCTCGCCGAGAATATGTGCCCCCTCTCTATCGACCTTGATGCCGAGGGCGTTATAGCCCATCTGGCGGACCATGGCCTCGCTTAGGACGTCAAGGCTCTTGATGACCTCAAGAGCCGCTTTCCAATTCCATACGTTGGCGGTGAACTCGTAGTTCTCCGAACCCATGTCGATAAATGTGAAACTCATATTTACAATCGGTTACGACAAGGCTAAAGCCTTGACCGCCAAATGGTCAACGTACACCGGCAAAGACTATAATCGGGTATCGCTGATGAAATATGATATCCCATTCCGTGTTCGCGTTACGAAACCGCTCGAAGGGTTTTGATGCGGGTCCAATCGGGAAAGAACGACCTCTTGTCACCAGTTGCAGAGATCGTCTTTGAATTCTATATGACTGTCGATCTCTCCGCTGATGCTCCAAACTTCCTGGGTAAGTTTTCCCAAGGACCAAAATCGGCCCGTTTTGTTTATATAAACTCAGGAAGGTACGCAGGCCAGGGGCACACAATGTGGAACCGGCGAGCAAAGCTTTCGCTGATGAGCATCACAAAAGCGCAGATCGAAAACGTTGTTTCGAATGGTTCGACCCGAATAGAGACCATAATTGACGGCGTCGGGCGCGATGGCGGGCCGGTCTGTGCCAGTGTGAAAGGACTTACCTGGAGCGTTTCGAAATGAACACTCAAAAATATCTTGAACGTATCGGCCTTGGCGATGCCGAATTAGCGGCCGACCAAGGATCGCTAAGGCTGTTGCAGCGTTCTCATCTGTTGACCATACCGTTCGAAAATCTGGACATACATTGGAAACGGCCGATCGTTCTGGATATTGATCGGTTCTTTGACAAGATCGTTGTCGAAAAGCGAGGTGGCTTTTGTTACGAACTCAATGGTTTGTTCAATCAACTTTTGTTATCGCTAGGGTTTATTACTAAACTCGTTTCCGCTCGCGTTTTTCACACGGACGGAACGGTCGGCCCCGAATATGACCACGCCGCGATCATCGTCAGGATAGGCGAGGATGAATTTTTAGCCGATGTAGGCTTTGGCGATTTCACAGCCGAACCGCTGCGTTTTGATGTCGATGCCGAACAGCAGGACGCGAACGGGGTTTTCACGATCCGGCGGTTTGATGATGAATATCTTGAGGTTGCAAAACGCGACGACGAAAGTTGGCATGGGAATTACGTGTTTTCCGAAACGCCACGAGATCTCTACGAATTTTCCGCGATGTGCGATTTCCAGCAGTATTCACCCAAGTCGCATTTCACCAAAGGCAAACTCTGTTCGATCATGACCGAAACCGGGAGAAAGACCCTTACAGACAGAGTTTTTGTCGTAACCACATGTGGCAATCGGACAGAAACCGCCGTATCCTCATATGAGGATTTCGAGAAAAATTTGATGCGAGAATTTGGGATATCGCACTGACGGTTCGGAAAGATCATAATCGGCAGGAGGGTTTAGAAGTGCGATTCGATGTCGTTATCACAAAAAGTGACCAAATCACGATTCCGGCAGCCATTCGGAAACGCCTTGGGATTAAGCCAGGTCAGAAAGTGTACCAGTCTATCGAAAACGGAAGGATTCTATTGGAATTCGATCTACCAAATGATTCGGTTGAACGAACTCGGATCCCTAAAAACAAAGACTTATAGATTATGATCTCGTCGATCTCATACGCCGATGCCGGCGTTTCAATAGACAACGCGAACCGGGCCGTGGCGAAGATCCGCGAATATGCCCGGAGCACCTTTAATGAACGGACGCTGACCGAGATCGGCAGCTTCGGCGGGATGTTCTCGGCGGCCTTTCCGGGAATGGCCGAGCCGATCCTCGTCGCTTCGGCCGACGGCGTCGGGACGAAGTTGAAGCTCGCTTTTGAGACCGGCATTCACAACACGGTCGGAGCGGATCTGGTCAACCACTGCGTCAACGATATTTTGGTCCAGGGAGCTCGGCCGCTTTTCTTTCTTGATTATTTCGCGACCGGAAAGCTTGAGCCCGACGTAACCGCCTCGGTCGTCGAGGGCATGGCCCGAGCCTGCCGCGAGAACGGCTGCGTCCTGCTCGGCGGCGAAACGGCGGAGATGCCGGACTTCTATCCGCCCGGCGAATATGACCTCGCGGGTTTCATCGTCGGCGTGGTCGATAAGGCAAAGGTGATCGACGGCAAGACAATCGAGCCCGGCGATGTGGTGCTCGGCATTCCCTCGAACGGCCTTCAAACGAATGGATACTCGCTCGCCCGCAAGCTATTCTTCGAGGTCGGCGGCTACAAGGCCGATACGTTCATTGAGGAACTCGGCACGACCGCCGGCGAGGCACTGCTCGCGACCCACCAGAGCTTTCTGCCGCAGATCGGCCCGCTGCTCGATGGCGGCAAGCTCAAAGGTCTCGCACACATCACCGGCGGCGGTTTTCTAGAGAACATTCCCCGCATCCTGCCCGAAGGCGTCGGAGTGGAGATCAACCGCGGCTCATGGCCCGAACTCCCGATCTTCGGCCTGATGCAACGCCTCGGCAACGTCGCCGACCAAGAGATGTTCCGCACCTTCAACATGGGAATCGGCATGGTCGTCGTGTGCGCGGAGACCGATTCGGATTCAATAGCCGGTCGTTTGCCAGGCTCTCATAAAATAGGCCGAGTTGTTTCCAACCCCGATCCCGAAGTAAAGCTCGTATAATAATGCTCGTCGCCAAAAAGGACGGGTTTCGAATATTTCGATTGTTTCGAATAGTTTGAATATGATATAAAAGCTTTGATGAACGTTACGGCCAAGGACATTGAACTCGCGAAAAAGGGGAGAAACCTGTTGCGGTCTCGGTCTCGGTCCAGGGTTCGTCTTGGCATCGGGACCGAGGACCCGATCGACCTTCCCGGACCGGCAAAGAGGATGCTTGAACAAACGCTGGCTTACCTCGCGGAGGGAAAGAGCGTTGTTGTACTTGCGGAACCCGCTGAACTATCGACCCAAGAAGCTGCAGATATTCTTCGTGTCTCTCGCCCGTATTTGGTAAAACTCGTTGAGTCAGGTCAGGTGCCTTTCCGGCGGGTAGGAAAGCATCGAAGGCTTCTTACCGAAGACGTTTTGGCTTATAAAGCCAGGCTAGACGACGATCGCCTGAAGACCCTTGAGAAACTCGCCGAAGAATCACAGGAACTTGGGCTCGGATATTGATTCTAATGCGAGTGGTCCTGGATGCCTGCGTTCTTTATTCTGCGCCATTGCGGGACTTCATGATGCATCTTTCGCTCCTCGACGTAATCGAGGCCCGGTGGACGAACCTCATTCATGAAGAGTGGATCAGAAGCATCTTGAGAGACCGGCCGGACCTCGACCGCGAGAGACTCGAGCGAACCCGGCGGTTAATGGATGAAAATACACGAGACAGCCTCGTAACGGGTTTTGAGCATCTGATACCGAAGCTACGTTTGCCTGACGCTGATGACCGTCACGTTCTGGCCGCAGCTATACACTGCGAGGCAGATGCGATCATTACATTCAACCTAAAGGACTTCTCCGCAAAAGCAATCCGTCGCTATGGGGTGCGGGTGTTTACGCCCGACGAGCTTTTAAGTTCATTGTCCGAAGAGTTTGAAGAAGAGATCTGCCTCGCATTTCGCAGGCAGTTGCAGAGCCTTAAAAGTCCGCCGCTTAGAAGAGACGACCTGTTGCAGATATTTTCAACCATAGGATTGAAACGAACGGCAAAAGGGCTTCGAAGATGCGCCTGATATCGATCCGAACGACTTGTTCACCCAAGGAGCAGACTCACAGAATGAAGATTTTTGACCCGATCCGCCACGTTTTACTTGCCTGCTCATTCGCGCTGTTTGTCTTTTCGGCGGCTGCGCAGACGACGGCTTCGGAGCATTTAAGGCGAGGAAATGAGCACTATAAGAACAAGAACTACGCCCAGGCGATAGCGAGTTTTTCCGAGGCGATCAGGCTTTCTCCGCGGTCACCGGAGCCGTGGTTCAACCGCGGGCAGGCGAGGTATTATTCCGGCGATGTCCGCACATCGATCGGTGACTTTCAGCAGGCCACGACACTCAACCCCAACTACGTTGATGCCTGGTTCCAACTCGGGCTTGCCCGAAACAAGACCGGGGATCAACCCGGTGCGATCGCGGCTTACACCCGCGGGTTGAGCATTGCCTCGGGCGACTCGCAACTTTACTACAACCGCGGCATCGCCTATGCGGATAGCGGCCGCGATGACCTTGCCCTTGCCGACTACAACCGGGCCCTGCAGATCAACACCAACTACACCAAAGCATTCGTTAACCGCGGTGCCGTACACTATCGGGCGAAGAGGTATGAAGCTGCTCTTGCCGACCTTAACCGCGCCATCGAACTTGACCCCGGCTACGCCGAGGCGTGGAACAACCGAGGCGTGCTCTTTAACACGACGAACCGCTCTCAGCTTGCACTTCCGGACCTTGATCAAGCCATCAAGCTCGACCCGACGCTCAAGAAGCCGCACCTTGACAAGGCAATTGCATATAACAAGCTCGGGAGAAACACCGACGCTATCGAAAGCCTCAACACCGCGATCAAGCTCGACCCGAAGTACGTGAATGCATACGTTTTCCGGTCTGCCGTTTATTTTGATATCAAGAAGTTCGACCTCTCAAAAGCAGACGCGGAACAGGTGCTTCGGCTCGACCCGAAGAACAAGTTCGCCGCCAACCTTCTGACACGGATCGCCGCCCAGCCGAAATGAAAATCGAATTATTGATATCAGTGCAGGGGTCGATTTTGCGAGTTATCGCCAATTACTTTAACCATCCGGCGAGAATGAACGCGACCCCTGAAGAAAACTCAGCAAGCCGCATGCTTTCTTCATCTTGCTGATCAACACAGTTCTCCGGATCCGGGTTGTCTCGGTTCATGTTCGCATTTAGACGAACGTAGAACGGGCCCTTTCGAAATCTTAGCCACGCTCGGCTGCAGTGGTCAGCGCCTAATCCCTTATCTCCCAAACCGGCAAACTCTTTGAGGTTTATGATTCCAGGATGCTCGACCTCACTTTTTAGCATCGCTTCCGGACCGCTGGGAGTTGTATGATATTCGACCGTCATCACGAAAATCAGGTCGCTTTCCGTACAGGTGACCTCATACGCCGGAACCGGGTATTTATATGCCGGACCGCCATAGCAATCCGTGTTAGGCTGTCTCTCGGAAATGCGTGGCCGAACATTAGAAAAGATAGTTGCCATTGAATCCATTCGCCGGTCTAGCTCTTTTTCCCATTCGACCTGCTCCGATTTTCGTTTCTCTTCGTCTTCTTTTTCAAAGTACAGTAAGCTGAATTGTCCTCGGTCGAACGAGTAAACATACAAACCCATGCCTTTGTCATTCACGTCCGGACGACCGATGAATGCAAAGAGCCTGCTGTCAATTCTCCAAGCCGGATTACTTCCATCATCAATATATGGAAGGCCAAAGCCCGAACCATAAACACTCTTGAATGGCGGAAAATATATGTTCCCGGTTTTGGCATCGACCACGGCCATTGAAAAGGTTCCAAGACCCGCACCCCAGGTAACTATTGTGTATCGTCCTGCAAAATTTGGTCCTTGTTTTGCACCTTCTCTGATAGCCGTCCGATAGGTTCTGGCGCGTCTGGTGTCTATTTTTGGCGAAACAGGTTTCTTCTTATACCTGTCTCTCGCAGCGACTGGGTAGTCCTTTGGGTCAGGAGGCTTTTCCTGAGAAATGGCAGGTGCCACCACAATGGTACAAATACCTAACAAAAATAGAAGCCGAACAAACATGGGCATTTTTGGTAGCTGTAATGATAGTGAGCGTCAAGATATAATAACTCAACCTAATTGAAAGGGTCACGTTTTTAATGAAGCTTGGAATTTTGATCTCCGGCCGCGGGTCTAATATGGTGGCGTTGGTTGATGCCGTCGCTCGCGGCGAGATACCGGGGTCGGAGGTCGCGGTTGTTATCAGCGACAAGGCGGACGCGGCGGGTCTTGCAAAGGCGGCGGAACGTGGTGTTGAGACTTTGGTCATTGAAAGAAACGGCCGAAAGCGCGAGGAGCACGACTCAGAGATAGTCGCGGCTTTGAAAGATCGCGGCGTCGAACTCGTCTGCCTGGCGGGCTATATGCGGCTGCTTTCGCCGCTGTTCGTTAGGGCTTTTCCGGACCGGATCATCAACATTCACCCGAGTTTGCTGCCCGCATATCCCGGCCTTAACGTCCACGAACGCGTCCTCGCCGCAGGCGAAAGCAGGTCCGGCTGTACCGTCCATTACGTCAATGAGGATCTCGACGCTGGCCCGATCATCCTCCAACGCAAAGTCCCGGTCCTCGCGGGCGATACTCCCGAAACCCTCGCCGCCCGCATCCTCGAGCAAGAACACAGCGCGTACGTCGACGCCGTTCGCGAGGTAGTTGCCGCAGAAGAAACGGCGAAGGGCTAGAAGCTTCGCCCCCTGCGACCGCATCGGCTTTAAAGAAAGTTTAGCCGCAGAGGACACAGAGTTTTGTTTCGAATGTCATACCTTTCAGTCTTTTCCGAGGAACGCAGACCAGCAACAAAAACATCTCCGTGATCTCTGTGCCCTCTGGGGCGAAACGATCTTTAAAATCAAGAGTGCGGCCTTATTGGTCGGCCGCACTCGGAAGGTATCCTTTGGTAGGTGATAATGACAGGTTTAAGGTGTTGCCTTAGATATTCTCAGGCCGCACCGTGGGAGGGTAATAGAAGGGACCCGAGGTCTTAAAACTCTCGGTGTCAAACTTTCTCCTTGCGCCGCACTCAAGGCACGAGCGATAGGAGACGTTCCTTTCCGAAAAGGGCCGGCTCAAACGTTTGTGCCAGCATCCGAAAAGCTTTCCTATGATGCCGATCCGCTTCCCCGGGGTTGCACCGTCGGCCGAGGCCGCCGGGCTATAATTCACCGTGTTTTCGATAACGTTTTGCATAATTCCCTTTCCTTGCTTTCCTCACCCGTTCACTAACGCGTGATTTCCGCCGTAATTAGAACGACCAACGGGGAAAGTTTTTGCATTAAATAAGATGTTTCCCGCCCCGCAAGGGTTTTCCCTATTTCAATAGACGCAAAAGAGCGCCGAATCTTTCTCTTCGGTCGTATATTCGGTAAACTCCTGTTAAACGATTCAGGAGAAACCGATGCCCTCACGCCTTATAAACACTTTTCTTATCGCGTTTATTTCCATTTTCCTCGCCGCACCGGCGTTTGCCTGGGACGACGTTGGCCACAAGATAACGGGCTATATCGCCTGGCAGCGGATGTCGCCGAAGGCACGCGAGAATGTGATCAAGGTGCTCCGCTCGGCTCCGGAGGACTCGCACCTCGCGGTTTACTATCAGTCCTACGGCGTTCGGTCCGAGGCGGACAAGCAGCTCGAGTATTTCATGCTCGTGCCGACCTGGGCAGATATAGTCCGCGACCGTGCATTTCCGGTTCGCTATGAGAAATATCACAAGGGCGATTGGCACTATACGTCGGTCTTTTGGCGTGAGGTCGGCGGCCGGACCGAGTTGATCGCTGATAAAAAACCCGACGGCCAGGCGATCGAAAAGCTTGCCGAATTTGAAAAGGCACTTCGCGACCCGGCCGTAAGCGACAAGGACAAAGCGATCGCACTCGCGTGGTTTCTTCACATCGGCGGTGACATCCACCAACCGCTTCACACTTCAAGCCGTGTGACCGACCTTGAGGCCGAAGGCGACCGCGGCGGCAACACTTTTCTTATCTCGCCGCAGGGAACCCCGCGGGCCGACCAGCAAAACCTTCACTGGTTCTGGGATTCGATCGTCCCGCGAAACATTCCCTTCGACTTTGGTTTCTGTGAAGGCTGCTACGTAAAGCACATTGCCGAGGCGTTCACCTCGCGTTACAGCTTTGAAGCGGAAAAGGGCGGGCTTGCACTTTCGAACTACGTCCTATGGAAGGACGAAAGCCTGAAGCTGGCCCAAACGGACGTCTTCCGCTCGGACCT
>CAZGLZ010000104.1:0-12611 GCA_964526245.1 uncultured Chloracidobacterium sp. | reverse complement strand
CGATCAAATGCGCTACTACTTCGGTATCTGTTTCTGTTTTGAACTCGTGGCCCTGATCGGCAAGCCTTTCTTTTAAGGCAAGGTAATTCTCGATAATACCGTTGTGGACAACGACGACCTTGCCCGAGCGGTCGCGGTGCGGGTGGGCGTTTTCCTCGGTCGGGCGGCCGTGCGTCGCCCATCGCGTGTGGCCAATGCCGTAAGTCCCATCGAGCGGTTTCAGCCGGATCGCCTCTTCGAGGTTGCGGAGCTTGCCTTCAGCCCGCCGCAGTTCCAAATGCCGCCCTTCGTCAACGACCGCAATACCCGCCGAGTCGTATCCGCGATACTCGAGCTTCCTCAAGCCATCGATGATCAACGGCACGACCTGTTTATTTCCAACGTATCCAACAATTCCGCACATAAAAAACCACTACTTCAACGCCCTCGCGCGCCTGAACCAGATCGATGAAATGAAAATGCCCGCCGCACCAAAAACCAACATCGCGAGGCTGAGCCGCCCGCCGCCGAGCGCTGTTTCGACCGCTCGAAATATCGCCAGGAGGCCAAAAGCAGCCGATAAGATTCCCAAAAGATAGAACAGTACCCTCATCTTCACTCTGCCTTCTGCTTGAGCGGCCGGGCGGGCACGCCAGCCACCAGCTCTCCGGCCTCGACGTCTTTCGTCACAACGCTTCCCGCTCCGGTTGCGGCGCCGTCGCCTACCTTTACCGGAGCGACGAGCATCGTGTCCGAACCGATCTTCACGTCATTACCGATGTGGGTTTCGTGCTTATTCTTGCCGTCAAAGTTGCACGTGATCGTTCCAGCACCGATGTTCGTCTTGTCGCCGATGGTTGCATCGCCGAGATATGTCAGGTGGTTCGCCTTTGAGCCGCGGCCGAGCCGGGTCTTTTTCATCTCGACGAAATTCCCGACCTTTGCTCCTTCCATCATCACCGCTTTCCCGCGGAGATGAGCCATTGGGCCAACGGTGCAGCCGTTCCCGATCTCCGAATCGACCACCACGCAGTTATCAAGTATTTCGACGCCGTGGCCGACCCGTGCGTTCGTCAGGCGTGTGCCCTGCCTTATTGTGCAGCCGTCGCCGATCTCGGAATTTCCCTCGACCGAAACATTCGGGTAAATGACCGTGTCGCGGCCGAACTTTGCCCGCTCGCTGATGTAAACGCTTTTCGGGTCGATGAATGTGACGCCGCTGTCGAGCATCAGCCGCTGAACGGTCCGTCGCCTCAGCACACGCTCCATTTCGGCGAGCTGTACGCGGTTGTTGACGCCTTCGATCTCCTTGTGGTCGCCGTGGCTGAAAACTGCAACGTCTTCCCCGGCCTCTCGAAGCATTGCCGGGACGTCCGTCAAATAGTATTCACCCTGAGCGTTGTCGTTCTTTACATCTGCCAGTGCCGCGAAAAGCTTTCGCGAGTCGAAACAGTAGATACCTGCGTTGATCTCGTTTATCTCAAGCTCAACGTTTGAAGCATCTTTTTGCTCTACGATCCGGTCGAAAAGCCCTTCACCCGAGCGAACAACGCGTCCGTAACCGGTCGGGTCCTTGAGCTTAACCGTCAAAACGGTCGCCGCCGCCCCGCGTCCGCGGTGGTTGTGGTGATATTGGACCAAGGAGGCAAGTGTTTCGTGCCGTATCAGCGGGACGTCGCCCGAGAGGATCAGGAGCGTCGAATCGCGGTCCGTGAAGTGCTCACGAGCCGCATTAACCGCATCGCCCGTGCCGAGCTGCTCTTTCTGCATTACAAATTCGACGCGATCGGCCTCGATCTCTTCCAATACGGCCTTCTTTACCTCGTCCGCCTGGTGCCCGACGACCACGTATATCTTATCCGGCCCGAGAGCGGCGGCCGTGCGGCAAACGTGATTGATCAGCGGCGTTTCGCCCAGCCGGTGCAGCACCTTCGCGATGCCCGAACGCATCCGCGTTCCGAGCCCGGCGGCAAGTATCAGCACGTCTATTGGCTTATTTCCCGGAGATTCGTTTTGCATTTCAGGTTTCGATCAACAAGAAAGTGAAATGATACGAATAAAGCAGGCTTATGTCACGCAACAGTCCCGATGTCCGGGGCATTCGAGGTATGCAAAAAGCCGCTCGCACCCGTGCCGAGGCATTCGAGTACCGTTCGGGCAAGCTTGGCCGGATCGTGCCGGACCTTTTCACCCGAATCAAGCAGATCGAGTTTGATAACAACGGCTCCCTCGATCTCTTCTTCGTTCATCGAACCATGAACACCGATCTGCTCGGCACCTTCTCTTAGGTAAAGCTCGGCTTGCCGCTCCGAAACCGGCCGGTTGTTGACGAAAATGTGATCGAACTGAAGCTCCGGAATATGTTCTTTTACGACCTCAAGATGCCGCCGTCCGGTCATTCCGTCCGTTTCGCCGGGCTGAGTCATCAGATTGCAAATAAAGACCTTAACGGCCGCGGATTCAACGATCGCACGCCGGATCGCCGGAACGAGAAGCGGCGGCAAAATGCTTGTATAAAGCGAGCCCGGGCCAACCGTTATCAGGTCCGCACTTCGGATCGCCTCGATCGCACCGGGCAGCGGCTCGCACTCGGCGGGTTCCAGAAAAAGCCGCTCGATCTTTTTCCCGCATTTACCGATCTTCGTCTCGCCCTTGATCGTTTCGCCGTCCGCCGTTCGGGCCGCAATTCGGACATTGGTGCTCGTTGCGGGGTAAAGGTGGCCTTTGGTAGCAAGAATTTCGGCCGAAAGCCGCACCGCTTCTGAAAAATCGCCGGTGACTTCCGAAAGTGCGGCAAGAAATAGATTTCCGCAACTATGGCCGGCTAGCTCGCCGTCGCCACTGAACCGGTGCCGAAAGAGCTGCGAGAGCAGGTGCGAATCCTCCGAAAGTGCGACCAGACAATTGCGAATATCGCCGGGCGGCGGAATGTCCAGTTCATCACGAAGCCGGCCTGAGCTCCCACCGTCATCTGAGACGGCGACGATCGCCGAAAGCTCTTTTATTGGGCCGGAGCCATCGCCGCGATCACCAACAAACGCCTTCAGCCCCGATAAAAGGGTCGAAAGGCCATTGCCTCCCCCGATAGCGACAACGTTCGAGTTTCGGTGAAATTGGTGCGTCATTACTTCGATTTCATGGCTTCTGCCAAAAGCAGTGCCGTTCGCATCATATTTCTAATCGACGGAAACCTCAAGATTTTTGGCAAAAAAGTTTAAAAACATCTTGTTTGCCCGCTCTTGGCTATGCTACCTTTATATTTGGTCGTTCGACCTTCCCTCCGACTTTCGAGGAAGTTGCGGATCCGCAGAGTTCTCTTTTTCATCCTAAACTTTCGGGTAATCACGAAATGGCCCATTCGCCCTTTATCCTGCAGGAACAAGAGTTTCAGAAACTTAAGACCGTACTCGCCCGTTTGTGCGTTGAGTGCGTAGCCCGGGTCGTTTTCCTTGTTGACCGCGACGGACAGACGATCGCGTTCAACGGCGAGATCGGCGATATGGACACGACAAGCTTTGCTTCGCTTGCGGCCGGCAACGTTGCCGCGACCAACAGCATGGCGAAGCTGATCGGTGAGGACGGCTTTCCGGCAGTTTTCCACGAAGGTGAACGCGAGAGCATCTTTATCAGCGTCATCGGCCGCAGCCTTCTGGTCGTCGTGTTCGATGAACGTTCGACGCTCGGCCTCGTAAAGCTCCGGACCAAGCGTGCGAGCTACGAGGTTGCGGCAATTCTCGAGGAAGCCTTAAAGCAGTCGCAGGCATTTGCCGCAAATAGTGCATCGGCATTCGCCGACATCACGGATGAGGATATTGACAGCCTTTTTAGCTAGAATATTTACGGCGTTAAAAGAACAACCCCAAGCAGAGCCATGACCTTTATCAACTACGCATCGCGGGAAATCAATTGCAAGATCGTTTATTACGGGCCGGGCCTTTGCGGCAAGACGACGAATCTCCAGTATATTTACGACTCAACGGCACCCCAGGCAAAAGGAAAGTTGATAAGCCTTGCGACCGAGACGGACCGCACGCTCTTTTTTGACTTTATGCCGCTTGAGCTCGGGACCGTCCGCGGCTTCAAGACGCGTTTTCACCTCTATACCGTTCCGGGCCAGGTCTATTACGACGCCTCGCGAAAGCTGATCCTGAAGGGCGTTGACGGCGTCGTTTTTGTCGCTGATAGCCAGGAAGAAAGGATGGATGCGAACGTCGAATCGCTATATAACCTGGAGGAAAACCTGCAAACACAGGGCTACGACCTGATGCAGTTGCCATACGTTCTGCAATTGAACAAACGCGACCTTCCGGGAGCCGTTCCGGTCGAGGATCTAACCTACGAGCTCCAGAAAAAGGGCGAGCCGGTCTTTGAAGCGGTCGCGACCACCGGCACCGGCGTCTTCGATACGCTGAAAGCCGTTGCAAAACAAGTCCTTACGGAGCTTCGAAAGACCTAACCGAAAGCGAACCGATCAAAATAAAAAGCCGCCGGAAGCGATTCCCGCGGCTTTTTTTACCTTCCCCTTGCTCGAAAACTAGGAGTACCTTTAGTGCAGAACCTTGTCGAATTGGTTCATTCCTGGTTTTCGAGCCCAGGATGCGTTCGGATTCAGTCGGATCGACTATTTTCTATTTTGAAACCGTCACCGTCACCGGAACGCTCTTCGAGACCACGTCATAGACCGGCGACCGCTGCTCGGCGACGCGGACAAGCTCTTCAAGCTGCTCGGGAGTGGCGTCGCCCTTGACCCGGAACTCGATGTTTATATCGCTGTAGCCGTTTCGGACGTTCGGATCCATCCCGAGAAACCCTCGAAGATCGAGGTTCCCCGAATACGTGGAGGTAACCTCATCGACCTTGATGCCCTTCGCCGCGGCGTGGTAAACGAGGCTCGTCGTAAGGCAGCCCGCGAGTGCCGCAAGCAGGTACTCGACCGGGTTCGCACCGGTATCCGTTCCGAGCAAAATGGCCGGCTCGTCCTTTCGGAACACGAACGGCGTGTCGCGCTTGAAGGTCTGGCACGCGCCGTCGTAGTCGTTTACGACCGTCTCGTTCTGGCCGCCATTGATCCATTTGTTGCTCGCCCGAAAATTGAATTTCGCGATCTCTTTGTTACCGCCGATGGCATCGATCGTTTCGAAAAGCTCCGTCACGTTGACGCCGTTAACTATCTTCTGTTCTTTCTGTGCTGTCTGCATAATTCTCTCCTAAATATTGCTTTGATCTCTGGTGTTAAGGAGGCGGGTCGGGCCGCCTCCCGTGTGGGCATTTAGCAACATGCCGGCACTACCTCTTCCAGCTTTTCCCGTTCCGCCGGGTCGAGAGCTCCGACCGTTTCAAGGAACTTCGGATGCGACATCCCGGTTCCGAGATACGTCCAGCGGTTTGCCTGATGCTGTACCGCTATGAACTCCTCGCGTTCCGCCTCGGTAAACGTGCGGCCGGTCGCGGCCTCGAAAGCCTCAAGGTCGAAGAGCGTCTGCTGCTTGAGGCCCGTATCAAGAAAACCGCCGATGTCCAAATAGTCCGCGACGCCTTCCTTGATCTGCTGTTCCGACATCCCGGCGGCTAGTGCCTCGATCATCATCGTGTCGAGCTTCGCGTGCTGGGCTTCCTCGAGCCAGTGATGCTTGAGCAGGCTCTTGAACTGCGGGTCGAGGTCCTGATCGTTCCTGATGCTGTCCAGATAATGCCGCTGCGTCATCCATTCGATGTGAAGAATGATCAAAGCGACGCCGAGTGGCCCATGGGCAAGAACGGCCTTCGCAACCTCGGCCGGCGGGCCGATCACTTTGCATTCGGTGCCGAAGTTTTCCTGATACTCGCGGCTGAACCGCTTGAAAAGCTGAATGTGCTTCGCCTCTTCGCTTGCAAACTGCAGGAACGCCCGGACACGGTAGTCGTCCTTATCGAGCGACGGCCTTACATGGTCGAGCACGAACGGCAGGATGAACTCTTCGACTAGCCCGAAGATCGACAGATATGCGTGGCCGCGGATCTGGTTCAGCACTCGCTTTTCGTCTTCGTTCAGAAAGCCGAGCCCATCGACCCGTGCGAGCGATTCGGGCATGAACCGCTTGCTGAAGTCGAGCTTCTTATCGCCGCCAATGATGTCCTCGATCGCCCAATTCACCCGCCGCGAGGCGACGATCGTTTCGCGGTAATCATATTTCGGCAGGGAGCCTTTATTACTTCTGGTTGTGATTGCGTCTAACATTATTTTTCTCCTGATAAAGTGCGTTTACCTCACCCTTTGCTCGATCGAACGAACTCTCACACTAAGGCAGATGAGTAACCTACTTGCTCAACTTGCCGTTCTTGATGATCAGCTTGTCCGAGCCGCTGACCCGCATTTTGCCTACGCCGACGACCTCGATCTCGCAACTACTGCAGATACTGAGAATGGTCGAGCTGCCGTCGATCCAGGTGTTGCGTGTCGTGCCGCCGTCGTGGACCTTTACCTCGTATCGCTTGCCGTCCTCGTTCTTGAGGTCCGCCGGCATGGCGACGACCGTCCCAAGCATCAGGACCGCGGCCGCGAGTATCGTCTTCATCTTCTTGTTCATTGTGTTTTTCTCCTTTTGTTGATTGATCGTGTTTTATTCAAGCGAAAGCCCGAGCGTCCCGATACCGGGTGCCGAGCCCTCGAGTTCAAGGTCCAGCGTGCCGACTCCGTTGCTGCTGATCGCCGCTTTGAATGCCGGATACTGTTTGCTGATCTCGGCAATGTAGCTTGTCCCCTGCGAACCGCTGAGGAGGAAAGTTTCGACCGCGGCCGTGTTCAGCATCAGGATCGTCCACATTGCCCGGCGGCCCGAAGGCCGAATTCCCTTCGCCGGGTCTATGCGGCCGTCAACGATAACGCCGCGTCCGGCGGACTTTCGGAGTTCCTGCTGAAAGCGGCGGATGAGTGCCGCCGTTTTCGGCCCCATAACCCCGTTCGGTTCGGGCAGTTCTACATCCGCCCACGACCGACGCCAGTTGAGCCCGTAACGCATCAGGGCCTGAACCGCGATGACATCGTTTTTTGCATTGACGCCGTTCTCGCCGACCGACGCGTGAAGATTCACCTGCGTGAACCCATTGAATTCTTGTAGCTTTGCCATAAAATGATCGCTCCGTATAAATTCCGTATATGACTTCGCCGACGCTGCCGCCGGTCTTCATCCCGATAAGACGACACCAGCGGATGTAACAGGACACAAGACGAAAATGTGAGCAAAGCTAAGCGGCAGCGAACCTATGTGCTAGAATCGCCGTATTGCAGTTTGAAAGGTAAGTTCTTGACGCTGATCGTTATCCCGAAATGACGACGAAAGATTCGCCTGAAATAACCCAATTGCTGCTCGCCTGGCGTGAGGGCGATGACGGTGCGCTCGAGAAGTTGATGCCGGCCGTTTATCAGGAACTCCGCCGCCTTGCCCGCAACTACATGCGGCGGCAGAATCCCGACCACACATTGCAGACGACCGCTCTCGTCAATGAGGCGTTTTTAAGGCTTGTCGATTCGAACCGGGTGAATTGGCAAGACCGGAATCATTTCTTTGCGATCTCTGCTCAGTTGATGCGGCGGGTCCTGGTCGATTCCGCCCGCAAGCGAAACAGCCTCAAGCGTGGCGGCGACCAGATAATGGTCACGCTCGATGACCGCGCCGAGGTCGCCATCGAAAAGCACGAAGATATGATCGCGCTTGATGAGGCTCTCGAACGGCTCGCGAAACTCAGCCCGCGGCAGGCGCAAATAGTTGAAATGAAGTATTTCGCCGGGCTCACCGAAGATCAGGTCGCCGAAACGCTCGACCTTTCGACCCGAACTGTCCGCCGCGACTGGAACCTCGCGAGGGCCTGGCTGTATCGCGAATTAAAAGGCTCCGCCTAAACATGTCCCCCGACCGCTGGGAAAAGATAAACGAGATATTCAATAACGCGCTCGAACTGCCGTCCGCGGAGCGGGAGTCCTACATTGAACGAGAATGCGGTGATGATGCAGAACTCCTCGCCGAGGTGCGGTCGCTCCTCGGGGCCGAGTCGCAGGCCGGCGAATTCATCAACGAACCGGCCATCTCCGGTATCTCTTCCGGCTCGCCCGATGAACTTCCGCAAACACTTGCCGGAACTGAATTTGGACATTTCAAGATCGAGCGGTCGATCGGCTCCGGCGGTATGGGCGATGTTTATCTCGCGACCGACACGCGGCTCAACCGCCCGACCGCGATCAAAACGCTTCCCCGTGTTCTCGCCCGCGACCCGGCATTCGTAAAGCGTTTTCACAATGAAGCCCTCGCCGCCGCGAACCTCAACCACCCGAACGTTGCTACCATCTATTCGGTTGAGGACATCGACGGCCGGCCGATCATCACGATGGAATACGTTGACGGGCAGCGGCTCGATGAGGTCACGCCTGAGAACGGGCTCGACATACGTACGTTCCTTGATTGGTTCACCTGCATCTCAGATGCCCTCGCCCATGCACACGAACGCGGTATCATCCACCGCGACATCAAGCCGGGGAATATTCTCGTCTCGAGCTCCGGAACGCCTAAAGTGCTTGATTTCGGCCTTGCCCAGGTCGATGAACGCCTTCGGGCCGGTTCGCCGGACGACCACAGCCTGACGCAGCCCGGGCAGGTCATCGGAACGCCGGCCTATATGTCGCCCGAACAGGCCGAGGGGAAAGAGGTCGATTTCCGAAGCGATATCTTCAGCCTCGGCGTCGTGATGTATCAGGCACTGACCGGCAAGCGGCCGTTCGCGGGCGACAGCCATGCTGAGATCGTCAGCAACCTGCTCAAGTCCGACCCGCCGTCGATGCGTTCGCTCAGGCCCGAGATACCGGACCCGATCGTTCGGCTGATCGAAAAGTGCCTCGCAAAATCCCGGCGGGCAAGGCCGCGTTCGATGAAAGAGGTCAATTCGATCCTCACCGATATCTGGCACACCTATACACGCGGCGGTTCGGGCAGTTCGCTTCGTCGGCTCTATCGTGAATTTTCTGTCGGTTCGTATCGTTGGCTTATCGGGGCCGCTGCCATCGTGCTCATCGGGGCCGTCGCTGGTTGGTATTATTTCTCGCGGCCGGCCTCCGGGGCGATCAATTTCGCCAACATGGTGCCGCGTAAGCTTTCGCAATCGAACAACGTCGTGTATGCCCACATAACGCCTGACGGCCGCTCGGTCGTTTACAACACCATCGAGGAGAACGAGCAGCGGGCGATGTATATCCGCCGGGTTGACGACCGGACATCGCTGCCGCTGATGCCGCCGGAATTGGTCTGGTACTGGGGCGGAATGGCGATCTCGCCCGATAGTTCGCAGATATATTTCATTACGGCCGGCCGGCTCGATACCCACGGAACGCTCTACCGCATCTCTTCGCTCGGCGGCCAGCCGAGAAAGCTGATCGAAACGGTCAACGACCTCGGATCGCTCTCAGCCGACGGCGAACGTGTCCTCATCATCCGCTATGGCGAAACGATCCAGCTCATCTCGGCGAACGCCATCGACGGCAGCGATGAGCGCGTTATTCACCAGACGCCGAAGAACACCATCCTTCGCGACCCGCACTTCTCGGCCGATGGACGGCGGATATTTTTCAGCAAGGTCGAGAACGTTGGCACGGCCGAGAGTTGGTCGCTGGTCAGCATCCCGGCCACCGGAGGCCCCGAAACCGTGGTGATGCAGCCGCGGCGGACGAAGATAAATGAGATCGCCGTCCTGCCCGATGGCGAAGGGCTATTGGTCAATCAGGGCGACGCCGTTTCGAACCTCAATCAGCTTTTTCATGTCCGCATCAGCGATGGGCTCGAGACGCGCGTGACCAACGACCTGAACTCATATTTCGGAATCAGCCTTAGTGCAAATGGCCGCTCGGTCGTCACGGCTCAACGCAGCCAGACCAACGATATCTGGACCGGATCTGCCGATGCCCCAAACGAGCTAACAAAGCTCACTCGCGAGGCGACCGCCTATCTTCGAACCTCGTGGACACCGGACGGAAAGCTCATTTACGACGGGCTCGAGAACAACATCCCAAAGATCTGGGTCTCCTCGCTCGATGGCAAAGAGCCGATCCGGCTGACCTCCGGGACGACGAACGAATGGGAGCCGATGGTCTCGCCGGATGGGCGGTTCATCTTCTTTGTCTCCGACCGGTCGGGCGAGCGGAAGATCTGGCGAATGAACGCCGATGGAAGCAATCAGGTGATGATCGGCCCCGAGGAAGGCACCGGCCTTAATCCGCGTCGCTCTGCCGACGGCCGAAGCGTGCTGTTTCACGTGAACAGAGGCGATGAAAGATTTGTCGGAAGCGTTCCGATCGATGGAGGGGCTATTTCCCTCCTGCCTCCTTTCGGAAACACTTATTGGGAGATGTCGCCGGCCGGCGATAGGATCGCGGTCGCCGAATTTGACGAAGCGGCGAACCGCGGCCGGGTCGTGATCCGCCCCGTCGCCGGTGTTGGCGAGCAGGTCGTTCTGGACGTTTCGCCGTTGCTGGTTTTCACATGGTCACACGATGGCAGAAGCTTCTTCTATCGCGAACGAACCGGCGATGGCGATTCGGCCTCGACGGTTTGGAACATCGACCCTGCAACAAAACGAGTTCGGCCTTACCTTTCAACCAAACCCGACTCGGTACATCATCTGTCCTTTTCGCCGGACGGCAAACGGGTCGCGGTCGTCCGTGGCAAGCTGATCACCGACGCCGTACTTCTTACCACCCGCGAGCAAAAATAAAAAAGCCGCATCAAACAATGCGGCTTCTCTTAAATGTGGCGGAGCCGACGGGGCTCGAACCCGCGACCTCCAACGTGACAGGCTGGCGTTCTAACCAACTGAACTACGGCTCCGTGGTGATCCCAAAAAGGGATCATTTTCAAACTTGGTGGGCACGAAGGGACTCGAACCCCTAACTTCCTCCTTGTAAGGGAGGCTGTCTACCAATTGACGTACATGCCCGGTCTTCCTGAGTGACGCTGCCCCAAAGGCACCGGCATTTTCAAAAAAGTCCGCCCGTCTCCTGAGAAATGGGCGAACCTTGATGCTAGAAAAACTGCACGTTCATGTCAAGCTCACGCAGGGTAAATTATTGACCGATAACGATGGCATCGCCGACGAACCGGATGCTTCCGGGCTCGACCTGCAAAACGGTCTGGATCAGCATTCCGGCGATCTGTTGGTACGAAGCCAGCATCTCGCGGTCGCCGGTCTCCTTCGCCTGCATAAAGCCGAGCAGCGGAACGCCGCTCATTGCGATCAGCGTGTCGTAGATCTCTTCCTTTTCCCGGTCGGTCATTGCGGCGAGCTCGGGCGACTCTTCAAAGACCGCGCTCAAAGCATCCCAGAGTTTATCGACCGCGGCGTCAGAGGGCTCTTCGTCATCGTTATAAACCGTTACATTGGTGATGATGAAAAAGGTCAATGCGGCGGGAATGTTGTTTTCCCTGCCCATTGCCTTTGCCTCTTGCTGAAATGCCGTTTTCGTCGCGTTGAAGACCAGAAGGAGCCCTTCGCGTTCCGTCTGGTTGCTCGCTATCGAATCGGCAAGCATCTCAAAGGTCGCAGAACTGCCCGAAGGCTTGAATGTCGTAACCGGCACTGAACGGTTGTTCGCCGCCGTTCTACCCGAGGGCGGTGCGGACGCTCGGTTCGTCCGGTTTCGTGAGGCCGTCGAACGGCTCGACCTGCTTGAGCGCTCTTTGGCGGCAGCAGCCTTGAGTGCCGAGCCAAGCCCGCCGCGGAATTGCTTTGAAGCTGCCGAGCCGCCTTCCGCGGCGAGCGCTCGCTTTATTCCGCCGCCGGCCGCGGCCGCAGCCCCAGCGGCAGTTTGAGCTTCGGCAGAAAGAGATCCAAGTCCCAAGGCCGCAAAGACGGTTGCGGCAATTGCTGTTCTTTGTAGATTCGACATCTGTTTCGGCCCTCCGGAATTATCGTCGAAAAAATAATACCAGAAATCACCGAATCACGATCGACCCGTTCTCGGTTCTCAGGTTCCGCGGATCGACCTTCAGCACGAGTTCGATCAATCCGCCGGCGATCTTCTGATACGCCGCGAGCGTTTCCCGGTCGCCGCTCTCCTTGCCTTCCATGTAGCCTGCCAGCAGGATCCCGCTGAAGCCGATCATCAGGTCGTAAAACTCCTGCTTTTGCTTATTCGTCATCGCGGCAAACTCCGGAACCTCGTCCATCGTTTGATTTAGCGTAAAGAAGAATGCCTGCGATGCTTCCTCGCTCGGCTCCTCGTCGTGATAAACCGTCATTGCCGTAACGGTAAAGAACGCGAGGCCGCCCGCGATATTGTTTGACCAGCCTCGCGGCCCTGTCTCTTTTTCAAATGCGGTTTTCGTGGCCTTGAAAATGTTCCGGATCAACTGTTTCTCCGCCGGCGTTTCGCCTACAGCATCCGCAAGTGCGTTCACCGAGGCGGCATTCGCCACGGGCCGAAACTTCCCGACATTCTTCAGAGGAGCGATTACCGGCCCTTCGGCCCTCGCTCCCGCACGCGTTCCCCCGCTCGCTGTGCCGCGGCCGGCCGCAGCCTCCCGTTCGGCTTTCTCGACCGCCGCCTTTCCCCATTTATTGATCATCGCCTGCCGCATCGTCAGCCGCTGCATGTTCATTTGGTTGAAGTTGTA
>CAZGLZ010000103.1:0-12635 GCA_964526245.1 uncultured Chloracidobacterium sp. | reverse complement strand
TGCCGGCCACGGCGGTTCCTCGGGCCGCTACGACCGCCTGAAGGAAGTGGCTTTCGATTATGCCTATGCACTGACGCAGGTCGGGATCACGAAGTAATACTTACAATTCAGAGGGAAGTGAACGGGCTCGTGCGATGCGCGGGCCCGTTTTCTTTTTTCGAATCGGCCGTTCGGGTGTATATTCGCGGCATAGGTTTTTAGAAGGTGTGGGTATTTCATACAAGGCAGCGGCTACGCAAAATGCCGTCGCTTTCGCGGTCTCGATATAGAAGAGCGGAGCCTGCACCGCAGTTGCGATCCCACGGATTTGGGACCGGCCCGGCCAGAAAGGCGGCGGCCGGAAGGTTTGGAGGAGTTTTAGGTCATGGCCAGATATTTTGCACTTCGCGACCGGCGGCTTGCCGGCGGCGTTCCATCACGGGCAAATCTCTCGATATTCAACACAGATGCCGGCGTTTCGCTGGCGAATGCTTTCGCAAGCATCAACGGAACGGCTCGGGCGTCCGGCGGAAAGATCCACTCGATGTTCATTCTCTGCCACGGCTACGCGGGTTCGAACCCGAACGCCGGAATGTCGATGGACGCCGGCGGAATGGGACTGCAGCTTGGGCGGGAGAACGTGATGCACACGAACGTGGCGATGTGGTCGGCGATCGCCGGCAAGGTGGACAACATGGTCGTTTATTCATGTGCGGCCGGTGATACGCAACCCGGGAATGAGGGTACGACCGCCGACGGCCGGTACCTTATGGGCGCTCTTGCGATACACACCAACGCAAACGTTTATGCGGCGGACAAGATCCAGTGGTACCGCAGGCATGAGGGGCTCTCGAACGGCCGCTACGAGTTCGGCGCATGGGAAGGAACGCTCTACAAGTTTCCACCGAGCGGCAATCCGCCCACCGTCATCGCAGCACCGCCGGTTGAATTCACCGACGTAATGATGGGCACTGCCCCGTAGACGCCGGCCGATTCTTACTCAGCGTGGATCAGCGGTTTGGCGTCGAGCGGGTGTTCGGTGCCGTAGATGTTGGCTGCGTTCAGGAGTTCGCCCTCGGCCCAATAATTCCCGACGAGTTGGACGCCGATCGGCAGGCCTTCGGACGACAGCCCGCAGGGAATGCTTATGGCGGGCAAACCCGCTAGATTGGCCGAGACCGTGTAGATATCGCTTAGATACATCGCCAGCGGATCGTCCGAGCGCTCGCCCAAGCGGAACGCGGTGGTCGGCGAAGTTGGCGTGAGGACGAAATCGCAGTTTGCGAAAGCCGCTTTGTAGTCATCGCGGACAAGCGCCCGGACCTTCTGCGCTTTGGCGTAATAGGCGTCGTAATAGCCGCTCGAGAGCACGTAAGTGCCGAGCATGATGCGGCGTTTGACTTCGGGGCCGAAGCCCTCTTCTCGGGTCTTGAAATACATCTGCCGGAGCTCGTGTGCATCCTCGGCTCGGACGCCATAGCGGACGCCGTCGTAGCGAGCGAGGTTCGACGAGGCCTCGGCGGTCGCGATTATGTAATAGACCGCGATGCCGTATTTGGCGTGCGGGAGTTCGACATCGACAACGTCGCAGCCGAGCTTTTGGAAATTCTCTATCGAGGCCTCGACCGCCGCCCGCACTTCTTCATCAAGCCCCTCGCCAAAGAACGCCCGCGGAACACCGATCCGCTTGCCTGATAAGCTGCCCTCGAGCATCGCCGAATAATCGGGCACCGGAACATCCGCCGAGGTTGAATCAAGCGGGTCGCGGCCGGCGATGACGCCGAGCACGTCGGCGATCTTGCCCGCCGAGCTGCCAAAGATGCCGATCGCATCAAGCGAAGACGCGAAGGCGACAAGCCCGTATCGCGAGATGCGGCCATAGGTCGGCTTTAAGCCATAGATCCCGCAGAGTGCCGCAGGCTGCCGCACCGAACCGCCCGTTTCCGAGCCAAGGGCGACATCGACCACGCCCGAAGCAACAGCGACCGCCGAACCGCCCGAACTTCCGCCCGGAACACGTTCCGGATCCCACGGATTCCGAGCCGGGCCGAATGCCGAGTTCTCATTCGACGAGCCCATCGCGAACTCGTCCATGTTGGTCTTTCCGATGGTGACGGCACCGGCGGCGTTAAGCCTTTCGACCGCCGTCGCGTCGTAATGAGCCGTGTAGTTCGCAAGGATACGCGAGCCGCATGAGGTGCGGATATCTTTGGTGCAGATATTGTCCTTTATGGCCACGGCCACGCCGCGGAGCGGAAGTTCGCCCGAAGCATTTTCGATAGCTTCGGCACGGGCCAGAGCCTGCTCACGCTCAATGGACAAAAACGCGCCGAGCCGGTCGTTCAGCCGCTCGGCGTTGGTCAGGACGCGTTCGATCTCGTTCTTTAGCATCAGATCTCAATTATTGACTTTATCGATCAGCCAGGCATCACCCGTCCGTTCGAGTTCAACACGAATGGCACGCTGTTCGGTGCGGGTCTCGTCCCGCCAAAAAAGAAGCACTTCGAACGACGTTCGCCCTTCGGTAATTTTCTCACATTCGCCGAGCCGAAATGCCCGCGGCACGTCAGCGGTTCCCGAGGTGAATGGGTCGGCGTCGCCGGTTGCGGCAGTTAGTGACTGATAGAACCGGTCGGTCAAATGCCGCCGCTTTTCTTCTAGGCGCTCCTTCGAAAAGAGCATACTGCCGCCGAAATGGGCCGAGTAAAACTCGCGAAGCGCGGGCCGTGCTTCGGAGCATTCCGGGGCCTCGAGCTTCGGAACGCTGCAGCCTGCGGCAAAAATGGCGGCCGCTATAACCAAAAAGAGCTTCATAGGACCTTCGGTACCTGAAAGTGGCCGTCGGTCGAGGCCGGTGCGCGGCTCAGAGCAGCTTCGGTGCCGAGGCTTTCGCGGGCCTCGTCCTCGCGGATGGCGTCGGTCGCCTCGCCCGCGGCGGTCAGCCCGCCGAGCATCGGCTCGACGTCGCCGGTATCAAGCTCATTGAGCTGCTCGACGTAGCCGACTATCTTCGCCATCTGCGGCGAATAAATGGCGGCTTCTTCATCGGTTATTTCCAAATGAGCGAGCTTTGCGATCTTTTTGACATCCATAGGTCAATCTTTTTGCGATACGGCAAACAGTTCCGGAGCCGCTTCGATCTCGATGTAGCGGACTATGCTCTTACCGAGGAATCGGTTCATCTTGGCAACAAGCTCGGGGACGATCGAATCGAGCTGCGCCTTCCAGTTCTTGTCTCGGACTCCAACGGTCAAACGGCCGCCGATGAAACTTTGTGCTCGCGAGGCTTCGGCGATCGCCTCGCCTACGGCCGGCCGCCAAAGCGAGATGACGACCGTCTCAACTATGGCCGGATCATCGGGCAGCGAGCGGACGAACGACGGTACAAGGTTTGAAAATCGCTCCATTTGCCAATCTGCTCCGATCTAATATCATCTTAAACGAGAACATTTAGAAATGCTAAATCACGACCATAAAGACGCAATTTTGCCGGAGATCGTGCTCGCCTCGGGCAGTCCGCGGCGATCGGAGATACTGGCTTCGGTCGGGTGGGGCTTTGTGAAGGACGTGCCCGATATTGACGAAAGCCTTCGGCCGGATGAGACGCCCGAGGCTTATGTGGAACGCCTTGCTCTCGAAAAGGCCTCGGCGATCGCCGGGAAATGGCCGGGCCGGCTGGTGCTCGGTGCGGATACGACCGTCGTGCTCGGGGGCGAGGTGATCGGCAAGCCGGCGGATATGGACGACGCCCGGCGGATGATCCGCTCGCTTTCGGGCGAGACGCACGATGTGATAACCGGCGTCGCTTTGGTCCGCGATTCTTCTTCGGCAACGGGCATTCAGCGAACGGCGGTGACGTTTGCCGCGATGAGCGATGCCGAGATCGAGTTCCTCGCCCGCGAAGGCGATCCGCTCGACAAGGCCGGGGCGTATGCCGTTCAGGCACAGGCGGCACTTTTCATTCGCGGCATCAGCGGCGACTACTGGAACGTCGTCGGCCTGCCGATCAATCTGGTTTATGAGTTGTATCGGGGGTTCGAGGTCGCCGGAAAAACGAGTGGTTCGATCTAGCTCCGGAGGAGCGTCATGTTTATAGTGACGTTCCCCGGAAAAAGAACAACTCCGTAGGAGTGAGATGTTCGGACAGACGTTCGGCCTCGTGACGCCCCTAGCGGGGCTTGGATCAGGAACGAAGCCGAAAAAGCTATATACATCTTGCTCCTACGGAGCTTTTGAACTTAGAGGAGCCGATCGACGACGCGTGAGATCGGGACGGTGACGTCGTATTTCGGGTCGATGCCGCCGTAGGGTTCGCCGACCATCTTGCCGTCCTTGCCTAGGATGACGAACGAGGGCACCTGGTCAAGCGCGAACTGCTTGAGCATGAATGCACCGTCGGCATCGCGGATCATCCGGGCGCTGAGCTTGTTCGTAGTCGCGAACCGGTTCAGGTCGGCGGCAGAGGCAAAGTTCCGTGAGCCCTGCGTTGCCGAATCGGTCGCGACGTAAAGCACGACAACGTCCTTGCCGGCATATTTTCGAGAAAGTACATTGGTGAATTCCACCTGCTTTGCCGAAAGCGGGATCCACGAAGCACCGACCGCCATAATGACGACCTTGCCCTTGTGATCGTTGATATTGAACGCCCCGCCGTCAACGGTCGTCAGCCTCGCCTGAGCGGAGGCAGCCGCCGCAAATGCGGTAAAGACGGCAAAGAGAAGGATCGTTTTCAGGTAGTTTTTCATCACTTTTACGGGCCGGCATAAGCCTCGCCCGCTATGGTTTAGATGCAAGAGAGGTGCCAAACTACTGTCCGCGGCCGAGCCGGACGTTATCGATCAGCCGCACGCCGCCAATTTTTGCCGCAACGGCGATCATCGAGCCTGTATCTCCAACCTTTTCAACCATTTCCAGCGTGTCGGCATTCACCGTTGCGACGTAGTCGAGCGTAAGGTCGCCATCGGCAGAGAGGGCATTTTCGACCATTTGAGTCAATTTCGAAGCATTTCGTTCACCCGAATTGAAGGCATTTTCGGCCATATGGAGTGCGGCATAGATGGCCGAGGCACGGGCACGATCCTCGGGCGAGAGAAGCTCGTTTCGCGAGGACATCGCCAGCCCGCTCGGTTCGCGAATGGTCGGGACGGAGATTATCTCGGTATCGAAGCCCATGTCGCGGGTCAGGCGTTTTACGATCGCAAGCTGCTGAGCGTCCTTTTCGCCGAAGATGGCAAAGTCAGGCCGGATCGTGTTTAGCAAAAGCGTTACGACGGTCGCCACGCCTCGGAAATGGCCAGGCCGCGAGGCTCCCTCAAGACTTTCGGAAAGGCCCTCGACGTAAACGTAGGTTGCAAAGCCCTCGGGATAAATATCATGCGGCTCCGGGGCGTAAATGTAATCGACGCCGAATTCGGCCAGCATCGCGGCATCCGAGGCCAGGTCGCGAGGATAGCGGGCGAGGTCCTTCGGGTCGTTGAACTGCGTCGGGTTAACGAAGATCGAGACGATGACCGAGTCGCCGCGTTTCGAGGCTTCCTGCACTAGTGCGAGATGGCCCTCGTGGAGAGCTCCCATCGTTGGGACGAATGCGATGGTCTTGTTCTCGCGCCTGAGCTTGCGCGTGATCGAGGCCATTCGCTGTCGGCGGTTGATGATCTCCATATCGGATCTTAGAAGGGCATCGAGGCCTTGAGTTCTTCCGCGTCAACGTCTTCCGGGAGCCCGTAGGATTCGGCCTCGGCCGGATAGTTACCGCTCCGGACGTCGTCCATCCAGCTTGTGATCGCATCGGTGATAACGCCGCTGACGTTGGCATATTGGCGGACGAAACGCGGCTGGCGGCCGAACGTGAAGCCGATCAGGTCGTGGAGCACGAGCACCTGAATATCGCAGTTCGTACCGGCGCCGATGCCGACAGTCGAGATCTTTAGTTCTTCGGTGATTATCGTCGCGACCTCGCGGGGGACGAGTTCAAGCACGATGGCGAAAGCGCCTGCGTCCTCAAGCATTTGGGCGTCCTCGATCAGCCGCTTTGCGTCGTCGGTCGTTTTGCCCTGCACGCGATAGCCGCCGAGTTTATGCACGGATTGCGGCGTCAGGCCGATATGTGCCATTACCGGAATTTCTTCATCCACAAGGCGTTTTACAAGGTCAACGCGGTTGCGGCCGCCCTCGAGCTTGACGGCCTCGGCACCGCCGTATTTCATCAACTTTAGGGCATTCCGAACGGTCTTGTTATCGCCGGTGTGGTAGCTGCCGTAGGGCATATCGGCCACGAGAAGCGCACGGTTTGCACCGCGTTTTACGGCCTTGGTCGCCGAAAGAACCTCCTCGAGCGAAACGGGAATCGTGTTTCCGTAGCCGTGGATTACGTTTCCCATGCTGTCGCCGACCAAGATGATATCCACGCCTGCCTCGTCAACTATCCGAGCGGTCGGATAATCATAGGCCGTAAGGCACGCGAGCTTTTCGTTCTTTTCTTTGGCGGCGCGGAGCGCAGGAACGTAAACCTTCTCGGGTTTGTCCGGTTTAAGGTAGGCCATAAACGCTTGTTAGTCTATTCCTTTCAAATGTTTAAGTCTAGGCACTAAACGCCGGCGTGCTCGGCGGCTGGGCGTCCTGTGTTATTCGCGGGCAGCCATTTTTGGACACGTGAATCATCTTTAACGACGGCAAGCAATTCCTCTACCGTCTTACCAAGCACCGGATGGCGAAACTTTGGGGCGATATCATTGAGCGGCAAAAGGACGAACTTACGAAGATGTATCCGCGGATGCGGCAAGGTTAGGAACGGCGTGTCCATTTTTGTATCGCCGAAGAACAGCAGATCGAGGTCGATCGTCCGCGGTTTCCGGTACGTCTTGTCCGTTCGGCCGAGGTTGTACTCGATCCGAAGAAGCCGGGCCATCAACTGTGTCGGAGTCACTTCCTTGCAGCGAAGAGCAACGGCCATATTGAGGAAATTCGGAGCACCTTCCATCTCGAGGGCTTCGGTCTCGTAAATGCAGGAGATCGCCGTAACCTCAAAACACGCCTCGATCAGCCCGCGAACGCCGAGCAGGAGATTTCCCGCACGGTCGCCGAGATTCGAGCCAAGCCCGATATATGCTGTTACTTGCCCGTTCGTTCCGGTCATCGTTTACGGTTGTTCATCGCCGGCCTGCTATACGAAGGCCCAAATTGCCCGAAGTTCGATCTGCTGAGTGAAGTGAAAGCTCTATTGAAAATACTCCAAGTTCCCGCAATAAAACAAGGATAGTGGGGAAGCCGAAGTTGCCCGAAGCGGCTTCAGAAAGGCTTTTTTACTTTTCTACCCTCACGTGTTTGAATAGAGAAGGTCCATAAGCGGACAAATCCAGCGGCTTGGGGCCTCGGCTCAAAGCCCGGGCGGGCATCAAGGTGTGGCCCGTCTTGACAAAAAAGCACACGCCGGACTTTATGGCCCGCAGACGATTCCGACACAGCCAGCGATTTGAGAGCCCGGCCGATCGTTCCCATCAGGAGTATCTTTTAGATCACAATCATCCGGTCACATCGCGGACCGAACTGCTTCGGCTTGTTCGCGGCGGCGAGGACACGTATCTCGAGCTGAAGGTGAAGCTTTCGAACCCGGAGCGGATCGCTCAGGGCATAGTCGCACTCGCGAACACGAACGGCGGAACGATAATCTTCGGCGTTAACGACCAATTGCGGGTCGAGGGCGTCAGCAATCCGGACGAAGTGCAGGCGGAACTTGTCCGCATCTGCCGCGAGGAGATTGTCCCGCCGATCGTACCGCTGATCGATTGCATCGCGTTTGACAGCGGGAAGCGGGTTGTCGCCATCGATATCGACGCCCGCCGAAAGCCTTTCCGAACTCGCGACGGCCGCTTCTATATGCGATTTGGAGCGGAGAAGCGGGAAGTGACGCGCGACGAGCTTTCGCGATGGCTAGATGAGATAAGGCCTTTCACCTACGAGAACATTCCGCTTTTTACTGCGACCGAAAATGACCTCGAGGAAGGCCTGCTATGGTCGTTTGCCCAGCAGTTTGGCGACATCAACACGCTTCCGGGGCAGTTCGATACCAAGGAACTCGTACGAAAGGACCTTCTGCTCGCCGCCGGCAATAGCGATGAATTTTTCCCGACGGTCGCCGGGCTTACGCTGTTTGGACGAAGCGAGAGCCTTGCGTCTCTTTTCCCGCGGAGCACGGTCAAGGTCTCGAGGTTTTCCGGTGAGAACGGCAATGCACAACTCGTCGAGAGCCGCGATGTCGGCGGCAATCTGCTCCATCAGTTCGAGGCGATGATGCAGTTCGTCGAGCGTTACTGCGACCTCGAGAAAACAGCTCCCCGCCAGCGAAAGGCAGAGACCAACGGGCAGGCCGTGCCGCGTTCGAAGTACCATCTTTACGCCGTTCGCGAGGCGGTAGCGAATATGCTGATCCACCGCGATTTCGCACTGCGCGATATCGGCTCGCGGATGAACATCTACGACAACTCGATCGAGTTCATCAACGCCCGGCGGACGAATGGCTTTGTGCCGCCGGCCTCGCGGGCGATACGGTTCGGCATAACCCAGCGGATCAATCCTCAGATCGCTGCCATCTTTACCCGACGCGAATATTGCCCGGACGTTCCGCAAGGCGGCCTGCCGATGATCCTCAAGCAATCCGAGCGGATCTCACGCCGGCGGGCCGAAGTTTACACCTCGAACGACGAATTCAAACTAAAGATCTACGGGACCGCGTAGCGACGCCGCGATGCTCCTCGACATAACACCGCTCAGGGTCTCTCGCGATTACCGGCTGCTCTTCATCGGCCAGCTCGTTTCCTTCTTTGGGTCGATGATGACGTTCATCGTCGTCCCGTGGCAAATGTATGAGCTTACGGGCTCATCGGCGATGGTCGGCTACATCTATCTCGCCGAGTTCGTCCCGATGCTGGTGCTTGCTGTCATTGGCGGGGCGCTTGCGGATTTTGTTGAAAAGCGGCGGCTGCTCCGGTTGACGGAGTTTGGCCAGGCGGCGGCCTCCGCGACGCTTCTTGCCAATTCGCTGCTCGAAACGCCCTACGTTTCGGTGCTCTTTATTTGCGTTGCCGTCCACGCCGGCTTGGCAGCGATTCAGCGGCCGGCCTTTGAATCGTTCATTCAAAAGATCATTCCGCCGGAGCTGATCTCGTCGGTGATGGCGCTCAATTCGATCCGCTGGAGCATCGGGGCGATCATCAGCCCGGCGATCGCGGGGATCATAGCTGTCAAGCTCGGGCCTTCGGTCGCCTACGCACTCGATCTGGTTACGTTCGCGGCGACGATCTACGCGGTCTATGCCGTCAGCGCCGTACCGCCGCCGGAGAATGCCGAGCGGCCGAGCCTCGATGCGATCCGCAAGGCAGTGAGATATGCGAAGAGCAGGCAGGAGCTTCTCGGGACGTATTTCATTGACATCTTCGCGATGTTCTTCGCGATGCCGCAGGCGCTTTACCCGGCGCTTGCGGTGATCTACGGCGAGCGATATCTCGGCTTCTTTCCTGCTGCGATCGCGCTCGGAGCCCTGGTCGCGAGCCTGACCTCCGGCTGGACGAAGTCCGTTCACCGACATGGAGTTCTGGTAACGGCAGCGGCGGTGCTTTGGGGATTTGCGATCATCGGTTTCGGTCTGGCGGACGGCATCGTTGTCGCGTTGCTTTTCCTTGTGGCGGCGGGTTTCTTCGATATGATCTCCGGCATTTTTCGCGGGGCGATCTGGAATCAAACGATACCGAACCATCTCCGCGGCCGGATGGCGAGTATCGAAATGGTCAGCTATTTGACCGGGCCGATGCTCGGGAGCGCGAAGATGGGGATCGTGGCCGAGTGGTTCAGCGTAAAGATCGCGCTCGTTTCTGGCGGCATCTTGTGCGTCGTTTCCGTGTTGGCCGCCGCCCTTTTCCTGCCGGGTTTTCTCCGCTACGATGGCCGCGATGGCATCCGCCGCCGGCACGAAGAGGAAGAAGCACACGCCGGCCGGAAGGCCGAAGAATAAAAGATCAGGGACCGTGCCTGCCGGCCCGGAATATGGTAGAAAACCACTATGCCGATAGTTAGAAAACGCCAGATCGAAACACTTCAGCAGTTGAGCGGCCAGGAACTCGAGGCCTTTATCGATTCGCTCCCGGCGGGTGCGGATTCGATCAGCAAGCTGCTCGATTTTGTCGAGGACGAACTTTACGACAAAGAATGCAACCACAGCCTCCGCTATGCGATGCAGTTCATGATGGAGAACGGCCTGAGCTTCCCAAAGGTCTCAAGCTGGCTCTCAGAAAACGGCGGCTACTGCGACTGCAAGGTCCTCGATGAGATCGCACCGTATTGGAGGGAGAAATTTGGCGATGATTAAGAAGCTGATGTCGTGCATGTTGGTGATGACGTTCGTCCCGGTCGCGTTTGGACAAACTACAAAGACCGTCACGATCAACGTTTACTTTCACAACGAGAAGTTCAATCCGAACCAGGAGGAGTGCACGAAGGTCTATCCAACACCGCGGACGATTCCGGCGACGAAAGCGATAGCCCGGGCTGCGCTCGACGAACTGTTCAAAGGCACGACCGAGGATGAGCGGGCGAAGGAATTCTGGTCGATGCCTGCCGAGGACACGAAAGACATTGTCAAGAGCCTTCGCATCGCGAACGGGACTGCGTTTCTTAACTTCAAAAAGATCGTATTCGAGAAGCTCGGCAATACGACGAGCAGCTGTGGCAGCGGATTCTACTCGTCGATCGAGGCGACCCTAAAACAGTTTCCGAGCGTACGACGGGTTGTCTATGCCATGGAGGGTAACACTAACGACTTCTATGTTTGGGTGCAGGTCGGCGAGTGTCCGTATTCGAAAAAGCTTTGTGCTTCCTCAAATTTTCGTTGATCCGCATCGGTTGCCTGCCGGGCCAATCTGAAGACCAGCCAATATGCCGGCGAGCATATTACTAACCGATCAACCAAGAACCTTAGCCAGATAGCGGCCGGTGTGCGAGGCTTCGCAGCCGGCCACTTTTTCGGGTGTTCCGGTGGCGACGACCTCGCCTCCGCCGACACCGCCCTCAGGCCCGAGGTCTATCAAATGATCGGCGGTCTTGATGACGTCGATGTTGTGCTCGATAACGACGATGCTTGAGCCGTTATCGAGCAAGGCACGAAAAGCACCGAGCAGCTTGTTTATGTCGTCAAAGTGCAGCCCGGTCGTCGGCTCGTCAAAGATGAAGAGCGTTCGTGAGGCGGTGCTCTGGGCTAGGTGCGAGGCGAGCTTTACGCGTTGAGCCTCTCCGCCGGAGAGAGTCGTCGCCGACTGGCCGAGCCGCAGATATCCGAGCCCGACGGCATCGAGAACCCGCAGTTTCGTCACCAGCTTTTTCACGTCCTTGAAGAAAAGTATCGCCTCGCTGACGGTCATCGCGAGAGCTTCGTCGATGTTCTTTCCCTTATAGCGAATGCCGAGAACTTCCTGCTTGAATCGCGTTCCGCGGCAGTCTTCACAGGTGAGTTCGACGTCGGCAAGGAACTGCATCTCGACCGTAACGGTGCCGCTGCCCTGGCAGACCTCGCACCGGCCTCCGGGCACATTGAACGAAAAATGCGAAGGGCCGTAGCCTTTTGCTTTCGCCGCTTGCGTCGCGGCAAAAACGTCGCGGATGGCATCGTAGGCTTTCACGTAGGTCACCGGGTTTGAACGCGGCGTGCGCCCGATCGGCGATTGATCTACCAAGATGACATCGTCGATGTTCTCCGTCCCGGTTATCTCCTTGAAAAGCCCGACGTGGCCGGTCCATTCGCCCCGCATCTTCTTGATGCCGGCGTAGAGAACGTCGTGGATCAGCGTTGATTTGCCCGAGCCCGAAACTCCAGTCACACAAACGAGCATCCCGAGCGGAATATCGACCGAGACGTTCCTGAGATTATTCTCGCGGGCACCCGTGATGGCGATCTTTTCCTTGCCCGGTTTCCGCCGCTTTTGCGGGACGCGGATCTCCATCTCACCGTTCAGGTAGCGGGCCGTCAGCGAATTCTTCGTTTTCAGCAGCCCTTTATACGTGCCTTCGTAAACGACCTCGCCGCCGAGTTCGCCCGCGGCCGGGCCGATATCGATGACGTGATCGGCGGTTCGCATCGTCTCTTCATCGTGTTCGACGACGAGCAGCGTATTGCCGATATCGCGAAGGTGCTTGAGTATGTTGATCAGCCGCGTGTTGTCCCGCGGATGGAGCCCGATGCTCGGCTCATCGAGGACGTAAAGCGTGCCGACGAGCAGCGAGCCGAGATTTGTAGCGAGCTGAATTCGCTGAGCCTCGCCGCCCGAAAGCGTAGAGGCAAGCCGGTTGAGCGTAAGGTAATCGAGCCCGACATCGACGAGGAACTTGAGCCGCCGACGGACCTCCTCAAGCAGGCGTTCGGCGATCTTCTCGCGTTCGCGGTCGAGCGTTAGTTCGTTGAAGAACTTCGCGGCATCCGTGATCGAAAGATCAAGCACCTCGGGCAGCGAGCGGCCGCCGATCTTAACATCGCGGGCCTCTTGGCGGAGCCGCGAGCCGCCGCAATCGGGACACTTTGTATAACCGCGAAACTTTGCGAGAAAAACGCGGACGTGAAGCTTGTATTTCTTCGTCTCAAGCCACTCAAAAAATCCGCGAATGCCGCGCCAGCC
>CAZGLZ010000102.1:0-12654 GCA_964526245.1 uncultured Chloracidobacterium sp. | reverse complement strand
AGCGCATGAATGGCATTCATGAGGTCAGGGGTTCGATCCCCCTCGACTCCACCAAGTTCAAAAGCGAACGGACGTCTTCGGGCGTCCGTTTTGCTTTCTAAGTCCGATTGACACCTGCCGATCGGTAGGTAATCATTCCAAAGGCCGTCTGGCCTCGTTTATCATGAAAGCAATACTACTCTTCGTTGCGGCGGCGATCTTCTTTACCGCCGCGGCCGCCGCGGTCCCGGCACAAAGCAAGCTCATCATCCTCGTTCGTCACGCGGAGAAAGACATCTCGGAGAACGCCGACCCGAACGATCCGCCGCTTAATGCTGCCGGTCTTGAGCGAGCTCAGCGGTTTGCCCGCGTGATCGGGAAATATCGTCCGGGCGCATTTTATTCGACCGACTTCAAGCGGACCCGCGACACTGTCTCGCCGCTCGCAGCGAAACGCGGGAAGCAGGTTGAGCTTTACGACCCGCGGAAACCGAACGAGCTGATCGAAAAGGTTCTTGCGGGAAAGACGAAGCGTGTCGTCATCGCCGGCCATTCGAATTCGATCCCGGGCCTCGCCAATGCGATCACGAAAAAAGCGGTCTTTCGCAATCTGGACGAGAGCGAATACACCGTCATTTGGCTGATCCGCCTTAAGGACGGAAAGGTCACAAAGGTCGAGCTGCTCGATTATTAAGGCCCCGACCGCTCTCCTCGCATTTGAGAAAGGAAAGACGATGAAAGTACTCATTACCGCATTTATCGCCGTCGCGATCGCCGCCGGCTCGGCATTGGCTCAAACGTCGCAGCCGAGTGAAACGTTTTGGAAAAACCTCGAACAACTCTGCGGGAAAGCTTTTGCCGGAACCGTTGTTGCCGATACCACTGGCGACGAGCGTTTCAAGGATAAAGCGATGGTGATGCACGTACGTTCGTGCCAGAAGGATCGCATCCGCATCCCGTTCGTCGTTGGCGACGACCTTTCGCGGACGTGGGTGCTGACCCGGAGCAAAGGCAGGATCTTGCTCAAACACGACCATCGCCACAAGGACGGAAAGCCCGATGAGGTAACGATGTACGGCGGTTGGACAACCAGCGTTGGTATGCCGACACGCCAAATGTTTCCGGCCGACGAAGAGACCGTTAAGGTGATCGCCGCGGCCGCGACGAACGTTTGGTGGATCGATCTTGTCCCGGGCGAATATTTCACCTACAACCTTCGCCGGATGGGCTCGGACCGACTTTTTAGCGTCAAGTTTGACCTGACAAAACCGATCGCCGCACCGCCGGCTCCGTGGGGTTGGAAGGACTAGGTTGGCGAACTTCTCATAAAACCAAAAGCCTCGTGTCGTCCAAGAGAGACAACACGAGGCTTCGTTCTATCTCTAAACCAATTACTGCTTTTCTTTCTTTGCAAAGTAACCCTTTCGGTGGGTAAGTTCGACCTTTTGTTTCTGCAGCTCAGGGTTTACGACCTTCACCTCGATAGTGCGGTACGAGCCGTCAAGCCGCGTGTCCGTCGGCTCGTAGGCGACAAGATACTGCGACCGCATCTCTTCCTGGATCTGTGCAAAGGCCTCGCGAAGTTCCTGTTCATCACGCGGAAAATAAGCACGGCCGCCGGTCCGCTCGGAAACACGGCGGAGCGAACCCTTATCTACGCCGTCGTAGAAATTATCGCCGATACCGATCGAGTAGATGACCGCCTCTGAACGCTGGGCGGCCTGAACGGCATCATCAAGCTTTTTCTGCCCGAATGTGTTCACGCCGTCCGAAAGAAGGATGATAGCTCGCCGCGTTCGCTCGGGGGCTGGGCCAAGGATCTCCTCGGAGGTGACCCAAACTGCGTCCCAGATAGCCGTCGAACCCTGCACCTGCTGATTTCGGCCGGAGATAGGTGGCGTGCCGGGAATTCGAGCCGCAACGCGGCCGCCGATATAACCCGCCGGCGGCGTAAAACGAATATTCTCGATAGCCCTTCGGACCCGGGTCATGTTGCTCGTCATACCTTGCTCGAGCGTTGATTCGCCGGTAAAGCTGATCACGGCGACCTCATCCTTTACCGGACGGATCACCGAATCAAGAAACGACGTGGCGGCAAGTTTCAGTTCAGGGAGCGTCCGCTCCTGCGAGATGCTGACGTCGATCAAAATGGCAAGGCTGAGCGGAAGATCGATCTGCTTTGAAAAGCCGGCAATGTCCTGCAATTGTCCATTCTCAAATATCTGAATGTCTTCCGGCCGAAGCGTTAGCACAAGCCGGCGGTTGCGATCCTGAGCCGTGAAGAGCACATTGACAGTCTCGACGTTGATGCGGAGCGGTTCATCCTCGTCCTCGATCGGCGGCGGGGTCGGCGAGGGAGTTGCCTGTGCCAACGTCTGCCCGGTGAAAACGCTCCCCGCAAACAGCACGAACATAATGCCGAGGGAAACGGATGATCGAAACACTTTGAATGAACTAAAACTCATCGCAAATTACCTTAAATTGTCGCGGACGGCACGATAGCTCGATTTCGTGCGTATCTTGTAGTCCTTTGCCTTCTCCCGGTCGCGGAAGCGAACTTCGATCCGGCGTTCGCGGCCGTCATAATTCTGATTCGCCGGGCGATAGGTCAGGATGTACTGCCCGCGAAGTTCTTCCGAAATACGCTTGAATGCCCGTTCGAGCTCCAGCATATTTCCCGTGAAAAATGCCTGCCCGCCTGTCTTTTCGCAAAGTTCGACGAGGTTCTTGTCGCCCGCGTCCTTTACCTGCCCGGCCTCAACGCCCGGAACGGTTCCGAGAAATCCTGCCTTTGTAGAGATGGCAAAGATGGTCGTTTCGGTTCGCTGTGCAATGTCGATGGCATCGGCCAGCACCGCACGGCTAAAGGTGTCATCGCCATCGGAAATGATAACGATCACACGGCGGCCCGGGGCATTGCGGAGCTTTTGATCGGAGAATTCCCAAATGGCGTCGTACATTGCCGTCTGTGAGCCTGTTTTCTTGATCTTTTCCACCGAGCGGTCAAGCAGGTCGAGCTTGTCGGTGAAGTCCTGATGCAGCGTTATCTCGTTATCAAAGGTCATGAACGCCGCCTGATCCTTGCGGAGCCGTGTGACCGTGTAGAGAAAATTCTTTGCCGCTTCCTTCGAGAAGCCAAGCTTACCGGCGGTCGAGGGCGAGGTGTCCATCAACACGCCGACGAAGACCGGCGGATTCGTCCGCTCGTCGCTGAAGAATGTAACTTCCTGCTCGACGCCGTCCTCGATCACGATAAAGTCGCCTTTGGTCAGGCCGGAAACCAACTCGTTCTTCTTCCGCGTGACCGTTACAGGCAGCCGGACCTCGAAGACCTTTACCGCGTCCGGATCATCGGGCGGCGGGGTCGGCGAAGGGTTCTGGGCCACGGCCGTTGCGGCCAGAAACACAGCGATTAACGAAAACGCAAAAAAGGAGATCGCGAACCTTTTCATAATTACAGTCTCAAATCTCAAGATATGATGATGCCGTAGGTGACGTATTTGTTGCCCTTAGGTAAACTCCAGTATAGCAAAACACAAGTCCGCGGGGCATTTCGGATAAGGTTAGTATGGAAGCCCGATGTGGGTGCGCGTTTAATTTGAGAAGCAATGGACCTAAACATCTTTCGTGAATACGACATCCGCGGCCGGGTCGGCCCGCAGCTTAACGAGGCGACGGTCGCCACCATTTCGCGGGCACTCGGCACCTTTTTTGCCGCAAATGGGGCGAAGCGGATCGCCGTTGGCTACGACGCACGCGAGAGCTCGCCCATTTTTGCGGAGATAATGCACCGCGAGTTGAACGCTTCGGGCTGCGATGTCGTGAGCATCGGGATGGTGCCGACACCCGTGCTTTACCACACCGTTTACACGGCGGACGTTGACGGAGGCGTGATGATCACTGGCTCGCACAACCCGGCGGACCACAATGGCTTCAAGATCTGCCTCGGCAAGGGAACGCTCTTTGGCGAGCAGATCCGCGAGATCCGCGATATTGCGGTTGCGGGCGAATTTGCCAAAGGCACAGGAACGGTCGAGCAGCGAAATGTGCTCAATGCCTATTGCCTCGACGTTGTCTCGAACGTAAAGATGGGCGACCGACGGCTCAAGGTTGTTGTCGATGCCGGAAACGGTATGGGCGGTGTTACCGCGGTGCCGGTCTATCAGGTGCTCGGGGTCGATCTCATCGAGCTTTTCACGAAGCCGGATTCGACGTTTCCGAACCATCATCCGGACCCGACCGTCGAGGAAAATCTGGAACACCTCATCCAGGCAGTTACCGAATTCGAGGCCGATCTTGGCATCGCATTTGACGGCGACGGTGACCGCATCGGCGTTGTTGACGAAAAGGGACGGATAATCTGGGGCGACGAGCTAATGGTGCTATTTGCGCGGGCGGTGCTTCGCGAACGGCCCGGTGCAACGATCATCGGCGAGGTAAAGTGCTCACAAAGGCTCTACGACGACATCGAGAAACACGGCGGGCGCAAGATAATGTGGAAGGCCGGCCATTCGCTGATCAAGGCAAAGATGAAGGAGACGGAAGCGGCCCTTGCCGGAGAGATGAGCGGCCACATCTTCTTCGCCGACCGCTATTTTGGTTTCGATGACGCAACCTATGCCGGTGCGCGCGTGCTCGAGATACTCTCAAAAACATCGGAACCTTTCTCAAGTTTGCTGGCCGACCTGCCGGAAACCCATTCGACTCCAGAGCTGCGAGTCGATTGTCCGGACGAAACGAAGTTCAAGGTCGTCGAAAGGGTCTCGGATGCCTTCGCTCGTACCCACGAAGTAATTACAATTGACGGCGCTCGGATCGTATTCGAACACGGATGGGGGCTTGTTCGTGCCTCAAACACCCAGCCGATGCTTGTTTTGCGATTTGAAGCGGATACAGCGGATCACCTTGACGAGATCCGGGATGAGGTGGAAGCGAAGGTCGCGGCGTTGATCGCGGCGACCGCCGCTTAGAGCCTTTACGGGAAGATCCCGAGTTCCATATAGCTGACCGCGACCTTATCGATCGCATTCACGAATGCTGCAGTACGAAGATCGGAGATCTCGTACTTCACCGCGGTTTCGCGGAGTTGGTGATAAGCCGTGATCATTGTCTCCTCAAGCCCCGAATAGACCAGGTCGGTCTCATCGGCACCACGCGATGCCATGCTTCGCTCCTCGGCACTCAGGGTCCGGCCGGTTTCCTTCTCGACCAATGAAAGAATTCGGTCGAATGCTCCCTGTTCAAACCTCTTTTCTATCCTGCCGAAACGGACTCGCGACAGATTCTTCAGCCATTCAAAATATGAGACCGTGACGCCACCCGCATTAATATAAACATCCGGAACGACGAGGATACCCTTCTGATGAAGGATAGGTTCGGCGTCAGATGTGATAGGGCCGTTCGCCGCCTCGACGATCATCTTCGCATTGATATTACCTGCATTCGCCGATGTGATCTGGTTTTCGAGAGCGGCCGGGATCAGGATATCGCATTCGATCTCAAGTCCCGCTTCGCGCGTCGGCAGATCGGTCGCACCTGCAAAGCCGAGGATCGAGCCCGTCTCCTTGCGGTGAGCCATCAGTGCGGGAAGCTCGATGCCGTCCGGCTTATGTATGGCGCCTTCATATTCGGCCACGCCGACCAGCTTTGCACCGCCTTCGGTGAAGAACTTTGCCGCGTGGTAGCCGACATTGCCGAGGCCCTGGACGACGAAGCTCTTGCCCTCAAGCCCGCGGTCGAGGCCAAGCTTTTGCATCTCCTCCGAGCTTTCGCAGATCTCACGCGTGCCGTAATAGACACCGAGTCCGGTCGCCTCCGTGCGACCGCGTATGCCACCCTGCCCTACGGATTTGCCCGTTACGCAGCCGAGCGCGTCGATCTGTTCGGGGTGAAAGGCGAGATAGGTATCGGCGATCCATGCCATTTCGCGGGCACCGGTGCCGTAGTCGGGCGCCGGAACGTCGAGAGCCGGGCCGATGAAGTTCTTTTTGATCAGCTCGGCCGTATAGCGGCGGGTGATCCGCTGGAGCTGGTCGGCGTCAAAATCCTTTGCGTTGATCTTGACCGCACCCTTCGCACCGCCGAAGGGCACATCGACGATGGCGCATTTATATGTCATCAGCGTCGCGAGTGCCACGACCTCTTCCTCATTCGCATCGGCCGAATAACGAATACCGCCTTTTACCGGCAGCTTGTGGTGGCTGTGCTGTGCCCGCCACGCCTGGATCACCTTATAGCCCTCTTCCGTGCGGATCGGGAACTGAAACGAATAGACGCTGTTGCAAACGCGTATCTGCTCAAGCAAACCCTTTGGGTGCTTGGTCAGCGACGCCGCCTTGTCAAAATAATGGTCAACGCTTGAGAGAAAGCTCTTTCCCTGATCTGAACCCATCGCGATTTCTCCTTTTCCGGGAATGTTTTAGGAACGGTATTTAAGCACAGCTTTCGATCTGAAGCTAACCCGTCCGTTTGCCTTTCTTTGCCGGAAATTTGTCTTGGGGTAAAATTTTCACGAAAACTCACGCTTTCCCCAAGATCGCCCAATGAAAGAGAAAAATCTCATCCTCGCATTTGCAGTTTTGTTTTTAGCCGCCGGAGCGGTCACCCTCGTCGATGCCCAAACAAAGCCGGCATATTCCCATTCGGCTCAGAAGGCGTTCATCCCGGCGGACCTCGGAAAGGTCTATCTGGGCATGCCGCTTCGGGACTTCGTAAAGCAGATCGACATCTCAAAGGCCGAGTCGGATTATCGCTTCAGCTACCTCGAGTTGAACATTCCGTTTGCCAAGGGCAGCATAACCGGCCTCCGCGTGCGGGTACACGGGCTTACCGCCGAACAGCTCGACGCGATGCATACGGAAGAAACGGTCAAAAAGAAAGGTGAAAGCGGCGACGAATACGAGGCGACCGTGAAGCGGCCTCGGGTCGCGGCGATCCCGGCCGAAGGCGTGGTTTATTCGATGTATATCGAATTCCAGGATGGCTTTGACCTCAAAAGTTGGGCCGAGAAAGCCTACGGCAAAGGCGAGGTGCGGGCCGCGAACGACGAATACCACTTCTACGACCAGCAATGGGCCAAACGTTCCGGCGATGGCCTCGGCTGGCTGATCCGCGCGTTCTACCTAGGCAAGGGCAAGAGCCTCCAACTCCTCGGCCGCGTCCCTGGTACAGAATGGGACCCCGAGGCCTAGCTTTCGTTTACCTTCAGAACTGCAAGGAAGGCCTCTTGCGGGATCTCTACTCGGCCGACCTTCTTCATCCGGCGTTTGCCCTCTTTCTGTTTTTCAAGGAGCTTGCGTTTGCGCGAGATGTCGCCGCCGTAGCATTTGGCGATAACGTTCTTGCCCATTGCTTTGACGGTCTCGCGGGCGATCACCTTGTTGCCGATGGCCGCCTGGATCGGTACCTCAAAGAGCTGCCGAGGGATGAGTTCCTTCATCTTTGCTGTCAACAGCCGGCCCTTTGACTGCGCTGTTTCCGAGTGAAGGATGAGCGAAAGGGCATCGACCGGTTCGCCGGAAACGAGGATGTCGAGTTTGACGAGCTTTGATTCCTGATAGCCCGATAGATGGTAGTCGAGCGAAGCGTAGCCGCGGGAGACGCTCTTTAGCCGGTCGTAGAAATCGAGCACGATCTCATTCAGCGGCAGTTCATAGACAAGCATCACCCGGTCCTTCGTAACGTACTCAAATTTTTTCTGCACGCCGCGTTTTTCATCAAGCAGCGGAAGTATGCCGCCGAGAAACGAATCGTTGGTCAGGATCGTCGCCTCGATAAAGGGCTCCTCGATCTTGGCGATCCGGCCGGTGTCCGGCATTTGCGAGGGGCTGTCGATCTCGTGGACCTCGCCGTCGGTCGTCGTTACGCGATAGCGGACGCCCGGGGCCGTTGTGATCAGGTCGAGGTTGAACTCACGCTCGAGCCGCTCCTGGATGATCTCCATGTGGAGCAGGCCAAGAAAGCCGCAGCGGAAGCCGAAGCCGAGTGCGGTCGAGGACTCAGGCTCGTAAAAGAACGAAGCGTCGTTCAGCCGAAGCTTGTCCATCGCGTCGCGAAGGTCTTCGTACTGCGCCGAATCGGTCGGGTAAAGCCCGGCAAAGACCATCGGCTTCACTTCTTGAAAACCCGGAAACGGCGCGTTCGTCGGCTTCGCCGCCTCGGTTATCGTATCTCCGATCTGAACGTCGGCGACCGTCTTGATCGAAGCGGTGATGAAACCGACCTCGCCGGGGCCGAGCTCGCCGATCGGAGTTGCTTTCGGGCGGTTTACGCCGACCGTTTCGACCAAATATTCGCGGCCCGTGTTGAAGAATTTGATCTTCGTGCCTTTCCTGATCGTCCCGTCGATCACGCGGAAAAGGACGATCACACCACGGTAGCTGTCGTACCAACTGTCGAAGATGAGAGCCTTGAGCGGTGCATTTCGGTCGCCCTTAGGCGGCGGTATCTTCTCGATTATCGCTTCGAGCACGTCCTCAACGCCGATGCCTGTTTTGGCCGAGGTGAGAACGGCTTCGCTTGCATCAAGCCCAACGATGTTCTCGATCTGCTCTTTGATCCGGTCGGGCTCAGCCGAGGGCAGGTCGATCTTGTTGAGCACGGGAACGAGCTCAAGGTCGTTCTCGATCGCAAGATATGTGTTCGCAAGCGTTTGTGCCTCAACGCCCTGCGAGGCATCGACAACAAGCAGTGCGCCTTCGCAGGCCGAAAGCGACCGCGAGACCTCATATGAGAAATCGACGTGGCCGGGCGTGTCGATCAGGTTGAGCACGTATTGCTTTCCGTCGCGTGCCTTGTAGTCGAGCCGGACGGCGTGTGCCTTGATCGTGATGCCGCGCTCGCGCTCAAGGTCCATATCGTCCAAGAGCTGGTCTTCCATCTCGCGCTCGGCGACCGCGCCCGTAAGCTGGAGAATGCGGTCGGCCAGGGTCGATTTGCCGTGGTCTATGTGTGCGATGATCGAAAAATTTCTGATCGAACCGAGTTCCATATAAAACCGAAACGAAAAGTGTATCAAATGGCCAAACGGGGTGCATTCCGCCGCCGCAGATACCTGCGAATACCGCCTGGCCGGGAAAAATTTCATTGTGCTAACTTTTTGTTTTTGTTATACTTAAAAGTCCCTGATATCAGACGGTTTTTATTGATCGCAGTCATTGCGATAAGGAGATACATATGAGACACGAATACGATAGGGAAGATGCGAATGTAAGCACGAAATTGACCTATTTGCTTATCGGCGGCGGGATCGGGGCGATCATTGCTCTGCTTTTTGCACCGAAGTCGGGAGTCGAGCTTCGCGGCGACATCGCAGATGCGACCCGCAAGGGAATTGAAAAGGGCCGTGAGGCGGCACATCATCTCCAGGAAACGGCCGAGGAATATTACGAGGTCTCGCGCGAAAAAGCGGGCGAATTTCTTCACACGGCACAGGAGAAGGCCGAAGAAGTAGCTGAAAAGGCTCGTTCGGCAGCGGCACGCACGGCAAATCCATTTTCCGCAGCGGTCGAGGCGGGCAAAGAGGCCTACATCGCCGAAAAGCGGAAGACCGAAGCCAAGGCGATCGCAGAAGGCCGCCCGAGCTATCCGGTAAAGGACGGAGACAACAGCTAAGCATCGTCTATGAATGTAAATGAGCCGCAATTTTGGATGATGGTCGCTTCGATCATCATCGCGGTCTGCTTTGTGGTGATGGCGTTCTCAATGATCGCCATTGCCTTGATCGTTCGTAAGGTGATCGGTACCGTGAACCGGATCGAGGAACGAGTCGAACCGCTGATTGCAAAGGTCAACGCAATGAGCGATCAGGGCAAGGTGATGTCCGTTCATTTGACCGAAGTTTCGGAAAACCTTTCGACGGCCACAAAATATCTGGCCGAATCGACCGAACTGATCAAGGACGAGGTCGCTGAGCTCAAGCAGCTCGTCGGCTCGACGGCGATCGTCGCCCGCGATAAGGTCGAACTCGTCAGCCAGACGATCGACCGGACGCAGCGGCAGGTGACGACGACGACCGATTTCGTTCAGGAAAAGATCGTCGAGCCGGCACGTGAGATCGCGGCGGTAATGGCCGGTGTGCGAAAAGCGCTTGAGGTGCTTTTTGCTCCGGCCCCGAAACGCATCGATCGGGTTTACCTCGAGGACGAAATGTTCATCGGCTAAACCGGATCGTAGCCAAAAAACGGCACGGGGATGCGTTCGGGCTCTCCGTGCCTTTTGATTTAGCGACAGTAGAAAGATCGAACAAACGCGTTAAAATTATCGTAAGATAGTGGCGAAGATGCCGAAAAAATTCGACACAAATCCGCTCGATCCGGACTTTCCGGAGAAAGCAAAGGCGGCCGCGACCGCCGACGTCGGTGGTTACACGTCGCCGCAAAGTCCGTACAAGACCGCGGAGTTCCCTACCGCACCGCCGAGCGTGACCGAGGATGAGACGCGCCGTTTCGACGAAGCCGAGTTCAACGCCTATTCGTTTCATGGCGGGCCGGCCCCGGTAGCCGCCTACGCAGGCCCGGCCGCTGAAATGAACCGCGCTTCAAGCCGAAAGGAGGAGCGGACCGGGCTGCCCGAAAAGTGGCTCATTGGCCTGCCGTATTTGCCTTTCAAGATCGGCTTGATCGCCGGGTTGATACTGCTCTTGATCATTCCCAAGGAAGAGAGCAAAGTTCGGTTCCATGCTGCTCAGGGTTTGGCCGCTCACGTTGGCATTCTGATCGTCATTACGATCCTCGGGATCGTCGGCAACGCAACAGATCTCGCTAATGTCGGGAGTGTCATCTTTACCATCGTCACAACGATAATGCTTATCGTTTTTGCGATCCGGGCGTGGACGGGAAAACCCGTACATATCGAATCGGTTGACGACCTGACCAACTGGCTTGAAGAAAAGATCGGTCCGCTCAAAACTTAGCCTATGTATTGCGAACGGTGCGGTAAGCAGATCAACGACAGCCTGAACTTCTGCAATGGCTGCGGTGCCCAACTCCGCAAAGAGAAAGAAAAGGACGAGGAGAGATCGGTCTTCAGCGGGCTTTTGTCGGCCCTGATCGCCGTGGCTGTGGTCGGTTTCGGGGTGCTTGTCGGCTTTACAGCGATACTTTTGGACAAGATCGAAAAGACCGAAGCAATATTCGCGTTCGTCCTCGCCTATCTCGCAACTCTCTTCGCTGTTCTCTTTATGATCGGGCGTCAGCTCGCGAAAGTGATCGACCGAAAGATCGAAGCTGAGCCCCGGTCGAAGCTCCAGACGATCACCGACCCGCAGCCGCTTGTTCAGCTCCCGCCCAAATCCACCAACCCGCTAGAGGAGTTCAACGGCCCGGCGAGCGTCACCGAGCACACGACCCGAACGCTCGACGAGATCCCGGTCGAGCGCCGCTAATCCTGCGGACCAAAGACCTCTTTCAGGACCTCCGCATATTCAAGTATCGCCTGCTCGCCGTCGCCCGAGTAAATTGAACCATGCATCGAGGCGATCGTCCGCGGCTTTAGGCCCGCGACCCGTTTAAGTGTGGCTTCGGTCTTAGGCGTGTAGGGCAGGTAGTCGGCAAGCGGGCTAGCCTGCATCTCGAGCATCGACTGCCGGACGCGGTCGATAACGCTGTCCGAGGTGAGCGCCGGAACGTCGCCGTTCTGGTGCAGAACGTCTGACGCGAAAAGAACCTCGGACGTCGTCTCAAAAAGTAACCCCGCCTCCCAGTTGTGAGGTACGTGCGGCGTCGAAATGAACCGGAACGTGTGGGTGCCGGTTGAGAATTCTTCGCCGTCGATCATCCCCTTCGCCGGGTTCACATGCGAGAAATCATCCACGCTGACCATTTTCCCGACCATGCTGCAGACGGCTGTCGCCTGCGGGGCGATCGACTGCCATTCATTGAGTGACCCGCATTCATCCGCCTCGAAATGGCTGAACCCGATCCAGCGAAGCTTTGCCGGATCGATCAGCGAAGCTACGGCTTCGCGAACCAACGGGAACAAGGCCCGCATTCCTGTGTGAAAGAGAAGCGGTTCCTCATCGCGGACAAGGAACTGACTGAACCCCAAGTTTGCCTCGGGAATAAAGGTATTGATGCGAAAAATATCTGGTGCGATCTCGGTGATAGTTGTCATACGTCCTCCAAAACACGCGGGAGCATATCACCTTTTAACGCGAAACCGCAGCCGGCGAAATGTCAAAATGCGGCCTCGGGTTCGAGGTCGGGCGGCGTACGGCCCTCGCTTCTGAGTTTTACGAACGCCGTTATCACGAGAAAGATCGCGAGCCCGATCAGGACGAGCGACGCAACACCATTGACCATCTTGATGTCGAATCCGTTCGAAGCCTGAAAGTTCCCGATCACAAGCGACGCGAGAGCCCAAAGCGTAATCGAAAGCACGAAAAGCATCGGCAGCAGCGTGAAGGCGATCCGCTTGCGTGCCTTGTAAAGCCAGGCGGTGATCGAAAGCAAGGTCAATGCAGCAAGCAGCTGATTGGAGGCCCCGAAGAGCGTCCAAAACTCTACCCACGAACCCGGCTTTGCATAGAAGATGAGAAAGAACGGAAGTGCGACCGTGGCGAGCGTCCCGATCACGGCTCCGAGCCGGCCCGGCACTCCGATCAATTCCTGCACCAGATATCTCCCGAGCCGCATCCCGACATCGAGCGTATCGAAAACGAAGGTCGAAAACGCCATC
>CAZGLZ010000101.1:10183-12852 GCA_964526245.1 uncultured Chloracidobacterium sp. | reverse complement strand
GGGCACGTGGACCACGGCAAGACGACATTGACGGCAGCGATCACGAAGGTGATGTCGAAGCACAATCCGAAGATGATCGTGCGGGCGTTCGATTCGATCGACAACGCGCCTGAAGAGAAGGCACGCGGTATCACGATCGCAACGGCACACGTTGAGTATGAGACGGCGAACCGCCACTACGCGCACGTTGACTGCCCGGGCCACGCCGACTATGTCAAGAACATGATCACGGGAGCGGCGCAGATGGACGGAGCGATCCTCGTGGTCGCGGCGACCGACGGCCCGATGCCGCAGACGCGCGAGCACATCCTGCTCGGCCGCCAGGTGGGCGTTCCGTCGATGGTCGTGTTCATGAACAAAGTGGACATGGTCGATGACGAGGAACTGCTGGAACTGGTCGAGATGGAAGTTCGCGAGCTTCTCTCGAGCTATGAGTTCCCGGGCGACGAGATTCCGGTCGTACGCGGATCGGCCCTCAAGGCACTCGAAGGCGACCCGGCATGGGAGCCGAAGATCGATGAGCTGATGCAGGCGGTGGATGACTACATCCCGACCCCTGCCCGCGAGACGGACAAGCCGTTCCTGATGCCGGTCGAAGACATCTTCACCATCCAGGGCCGCGGAACGGTCGCAACGGGACGTATCGAGCGTGGCGTGATCAACGTCAACGAACCGGTCGAGATCGTCGGTATCAAAGAAACCCGCAACTCGGTCGTGACCGGCGTCGAGATGTTCAAGAAGCTGCTTGATTCGGGAATGGCAGGCGACAACGTCGGGCTTCTGCTCCGCGGTGTCGAGCGTAAGGAGATCGAGCGCGGGCAGGTCATCGCCAAGCCGGGCACGATCACGCCGCACACGAAGTTCAAGGCCGAGGCATACGTCCTTACGAAAGAAGAGGGCGGCCGCCACACGCCGTTCTTCACCGGCTACCGGCCGCAGTTCTACTTCCGTACAACCGATGTGACGGGAGTCGCGAACCTGCCGGCAGGCGTCGAAATGGTGATGCCGGGCGACAACATCCAGATGGAGATCGAACTGATCGCCCCGATCGCGATGGAAAAAGGACTCCGCTTCGCTATCCGCGAAGGCGGCCGCACCGTCGGTGCCGGTACCGTCTCGGAGATCGTTGAATAAAGGCAGTTGCCGGTGGTCAGTGGTCAGTGGTCAGAAAAGACCGAACTGACCACCGGCCACTGAACACTGACGACTGAGGAATTATGCCGAGAGATAACATCATTTTGCAGTGCACGGATTGCAAGGAGCGCAACTACGTGACGACCAAGAACAAAAAGAACACGCCTAACCGGTTGGAGTTCAAGAAGTTCTGTCGCCGTTGCCGCTGCCACACGGTGCACAGAGAGAATAAGTAAGTCGATAGTGGAAAATGGATAGCGGACAATTTCGGATTGTTCGCTGTTAACTATCCGTTATCCACTGTTACAGGGGTATGGTGTCAATGGTTAGCATGGAGGTCTCCAAAACCTTAGGTCCGGGTTCGAGTCCTGGTACCCCTGCCATTAAGTTCTGGGCCGTCCGTTCGAACGGTTGATCGAGAAATTCGAGCGGGCTTTTGGGCCAAGGAGATAGAGAGTGTCAGAAACAGCAACCCTGGAAAAGGGCAAGAAAAAGGAAAGTGTAGGGGAATTCATCCAGCACACTCGCGAGGAAATGTCGCGGGTCAGCTTCCCTTCGAGCGATGAGGTCCGCAAGACGACGATCATCGTCATCATCGGGGTGATCTTTTTCGCCATTTTCCTTTATTTGGTTGATATGTCCTGGGGCTACGTTCTCGAAGGCATAACCTGGCTGTTCAATCAGCTCATCGGTGCATAGGGATATTTGAGATGAAGCAGTGGTATTTTATCCACACTTATTCGGGGCATGAGAACAAAGTGGTCGAGAGCCTTGCGGCTCGCGTCCGCGATATGGAACTTGGTGAGCTGATCACCTCGATCCTACTGCCCAAAAAGCCCGTGCTTGATGTTCGCGGCGGCAAAGAACATGTCAGCGAGGTGCTAATGTACCCCGGATATGTTCTGGTCGAGATCGATTGTGACGAAAAGGGCAAGATCCCGGACAACGTGTTCCACGCCATCCGGGCAACGCCGAAGGTGACGGGGTTTCTTGGCGGAAAGAACCCTACGCCGCTGAGCCACGAAGAGGTCGAACAGATCATCCGCCATATGGAAGAGGCGGCGGAGAAGCCGAAACCGAAGTTCACCTACGAGGTCGGCGAGGTCGTCCGGATCAAATCGGGCCCGTTCGCCAGCTTCACCGGCAAGGTCGAAGAGGTCAACGAGGACAAGACCACGCTCAAGGTATCGATCACGATCTTTGGCCGCTCAACGCCCTACGAGCTCAATTTCCTCGAGGTCGAGAAGGTCACATTCACCGAGGACGAATAGGCGAAAAGCAAGTTTTAGAGCCGGCCTGAAAGTGGCCGGAGAGATATTAAAAATGAGGACATTCCCCGCTTGCGGGGATCGTTAATCTGAAATGGCAAAGAAGATAGAAGGTTACATCAAGCTGCAGATCCCGGCGGGTAAGGCAAACCCGGCACCGCCGATCGGGCCTGCTCTCGGCCAGCACGGCGTTAACATCATGGAGTTCTGCAAGGCGTTCAACGCCAAAACGCAGAACGATGACCCGGATATGAAGATCCCGGTCGT
>CAZGLZ010000101.1:0-10083 GCA_964526245.1 uncultured Chloracidobacterium sp. | reverse complement strand
AAGTCGATGGGACTTACTGTGGAAGGATAAAGGCGAAAGGATAAAGGAGAAAGGTTTCTTTCACCTTTAGCCCTTACCCTTGCTCCTTGGGAGGAAATCGAAGATTTCCGTTAATACCTGGAGGTAAAATGAAACGAGGAAAGAAATACCTCGCCGCGCTTGAAAAAATCGAGCCCGGCAGGAAGCATACGCTTGAAGAGGCGGTCGCAAAGCTCAAAGAGATCGCCTTTGCCAAGTTCGACGAAACGGTCGAATTGACAATGTGGCTCGGCGTTGACCCGCGAAAGGCGGATCAGCTTGTCCGCGGAACGGTCGTGCTCCCGCATGGCCTCGGCGGTGCGGCAAAACGCGTGGTCGTTATCGCTCAGGGCGATAAGATCAAGGAAGCCGAAGAGGCAGGAGCCGACATGGCCGGCGGCGACGATATCGTCGACAAGATCAAAGGCGGCTGGCTCGATTTCGATGCGCTGATCGCAACGCCCGACATGATGGGCAAGGTCGGGCAACTCGGTAAGGTCCTCGGTCCTCGAGGCCTGATGCCCAACCCGAAAACAGGAACGGTGACGATGGACGTCAAAACGGCCATCGAGGAAACCAAGGCCGGTAAGGTCGAATACCGCGTCGATAAGACGGGCGTCATTCACTCGCCGGTCGGCAAGGTGTCTTTTGACGACGCCAAGCTTGCCGATAATGCCAAGGTGCTCATCAACGCCGTTATCAAAGCAAAGCCGACGACCGCCAAGGGCCGCTACGTCAAGAAGATCAATCTTGCCGCGACGATGAGCCCGGGCGTGCTGCTCGATGAGCTTACGTATTCCTAATCAGTGAGGTGCGAATAGAGAAATGAAAACGAGAGAAGTTAAACAAAGAGACCTTGCCGCCCTCACGGAGTCGCTTTCAACGGCGAAGTCGGCGATGATCGTCAGCTTTCAGGGGCTGACGGTGGCAAAGGACCAGGAATTCAGAAACAATCTGCGGGCTGCCGGTGCAAAGTACCAGGTGGTCAAGAACACGCTTGCGCGGATCGCGGTCAAGGGAACCGATTTTGAGCAGGCGACCGATCACCTCAAGGGTGTGACCGCTATCGCCTGGACGGACAGCGATCCGGTCGTCCTTGCAAAGGCGATCTCAAAGTTCATGAAGGACAATGCCGACGTCTATAAATTCAAGACCGGCGTTGTTGACGGGAAGCTTGTTGACCTCAAGCAGGTCACCGAGATCGCGAGCCTGCCTTCGAAGGAAGAGCTTATCTCGAAGCTGCTTTACGTGCTCAATGCTCAGGCCCAGCGGATCGTTACGGTCATCAACGCGGTTCCGCGTGACCTGGCCGTTGTGATCAAGCAGATCGGCGAGCAGGAAGGCCTTGCGGCGGGAACGCCGGCAGTTGAGGCCGCTCCGGCGGAGGAAACTCCGGTTGCTGAGGCCGCTCCGGCGGAGGAAGCTCCTGCAGCTGAAGCGGCAGCCGAAGGCGGCGAGGCCTCTGCAGAAGGCGAAACACCCGAAGCTCCGGTCGAACAGGCTGAAGAGGCGCAGGAAAAGCGCGAGGATGACAACGATCCCGGCTCGCCCGAGGCTGAACAGGCTGAGGAAGCCGAGAAGTCAGAATAAGTTTTAGCCCGGGCAGGCGATCCGTTGCCTTCCCGGGCCGAAAAGGCCGTACTCAAGGAAAACGAGCCGGGCGATATGTCAGGTCGCCTGTGCTGCTCGGGCCCGAGTGAAATGGAGATGCAACCGGATCATTTGGCCCCATGGGTTCTAGCGGCAACGACATGTAAATCGTGAATCGGCAATAGTAAATAGACGTTCTATTTACGATTTACTATTTACAATTTACACAAGGAAGAACCCTAAAGAGGAGATAGAGTAAAAATCATGGCAATCACGAAAGACGATGTAGTCGAATATTTGAAGGGAATGACGCTGCTCGAAGCGTCTGAGTTGGTCAAGGAACTTGAAGAGGTCTTTGGAGTTTCGGCCGCGGCCGCAGCAGCACCTGTAATGGTTGCAGCAGCCGGTGCCGGTGCGGGCGATGGCGCCGCTGCCGCCGAAGAGAAGGATTCGTTTGATGTGGTCCTCGCTTCGCCGGGCGGCAACAAGATCGCCGTCATCAAGGTCGTCCGCGAGATCGTCGCAGGACTCGGCCTTAAGGAAGCCAAGGAGCTTGTTGACAGTGCTCCGAAACCGCTCAAGGAAGGCGTCTCGAAGGACGAAGCCGAGCAGATCAAGGCCAAGCTTACCGAAGCCGGTGCAACCGTCGAGGTCAAGTAACTTCAGCCTTTGGGCAAGGCCGGTCCGGGGTTTTCATAGCTTCGGGCCGGCCGGGCCCTCGGTTTTGTTTGGTGTTTGAGAGAAACCCTGCTAAACTTGGAGGTTCAGCAGCGGTCGGCCGATTAGATCTCAGACCTTTCGGATAAACGCGTTCAGGGCAAGGGCCCGGCAGGGTAAAGGCGGCATTTTCTCTGCGGAGCCCGGTACATTTTGGAGAGTTGGTGTCTCTTTTTTCGCGGCACGCTCGTAACAGAAAAATCAGCTAAAAGCTGCTTAGAAAGCGGCCGGGGGATTGTTTGCCCTGGGCCGCAATTGGCGTCTCCGGACGAAAAAGCAGAAGGGAAGTCCCGGCTTCCGGCGTTCTTTAACAAGGCAAACATAAAGCATTTGCAGGCGAACTGCAACACTTTAACACCATGATCAATAATCCGCTACAACAGAGTTCGGTCGGTCTCGGGGTAAGGACCAGCAAGGCCCCCGAACGCGTCGATTTCTCAAAGATCCAGACCTCGGCGCAGATCCCGAACCTGATCGAAGTACAGCGTGAGTCTTACAACCGCTTTCTTCAGATGGACCTGATCCCCGAGGAGCGCGACAAGACCGGCCTCAATTCGGTCTTCAGCTCGATCTTCCCGGTGACCGATTTCCGCGAGACGGCAACGCTCGAATACGTCGAGTACCAGATCGGCAACTGGCAGTGCAAGTGCGGCAACCTCGAAGGGCTCGAGCACCTGCGTGCCAACTGTAAGAACTGCGGATCGAAGATCAAGGTCGATCCTTTCAGCCCGGCCGAAGTGCTCTGCAACAACTGTATGACCTTCAACGCCGTTCGCCCTAAGCTCTGCTCGAACTGCGGCGAACCGGTCGGCCTGAAGCATAAGCACGACCAGCAGGAGTGCCAGGAGCGCGGAATGTCGTTCAGCGTTCCGCTCAAGGTCAAGATCCGCCTGACGGTTTACGACAAGGACCCGGACACGGGCACCTCGACGATCCGCGATATCAAGGAGGAGGACGTCTTCTTTGGCGAGATCCCGCTGATGACCGATAACGGCACGTTCATCATTAACGGAACCGAGCGCGTCATCGTCTCTCAGCTCCACCGCAGCCCGGGTGTCTTCTTCAAGGGCGACCGCGATGAGTATCTCGCGAAGATCATTCCGTACCGCGGCTCGTGGGTCGAGTTTGAGTACGATCAAAAGGGGCTGCTCCACGCCCGACTCGGCAAGCGCAAGATCCTCGCGACGATCTTCCTGCGTGCCCTCGGCCTGTGGCTTTCGCCGCAGATCGATATGAAGACAGTTTCGGACAGCATTCTCGAAGAGGTCGTTAAGAACGCCGAGTATACCAACGCCGATATTCTCCGGCTTTTCTACACCATTGATGAGGTCGAGCTCGACAAGGGCAAGGTCTTCATGAAGGTGAAGAAAGAAGGTGCAACGCACCTTGCCGGGCTTCGTGCGGCCGAGAGCATCAAGGACGGCAAAGAAGACGTTGTCCGCACGGGCAAGAAGATCACCAAGGCTGCACTCTCGGATCTCCGCAAGCTCAAGACGGCTCGCGTCGAGATCGAAGCCGCAGACCTGGAAGGTGCGGTCGCTCTCTCGGATATCGTCAATACTGAGACGGGCGAGGTGCTGATCGAATCGAATACCGAGATCACGGCAGCCAAGCTTCAGCAGATGCTTGATGAGGGCGTCAGCGGCTTTGAGGTCTTTTTCCCGAAGGGCGACGATATTGGCGAGATCATCGCCAATACGCTCAAGAAGGACTCGATCAGCAAGCCGGTCGATGCATTGCTTGAGATCTATCGCAAGATGCGACCCGGCGACCCGCCGACCGTGCCGACGGCATATCACCTGCTTGAGGGGATGTTCTTCGACGCACGCCGGTTCGACCTCTCGCGCGTCGGACGGCTGAAGTTCAACATCAAGATGGGCCGGCCGGAACGCGACCGCATTGACGATCCGCTCCTCGAAGCGAAGGATTTCATCGGCGTTGTCAATTACCTTCTCAGGATGAAGAAGGACAGCGAACACTATTCGCAGGACGACATCGACCACCTCGGCAACCGCCGCGTCCGCGCGGTCGGCGAATTGCTTGAGAACCAGTTCCGCATCGGCCTTGAGCGGATGGAGCGGGCTATCAAGGAGAAGATGTCCATTCAGCAGGATATGTTCACCACGATGCCACGCGACCTCGTCAACGCCAAACCGGTTACGGCCGCGGTCCGCGAGTTTTTCGGTTCATCGCAGCTCTCGCAGTTCATGGACCAGACGAACCCGCTCTCGGAGATCACGCACAAACGCCGCCTCTCGGCCCTCGGGCCGGGCGGGCTCTCGCGTGAACGTGCAGGCTTTGAGGTTCGCGACGTTCACCCGACACACTACGGCCGCATTTGCCCGATCGAGACGCCGGAGGGCCCGAACATCGGCCTCATCTCGTCGCTTTCGTGCTTTGCCCGGATCAACGAATTCGGCTTTATCGAGTCGCCCTACCGAAAGGTCGAGGACGGCCGTGTGGTCGAATACGTCAAGGTCTACAATGGCGGCGATACGCCGTTCAAACCGAATGAGCACGTGCCGCTCGAAGCGGTCGAGAAAGCGAACCGCAAGGTCCAGAAAGAGGGCGGAAAGGAAGCCGAATTCGAGCCCTATCCGTTCTATCTGACGGCCTGGGAAGAGGACCGCTACATCATCGGCCAGGCGAACATCGAGCTTGATGCCAAGGGCAACATCGTCAATGAACGCAATGCGGCCCGCCGCCGCGGCGAGTTCATCACTGCCGACAGGGCCGAGATCCAGTATATGGACGTCTCGCCGAAGCAGCTTGTTTCGGTCGCCGCATCGCTGATCCCGTTCCTTGAGAACGACGACGCCAACCGTGCCCTCATGGGCTCGAACATGCAGCGTCAGTCGGTGCCGCTGCTGCGTGCCGAGGCCCCTTATGTAGGAACCGGCATGGAGCGGATCGCCGCCCGCGACTCGGGTGCGGTCGTCATCGCCAAGCGCGACGGCGTGGTCGATTACGTCGATTCGGAACGAATCATCGTCAAGGCCGACCACAACGTTGACGGCACGATCTCGCGTGAGGTGACCGCGGACATTTATTCGCTGGTCAAGTTCACGCGTTCGAACCAGAACACGTGTATCAACCAGCGGCCGATCGTCCAGGTCGGCGAACGCGTCCGCAAGGGACAGGTCGTCGCCGACGGGCCGTGTACCGACCGCGGCGAGCTCGCCCTTGGCCGCAACGTGCTGGTGGCGTTCATGCCCTGGCGCGGATACAACTTCGAGGACGCGATCCTCGTCTCCGAGCGGCTTGTTAAGGACGACTACTATACGTCGATCCACATCGAGGAGCTCGAGATCGAGGCCCGCGACACCAAGCTCGGCCCCGAGGAGATCACCCGCGACATCCCGAACGTCGGCGAGAACATGCTCCGCGACCTTGATGAATCGGGCGTTATCCGCATCGGTGCTCAGGTCAAACCGGGCTCGATCCTGGTCGGTAAAGTGACGCCGAAGGGCGAGACGCAGCTGACCGCGGAAGAGAAGCTTCTCCGGGCGATCTTCGGCGAAAAGGCCGGCGACGTTAAGGACGCCTCGCTGACCTGCCCGCCGGGCATCGATGGAACGGTCGTTGATGTTCAGGTCTTCACCCGCAAGGGCCAAGAAAAGGACCAGCGAAGCCTGGACATCGAGGGAATGCAGGAAGACGCTCTTCGCCGCGACCTTGAGGACGAGATCCGCATCCTTCAGGAACAGCGTGACGAGCGTATCCACGAACTCTTCGATGGCCGCAAGCTGACGAAGGACCTGATCGAGGACAAGGAGGTCATCCTCAAGAAAGGAACGGCCCTCGACCGCGAAACGCTGAGGACGATCCCGCTCAAGGTGCTCAAGACGGCCGAGGTCGCCTCGGGCAACATCGACATCAAGAGCGAGATCAAGGAATACGAACAGCGGACCGAACGCCAGATCAGCATCCTCTCGGATATCTATGACGAGAAGATCACAAAGCTGAAGCAGGGCGACGAACTTCCGCCGGGCGTTATCAAGATGGTCAAGGTCTTCGTCGCGATGAAGCGCAAGCTTTCGGTCGGCGACAAGATGGCAGGCCGCCACGGTAACAAGGGCGTCATCGCCCGCATTCTGCCGGAAGAGGACATGCCTTATCTTCCGGATGGAACGCCGGTCGAGATCGTGCTCAACCCGCTCGGTGTGCCCTCGCGTATGAACGTCGGGCAGATCCTTGAAACGCACCTTGGCTGGGCCGCTCGCGTGCTCGGTTTCCACTTCGCAACGCCGGTCTTTGACGGAGCGAGCGAAGCGGAGATCAAGGAATACATCAAGAAAGCGAACGACAAGTTCGATGATCTCGACCTGCCGAACTCGGTCGGGCCCTCGGGCAAAACGCGGCTCTACGACGGGCTTACGGGCGAGGTGTTCGAGCAGAAGGTGACCGTCGGGTACATCTACATGCTCAAGCTCTCGCACCTGGTGGACGACAAGATCCATGCCCGCTCGATCGGGCCGTACAGCCTTATCACGCAGCAGCCGCTCGGCGGTAAGGCACAGTTCGGCGGACAGCGGTTCGGCGAGATGGAGGTCTGGGCACTCGAAGCTTACGGTGCGGCCCACATCCTCCAGGAACTGCTTACCTGCAAGTCGGACGACGTTGCCGGCCGGTCGAAGATCTACGAGACGATCGTAAAGGGCGTTTCGGATTTCGAGCCGGGCATACCGGAATCGTTCAACGTTCTGGTCCGCGAGCTTCAGTCGCTGTGTCTTGACGTAGAACTGATGACCGAGGACATGATCGATCCCGATGCGGTCGTTGCCGGTGTCGATACATTGGTCGGAGTTGATTAATCAGTCGGGGAGAACGCGGAAGTCTGGACTGTCTAGTAAGACTCAGGTGTTAATAGCAGCAGACTTCCAAACTTCCCGGACTTCCAAGACTGTCCAGAGTGTCTGGACCACGGAGAAAAAATGTTTCGTTTTAATACTGAAAGCAAAACGCAGTTGACCTCGAACTACGAGGCCATCCGCATCAGCCTCGCATCGCCGGACAAGATCCGTTCCTGGTCGCATGGCGAGGTGACGAAGCCGGAGACGATCAACTACCGGACCTTTAAGCCGGAGCGCGACGGGCTTTTCTGTGCCCGCATTTTCGGCCCGGTCTCGGACTGGGAGTGCCTCTGCGGAAAATACAAGCGGATGAAGCACCGCGGCGTTATCTGCGACAAGTGCGGCGTTGAGGTTACGCAGTCAAAGGTACGGCGTGAGCGGCTTGGTCATATCGAGCTTGCATCGCCGTGCTCGCACGTCTGGTTCTTCAAGGGCCTGCCGTCGCGCATCGGCCACCTGCTTGATATCACGCTTCGCGACCTTGAAAAGATCCTTTATTTTGAGACCTACATCGTGGTCGATCCGGGTGACGTGCCGGACCTGAAGGAAAAGGACCTGCTCGCCGATGACCGCTACCGCGAACTCTCGCGTGAGTATCCCGGACAGTTCGTCGCCAAGATGGGCGCCGAGGCGATCAAGGAACTGCTTATCAAGATCGACATCGAGGAACTCGTTGAAGACCTTCGCCAGCGGATGAAGGACGAGACCTCGCAGCAGAAAAAGCTTAAGTTCTCAAAGCGGCTCAAGGTCGCAAGCTCGTTCCTCCGTTCGGGCAACAAGCCGGAGTGGATGATCCTTGACGTGCTGCCGGTCATTCCGCCGGAGCTGCGTCCGCTGGTGCCGCTCGATGGCGGCCGCTTCGCAACGAGCGACCTCAATGACCTTTACCGCCGCGTGATCAACCGCAACAACCGGTTGAAGAAACTGATGGAGCTCCGGGCGCCGGAGGTCATCGTCCGCAATGAGAAGCGTATGCTTCAGGAAGCGGTCGATGCTCTCTTCGATAACGGCCGCCGCGGCCGCGTGCTTCGCGGTGCCAATAACCGCCCGCTCAAGTCGCTCTCCGGAGCTCTCAAGGGTAAGCAGGGCCGCTTCCGCCAGAACCTACTCGGCAAGCGTGTGGACTACTCGGGCCGTTCAGTGATCGTCATCGGGCCGGAGCTCAAGCTCCACCAGTGCGGACTGCCGAAGAAGATGGCTCTTGAGCTTTTCAAGCCGTTCATCTACAGCAAGCTCGAGCGCGACGGACACGCCGCTACCATCAAGCAGGCACGCGAGATGGTCGAGCATCAGGAACCGATCGTTTGGGACATCCTCGAGGATGTCATCCGCGAGCATCCGGTGCTGCTCAACCGTGCTCCGACGCTTCACCGCCTCGGCATTCAGGCCTTTGAGCCGGTGCTCGTTGAGGGCAAGGCGATCAAGATCCACCCGCTCGTCTGTACGGCATTCAACGCCGACTTTGACGGCGACCAGATGGCGGTCCATATTCCGCTCTCGCCCGAGGCGCAGATCGAGGCCAGCGTACTGATGCTTGCTTCGAACAACCTGCTCTCGCCGGCCAGCGGACAGCCGATCACGGTTCCTTCGCAGGACATCGTTCTCGGTTGCTATTACCTTACGCTCGACCGCCCCGAACTCGCCGGTGAAGGCAAGACCTTCGGCTCGGTCGATGATGTTCTGCTCGCTCTCGACGCAGGCGTTATCGAAACGCAGTCGCGGATCAAGCTCCGCTGGCGTGGCGACCTGATCGACCTGCTGACCGAGCACAACAGCCAGGACGTTCTTCGGGCGACGGTCCAAAAGGATGTAGACCGGCTGATCGATACGACCGCCGGCCGCGTAATTCTTAACGAACGCCTGACCCGCGACGGCCTGCCGTTCGTTAACGGAACGCTCAAAAAGAAGGGCCTTCAGTCGCTCGTGCAGTTCTCGTACCTGATGCTCGGCCGCGAGCACACGGTCGCTCTGCTCGATGACCTTAAGGCGATGGGCTTCCTATACGCGACGAAGTCCGGTATGTCGATCGGCATCGACGACATGGTCACGCCGGCCAGCAAGCCGAAGATCATCGAAGATGCCCGTAAAGAGGTCGATAAGCTTCAGAAGCAGTACGAAGAAGCGACCATGACCAACATGGAACGCGAGAACAAGGTCACAGCCATCTGGTCCGAAGTTACCGACCAGGTCGCCAAGGAAATGTTCAAGGCGATGCACGCCCGCGAGGCGGAGCGGAAAGAGCTCAACCCGATCCTCGTCATGGCCGATTCCGGTGCCCGCGGTTCGGAAGCACAGATCCGCCAGCTCGCCGGCATGCGCGGCCTGATGGCCAAGCCCTCGGGCGAGATCATTGAAACGCCGATCGTTGCGAACTTCCGCGAAGGGCTCAACGTTCTGCAGTACTTCATCTCGACCCACGGTGCCCGTAAGGGACTCGCCGATACGGCCCTCAAGACGGCCGACTCGGGCTACCTGACCCGCCGTCTGGTTGACGTTGCGCAGGACGTCATCGTCTCCGAAGAAGATTGCGGAACGATGAAGGGCATCTGGGCCGAAGCGATCATCCGCAACGGTGAAGAGGTCGAATCGCTTCGTGACCGCATCGTCGGCTGTACCTCGCTTGACGATATCATCGACCCGGTCGATGGCACGACCATCGTCGAGTCGAACGTCGAGATCAACGAAGATCTAGCAGCCGCCGTTCAGCTTTCCGGCCTGCAGAAGGTCCGCATCCGCTCGCCGCTCACCTGCGAGAGCCGCCGCGGCATTTGCGTTAAGTGCTACGGCCGCAACCTTGCGACAGGTAACACGGTCGAGATCGGCGAGGCCGTTGGCGTTATCGCAGCACAGTCGATCGGCGAACCGGGAACGCAGCTTACGATGCGTACGTTCCACGTCGGCGGAA
>CAZGLZ010000100.1:0-12902 GCA_964526245.1 uncultured Chloracidobacterium sp. | reverse complement strand
GCCGAGCAAAAAGCAGCCAATCCGGATTATCGAATGATCGTTAAAGCTAGTTTTCGCAAAACCAGACTCCAAATAAAGAAGGATAATACAATAAAACGACTAGCTCCTATCCTCGAGGAATTAGTGATCGCTTTTTCAGGTTATTTTCAGGCCTTCAGTAAAACATAGCATGCAGCAAAAGTTGGAATGACCGCAAAGGAAGTGCGCGATGAATCGCGCACTCTAACTTCCCCCTAAAGCAACCATTTCCCTTTCTCGCCTCATCTTTAGCGGTAGTTCTCGAAAAGACCCAAGAATTAAGGAAAATCAAATGAAACATTTAGGGATATTTCTCCTCGCGGTATTGGTGTGCGCAAACTTGGCCGAGGCACAAAGTACAAGGCCCGCCCGGACGGCCGTTCCAGCAACGGCCGCGTCGCCACGAACCACCACATTGCCCATCCGCCGCGTAATTCTTTACTCCAACGGCGTCGCCTATATCGAGCGCCGCGGCGTCGTCACCGGCAACGCCGAGGTCAACCTTTCGTTCAAGCAATCGCAGGTCGATGACGTTCTGAAATCGATGGTCGTCCTCGACCTCGGCCAAGGCCGCATCGGCGCCGTTTCGTATAATTCGTCGCAGCCCGCATCTGCCCGGACGGCCGAGATCCCATTCAGTATCGATTCAGAAACAGAGGATAGTGACCAAAGCATGGGCGGCCTCGCAGGTGTCTTATCGCAACTTCAGGGAGCAAGAGTTTTGGTCACAAGTTCGAAAGGCACACACACGGGCTCGATCCTGACCGTGGAAAAAACAGCCCTCACGAAAACGAAAGACAGCGAGAAAACTACACTGCCATCTCAACATCGTCTCGTGATCGCGTCCGAATCCGGCGAGATCAGCTCGGTCGAACTTTCCGATGTCCGGTCGGTCAAGCTCCTCGAAGAAGGCACTCGACGGAACATCAATGAATTCGCCAATGCGACTGCATCGACCCGGCTTCGCGACGCAAAGACCATCTCGATCGCCAGCACTGGAAGCGGAACCCGCGAAATGATCGTCAGCTATGTCGTTTCCGCACCGATCTGGAAAACGACATACCGTGTCGTGCTCGGCGATGACGGCAAGCCGTTTTTCCAAGGCTGGGCCATCGTCGATAATGTCAGCGACGAAAGCTGGGACAATGTACAACTCTCGCTCGTCTCGGGCTCGCCTGTCTCATTCATCCAGAATCTGCAAAAGCCGCTCTACCGCTACCGCCCCGTCGTCCCGATCCCGGATGACCTCAACCTTGACCCGCAGATCTACGACGCCGAGGAATTCGGCTCGGGAGTCGGATACGGCTCCGGCTCAGGAGTCGGGTCGGGTAGCGGCACTGGCAGAGGGACCGGTACAGTTGACGTTTCCGGCAACCGCATTACATCGAACTTTATGTCGCTATTGCCGGGTTCCCAAACAAGCCTGAGTGATGCGTTGCAGGCCGGCACATCGGGTGTCGAAACCGCCGCTACCGGGCGAGAACTCGGCGATCTTTTCGAGTACCGGATCGAGGCCCCAGTTTCGGTAGAGCGAAACCGATCCGCATTGATCCCGATCGTTCAGACCAGAATGGAGGGAGAACGCGTTTCGATCTACAACGAGTCTGCCCGAAAGGATCGCCCGATGGGCGGAATGATGCTCAGCAACACGACACCGCTGACTTTCGAAGGCGGAAGCCTCACCGTACTTGACGGAGACGCGTATGCCGGCGAAGCGTTGATGGAGCGCTTAAAGCCGAAAGAGCGACGGCTTATCTCCTTCGCTTTAGACCTCGGTACACGGGTCAGTACAAAGTCCGAAATAGATCTCCGTCCGGTTCAACTGATAAAGGTGGTCAACGGTGTCTTTCAGGCGCATTACTTCCGCCAAGACAAAAAGACTTACACGCTGAGCAATCAAACCGATAAGGTAAAGACCGTGTATATCGAACACCCTGTGCGCGTAAACTGGGAACTCGCTGAAAGCTCGACCAAGCCCGAAACGGTAACCGAACGCTATTACCGTTTCCGTGTCGTCCTCGAACCCTTTGCCGCGGCGGTTGTGCCGGTGGTCGAACAGCTTGGCCAAATGGACTCGTATCAGCTCGCATCGTTCTCCCAACAGCAGTTGGATCTTTTCATAAGCCGCCGGTATATTGACGCGGCGATCCGGCAAAGATTAGAGCGACTGATCGCACTCCGCGGAAGCATTGACCTGGTCTCACAGAAAATGCAGCTGCTTACGGCGGAGGTCACTTCGATCACCCAAGACCAGGCCCGATTCCGAGAGAACATCGAGTCGCTGGCAAAAACGCCGGAGGCAAAGCAGTTGATCACGCGCTACATCGCAAAGGCGAACGAACAGGAAACGCGGCTTGAGCAGATCGAGGCCGAACGCAAAGCTGCACAGGCCGAGAAGGAACGGCTCGAACGCGAACTGGCTGTTGAGATCAATAACTTTGAAGTGGACTAAGCCCAGAGTGCGCGATTCATCGCGTAGTTAAGAGTGCGCGAATTATCGCGTATCGACGAGCTAAAGCTCGCACTCTGAACACTAGAGCTTGATGAAAATCCGGCGGCGGTAGAGCAGCCACATCAGGAAGAGCCAGAAGAGGATGAATGTGAGGGCATAGGCGAGCGAGGCGTTGACGGGCTCGAGCCATGAAAGGAAGAGGTTTTGATAGATCCACTGCTGGAGCGTGATCTCTTTGCCCTCGGGTCCGGCGACGCGGATGATGCCGAGAATGCGGGCCATTATGCCGGAGAAGACGAACAGAGCCAGAGCATTAACGCCAAAGATGACGAACGGCTTTGCCCAGCGTTTGTAGCCTTTGATGTCGATCAAAAAGTAGCAGAACCCGAGCGTCAGCAGTGCGAGGCCCGAGGTGTAAACCACATACGAACTCGTCCAGAGCGATTTATTGAGCGGAAATACAAAGCTCCACGCCCAACCGACCGCGAGCAGGATGGTTCCGAAGAAGAAAAGTCCGAGCGCTTTGTCAATGGCCGTTGGATTTGCTGAAGACGCGGAGATGTCGAGACGCGGGGACGCGGGGACATTTTCCGCCCCGTTCTCCGCGTCGCCGCTTCCCTCACTCGCCGCGTCGCTCACATCTTCAACTCTCCCCTCGTCCCTCGTCCCTCGTCCCTTGCCACTACTGATCAACCACGATCCCGTCAGCACGCCTGAGATGGTCGTCGCGATCGCCGGCAGGGTGGAGAGAATTCCCTCGGGGTCGAAGACCTTACCGGCCCGCCAAATGTGATTCTCGGTCAGGATCAGCCGGTCGAGATAGGCCGCGAGGTTGCAGGCCTTGTCGTCGATGGTCGTCACCTCGCATCCCGGCACGGCAATACGTGTCATCAGCAGCCAATAGAAGAGCAGCAACCCGCCGCCGATCGCCGCCTGCTGTTTCCAGCTTGTGTGCAGAAAGATCAGAGCGACGACGAGATAGCAGACCGCGATCCGCTGGAGCACGCCGGGGATCCGCATCGTCCCGACGTTGTACGGCGTCACCTGCCAGCCGATAAGCAACGCGGCTATCACCACCGCCGCCCAGATGCCGATCAACGCGAACGCCAGCTTGAAATTGCGGAGATAGAGAAAATATAGTGCGGCGATGACCGACGCCACGGCCGTCCATTTAAGCGGCCATGGGATCGCCGTCTCATTGATGATGAAAAAAGGGATCGCGGACATTGCCAGCCCGCTCGCGAAGATCGCCGCCGAGCGAGAGAAGATCCGCGTATAGACCGAGCGGTCGATCCGGCTCGCAAGCTTCTTGCCGAGCGACATCGGAACCGCAACGCCGACGATAAAAAGAAAGAACGGAAAAATGTAATCGGTCGGCGTTATGCCATGCCATTCGGCGTGCTTCAGCGGGCCGTAGATCGCCGACCACGTCCCCGGATTATTGACCAGCACCATTCCGGCGATGGTCATTCCGCGGAAAACGTCGAGGGAGACTAGCCGATCGGGAATTGAAGACGACACTCTATTTTCTCGTTTCAGCTAAGTAGCAGACGTTATCGAGTAGCGAGTCGAAGAACCTCGCCGAGTCAACAGGAACACCTTCGTAACCAAAAAACTCTCCATACGTTCCCAAGTACCGCCATCGCGTTCCATCTTCTGCGACGCCCTTCACATCAACCCCTTGGCGTGATTCATAACGCCATTTACGCATTTCGATCGAACGCGATGCCGTGGTAAGCCTCGCAGGTGGCCTTCCGGACGAAGAGTTCGGACCCCACATTCCTTGCAAAATGGAAACCTTTCCGTTCGAACGATGTTCGACCCTAAACTCTACATAATCATGATCTTTCCCACGGCGTACCTTTGTTCCCGGCGGCAACGAAAGGATCAGTTCAACACCGACAGCTCTTTTCGGTGCTTTTGAGAAAGTACAAGATTTGATCTCGTATCGCTCCTGGCCGAAGGCAACCGTCGAAAGGAAAAGCGTACCAATTACTATCGCTAGGAATGTGTGAGTCTTCTGCTTCACCGTCACCAGCCGTTTCGTTCCCTTGTGGTCGTGATGTGGGCGGTGTGGTGCCGCGAGTGCCAGGCGTATAGCCCGAGCATGTCCTCAAGCCGCCAGCGGCCGCTCTCCGGGTGCTCGAGTTCCCGCCGGTAATCTTCGTCGCTCATCGCTTCGAGAAGTGCGGTCCAATGGGCATGCACGCCTTCGATGATCTTCAGCGACGGCTCGATCTCGAGACTCTTGTCCGGCAGTTCGGCCCAGCGGTCTTCGTGATATGGACGGATCGTCGGATCGGTCTCGGTAAGCGCAAGTTTGAACCGGCAAAGCGAATTGATGTGGCTATCGGCAACGTGGTGAACGGTCTGCCGGAGCGACCAACCGCCCGGCCGGTATGGCGTATCGAGCTGTTCGGGGCTGAGGCCCGCGCAAGCTTCGCGCATCTTCTCCGGCAGTTCGCGAATCGTGGCGATCCGCTCCTCGCGGCTCGTGCCGTCGTTTAGCTCGAACGGGCCGATCGGAAATCTCAGATCTTCATCCATAAACTTTTAAGGCAAATACGCATCCTCAAAACGGGTGAACTGCTTGAGGAAGGCCATCTTGATCGTATCCGTCGGGCCGTTTCGCTGTTTTGCGATGATGAGTTCCGCGATGTTTCGCTCCTCTTCGGGCACCTCGTCCGGATTCTTCGAATAGTAGTCCGAGCGGTAGATAAATGCAACCACATCGGCGTCTTGTTCAATAGAGCCAGATTCACGAAGGTCGGACATCATCGGCTTTGGCGGGTTTCTGGCCTCCGGTGCACGCGAAAGCTGCGAAAGCGCGACCACCGGGCAATTGAATTCCTTGGCCAGTGCCTTAAGGTCACGCGAGATCTGTGAGACCTCCTGCTGCCGGTTCTCGTTTCGCCGGCCCGAAGAACCCATCAGCTGCAGGTAGTCCACAACAACTAGGTCGATCCGCTTTTGCTCGACCGCCAGCCGCCGAAGTTTGGCTCGCATCTCGATCACCGAAATGCCGGGCGTATCGTCGATGAAGAGCTTTGTCTCCGAAAGATCGGCGATGCCCTCGGCAAGCCGTCCCCAGTCGTTCTTTGAGAGTATCCCGAGCCGAAGGTTACGCGCATCTACCGAAGCCTCTGCGCTCATCATACGCATCACGAGCTGCTCCTTCGACATTTCGAGCGAAAAGACCGCGACCACTGCCTTTTCCCTTATGGCAGCACGCTGGGCAATGTTCAGGCAGAGTGCGGTCTTCCCCATCGAAGGGCGTGCGGCGACGATTATCAGGTCGCCCGCCTGCAGGCCCGAAGTTATATTGTCCAGGTCGCGATAACCGGTCGAAAGGCCCGTGAGTGCATGCGAATCACGCCGGGCAAAGTCCTGTATCTTGTGGAATACGGTCTCAGCGATCGGCCGGATCGCCTCAAAGCCCGTCCGCTCCCGCTGCTCGGCGAGGGCAAAGATCATCTGCTCCGCACGGTCAAGAACGATCTCGGCATCCTCTTCTTCCTCAAGCGCGTCGCTCGTTATCTGGTTGCACGTCCTTATCAGGTTCCGCATCAGCGACTTCTGCTTCACAACGTGGATGTAGTCCGAAACGTCCGTGAAGTGCGGCAGCCCGTAGGTCAGGTTTGCGATCGCCGCGACGCCGCCGATCATTTCGACCGAGCCGTCCCGCTTCAGTTCCTCGGCGATCAGGATCGGATCGATCGGCCGGCTGGCGTCAAAAAGCGAGACCATCGCGGCATATATCCGGCGGTTGAAAGGCGAGTAGAAATCCTCGGGCTTGAGGTGCTCGACCGCCTGCGTAACGACCGAATTATCAAGCAGTATCGCACCGAGAATGGTACGTTCGCTCTCATCGCTGCTCGGCAGCGGCCGCTCGAGAAATTGCTCACGTCTTGCTTCTGGATATGCAGCCATAACTTCTTGTATTTCTTAAATTAGAGAAACACCTCCCCTCTCCGGACGTGCCGGGGCGATCGATCATTTTCCTGTTTTGGAAACGCAGAACGAGGTGCGTAGTGAGAGATATTACACCCGCAGTGGCCTCTTCTCAAACCTCAAAAAGCAGAAATTTTTGGCGTTCTTCTAAGCCCTTTTTTTGCAAAGAAATGACCGCCTCCGGCGAGCGGAAGCGGTCAGATCGTTCGGGTTTGCTGTAAACCTATTCGGCGGCTTCTGCGGCTTCGGCAGCCGGTTCGGGAGCCGCTTCTGCCTTCGCCTTTCGTTCCTTCTTCGGCTCTTCGGCCTCGCCGCCCTCGGCGGAAACGACGACCGGAACCTCGAGAGCCACCTCGCGATGAAGCTTGACGGTGACGGTATATTCGCCCGTTTCCTTGATCGCGTCCTTCAACACGATCCGCCGCCGGTCGATCTCATAGCCTTTGGCCTTGAGCGCATCGGCGATGTCCATCGACGTGACCGAGCCGAAAAGCGTTCCGCCTTCGCCGGCCTTGCGTTCAAAGGCGAGTTCGATAGTGCCCATCTGCTCCTTCTGAGCTTCAGCCGTAGCTCTCTCGACAGCGGCCTTCTTCAAAAGTGCAGCACGTTCCTGCTCGATCTGCTTGAGGTTGCCTTTCGTCGCAAGCGTTGCAAGGCCCTGCGGGAGCAAGTAGTTGCGGGCATAGCCTGCCTTGACCTTTACGATCTCGCCGCGGCCGCCGAGGCTCTCAATATCTTCGCGTAACAAAATTGTGGTGTTTGCCATTTCAATTTCCTCCTCGACCGTCTATTCCGAAACGTACGGCAGAAGGGCCATCGCACGTGCCCTCTTGATAGCCGCAGCGATACGTCGCTGGTCCTTTGCCGTGATGCCCGTGATGCGACGCGGCATGATCTTGCCGCGTTCCGGAACGAACTGCCGGAGAAGATCGACATCTTTCCAATCAACGTAGTCCGGGACGACCTGCCGCGGCCTGCGACGCTGGTAACGGCGGGGCATCTTGTCCCCGAACGCATCGTCGTCCATCAGATCTCGTTCAACATTCTCTTCAACATCTATTTCTGCCATGATCTCTTATCTCCTTATGCAGCGGCTTCCTCGCCAGCGGCCTGGGTCTCTTCGGTCGCACGGAACTGTGCACGCCGTGCCTGGCGGCGTTCGCGGCGCTCACGCATCAGCTCGGCCGACTTGCGGTCCTCATCGACCCGCACGGTCAGGTAACGGACGATCATATCGTTGACCCGCATCCTACGTTCCAGTTCGGCGATCTCCTGGCCCGTTCCTTCGATCTCGAAAAGCACATAGTGGCCTTCGTTCTTCTTGTTGATCGGGTATGCCATTTCGCGGCGGCCGATATCTTCCATCTTCACGACCTTTCCGCCTTCCTTTTCGACAAGCTTGCCGACAGCTTCATTGAGCTTGGCGACCTTGTCGGAAGCGACGTCCGGATCGATGATGTACATTACTTCGTATGTTCTGTTAGACAATTTACTTTCCTCCTTTCGGATCTTCAGCCTCGCAACTCCTGTCACGAAGCAAGAAGGCTAAACGTGTTCTTTCAAACTTCCTTTTCCGGCTCGGCCTTGGCCGCCGGATCGGCGTTCCATCGGGACATCGCCTTTTCAATTCCATCGTAGATCAGGTCCTCGATCGCGTTTTCGGCGTCCGAAAGTGCCCTTTCAAGCAATTCTTCTTCCGCCTTCGCAAATCGCTGAAGCACGAAGTTCTTCGTGTCCGCTATCGGATGCTCCGGCTTGATGCCGATCCGCAACCGAATGAAGTCCTGAGTTCTCAAACAATCCGCGATCGACCTCAGCCCGTTGTGCCCGCCGTGCGAACCCTTCGGCCGCAAGCGGATCCTGCCGAGCGGCAATGCGAGATCATCGGTAATAACGACGAGCCCGCTTTCCTCCCGCTCATCCTTCGACAAGAGACAGGCGACGGCCTCTCCGCTGAGGTTCATATAGGTCTGCGGCTTTACAAGCTCGACCGGTGTACTTCCGATCATTATCCGCCCGACCAGCGACCTGCATTCCTGCCGTTTGATCTGCCCGCCGAACCGACCTGCCAACCTCTCGGTAAGCATGAACCCGGCGTTATGCCGCGTCCGCTCGTACTCCGGACCCGGATTTCCGAGCCCGACCACGAGCCAGTTCTTTGGTTGATCGGCAACCGCCATATCAGCCCGAATGTCAACGCAGGCTTTCGTCGGCTATTCGCCGCCTTCGCCTGATTCGCCCTCGGCCGGAGCTTCGCCAACGACCTCAGGCTCAGCACCTTCCTCGATCTGCGGTTCGAGTTCAAGTTCCTTCTGGACCGCGACCGTTACGACGACCGTCTCAGGATCGTCAACGATCTCGACACCTGCCGGTACCTTGATGTCCGAAACATGGATCGGACGGTCGGCCCGCAGTTCGGCGATATCCGCCTCGACGAATTCCGGCGTCTTGGCCGGTTCGCAGAGCACCTTGATCTCGCGGGCGACCTGCGTAACGACCGCACCTTCCTCGAACTGCTCGGTCGGCTCGCCGACGACGTGGATCTGCACCGTCATCTCGATCTTTTCGCCCTTCGCAAAGCGGCGAAGGTCGGCGTGGATCAGACGGCCGGTTATCACATCGACCTGACGGTCCTGAAAGATCACATCATTGATGTCGCCCGCAACATCGATCGAGAAGACCGAGTTGATACCCGAATCCGAGCGGATGATCGCCGCGAGTTCGCTGAGCGGTGCCGTTGCCGAAACCGACTCGGTACCTCCGCCATAGATCACGACCGGCACTTTGCCGTCCGCACGGAGCCGCCGGTTTACGTTCTTGCCGAACTCTTCCCGCTTCTCTGCTTTTACTACAATTTTCTCTGCCATATTTTTATTCAGCTTCGTTTTGCGAAGCGGTCTGCCGAGGCGTCACCTGCCCCGGCCGCAATTAAATGAACAGCGACGAAACGCTCGTTTCGTCATGGATCGAATTTATCGCCGAGGCAAGCAATTTTCCGATGCTCAATACCTCGATACGGCCGCTTTCGACGAGCGATGCAACGCCTTCGCCGAGCGGGATAGTATTCGTCACGATCACCTTCTTCAGGAACGAAGTGCTTATGTTCTCCGCAGCCTTGCCCGAAAGGACAGCGTGCGTAAAGCAAGCGAGCACCTCGTTCGCACCGGCATCGTGTAGGGCCTTTGCGACCTTGCAGATCGTTCCGCCCGTATCGCACATATCGTCAACGATCAGGCAGTTCTTGCCGGAAACGTCGCCGACGACGTTCATCACGTCCGCCTCATTCGCCCGCTCGCGACGCTTATCGCAAAGAGCCAGCCCGGCATCCAGCCGCTTGGCATACGCTCGTGCCCGTTCGGCACCGCCGGTATCCGGAGCGACGACCACAAGATTATCGATCGGATTTTCGCGGAAATAATCCACGATGACCGGTGCCGCATAAAGGTGATCGACCGGAATATCAAAGAAACCCTGTATTTGCGAGGCGTGCAGGTCAACCGTCAGCACACGGTCCGCTCCGGCGGTCCTGATCAGGTTTGCGACCAGCTTTGCCGCTATCGGCACCCTCGGGCGGTCTTTCTTATCTGACCGGGCGTAGCCGAAATACGGGATCACAGCCGTTATCCGTTCGGCCGAGGCACGACGGAAAGCATCCTGCATCACCAAAAGCTCCATCAGGTGCTTGTCCGTTGGCGGACACGTCGGCTGAACGATGAAGACGTCCGTACCGCGAACGTTCTCATCGATCTGGAAATTGAACTCGCCGTCGGAGAACCGTGCCGCTGTCGAACGGCCGAGGTCAACATTCAGATGCCGGCAGATCTCCTCGGCAAGTGCATTGTGTGCCGAACCCGAAAAGATCTTTATGTTGCCCATACGCTCATTTTCCCGATCACGTGGCCACCCGCTAAAGCAGCCTGCAAAACAAAAAACGGCAGCCGTTTGGCCGCCGTTCCGAAGTCTCGAGAGATGGCTGGGGCGGAAGGATTCGAACCTACGAATGCCGGATCCAAAGACCGGTGCCTTACCACTTGGCGACGCCCCAATCGAAATCTGTCTATTACTCGGAAACGACCACCGGCTCCTTGAAGAGAGCCTCGCGATACTCTGCTCGCGAAACGGTCGCTGCGGCAAAACTTCGCCAGTCAGCCTTTTGGCTGAGGGCTTCTAATGCTGTTTGCCGCGTAAGTATGTTGTCAAAAATTGCGAAAACGCTTGCTCCGCTGCCGCTCAAAAGCACCTTCCGGGCACCAAGCCCGGAAAGCATTTCGCGGACATCTTTGATCTCCGGAAATGCAGCAAGAACCGTGTTTTCAAAGTCGTTCGCCCCGGCTTCAATGTCGGCTAGGACATTTTCCGCCTCCGAACGACAAACCGTTAGCTTAGTCGCCAAAGCCTGACTTGTCAAGCTTTCGGCCCGAAGCCCGGCGTAGGCCGCCGCCGTACTAACGGCGACATTCGGCGTTACGATCAGGAGCGAGTCACACTCGAAGTCCGGCAGTGTTTCTAGCCTCTCGCCACGTCCGGTCCCGAGCATCGTTCCGCCTTCCAAAAAGAAAGGCACATCCGAGCCCAGTTCGGCCGCGATGGTCATCAAATCGCCGTCGGCCACGTCTAGTTCCCAAAGCCTCATCAGCCCGATCAGCGTCACCGCTGCGTTTGACGACCCGCCTGCAAGCCCGCCGGGTGACGGTATCCGCTTTTCGAGGTGCAGCCGTGCCCCTGCCGTCGTCCCCGAGGACTCCCGAAGCCTCGATGCCGCCCTGATCATCAAGTTCGCTTCGCCGATCGGGATCGCCGGATCGTCACACGTCATCGAAAGCTCTTCCGCCGCTTCAAATCTCATCCGGTCGTGGAGTGAGACCGTCTGAAAGACCGTGCATAGCTCATGAAAGCCGTCGGGACGCTTGCCGAGCACCCTCAAATGAAGGTTTATCTTGGCGAATGACGGCAATGTGAACGGCTCCCGGCTCATTGCCTCAGATTAGTGCCCGAACCCGCGAAAAACAAAAGGCCCGGAGCAAATTGCAGCCCGGGCCCTTCTGTCCGTTGCAAGTAAAGCTACTTGCGGGTGAGGAAAACTTGTGTGAAATAGACCGCTCCGTCGTCCGAGACGGCAACGCCGATGGCTGATTCCCGCCAAACGCCGCTCAGCATATTCCGACGATGCGAAGGTGAAAGCAGCCAGTTTTGAATAGCCATCGCGACCGGGTCATCATATCCGCGTAGAAAAGCAATGTTCTCGCCGATCGCCCGCCAGCCGCCGATGCCGAGCACGTCCGCACGGCCATCGACCGTTGAGCCGTCCTTCCCTTTGTGGCTGAAATACTTCCGCTCGGCCATGTCGTGCGAGTGCCAGCGGGCAAGGTCGGCGAGTTGATCGCTCCATTCGAGCCTTGCGAGGCCTGTCGCTGCCCGTTCTGCGTTCATCTGCTCAAAGGCGTTCCGCTCGTAGGTCTTGGCGATGCCCGCCGCCCTCGGTATGAACGGCCTTTCGGCTGCGCTTGCCGCCTTTCGCTTCGGCAAACGCATCGACCCGATCTCATCAACGAGGATCGGCACCGGACGTTCGCCCGCACGCTGGCCATAGCCGCCAATGGCGGACGCCAGCATCACAACAATGAATAATGGAACGAGAGTTTTCAGATCTACCTCACTTCGGCAGCCGGGCTGACTTCTGATGAAGTTCCCTAGCTTTGCGTCCGCCGCATTGTTCGTGCGGCAGTTGCCTTTTCGGTTCGGTTTAGGCGGGTTCGTGGGGGCTACAAACGTGGCACACCAACCGCCTATAATTATACATCACGATTCACCGCCGAATTCCGAAAAATCGCTGAAAGAGTGCTAATCTTGGTCAAAACACCACAAGGACCGCATTTATGTTGACCGCTTCCGTATTAGCCAAACGCACCGGCATCCCGATCTTCACCGTCCGCTACTACACCCGCATCGGTTTGCTCAAGCCGAGCCGCGATCTTCGTAACGGCTACAAGCTCTATAAACAGAGCGACAAAGAACGCCTAAAATTCATCAATAACGCAAAAAACCTCGGCTTCACGCTCAGCGAGATCGAGCAAATCCTCTCGCATGCCGAGGATGGCGACACGCCCTGCCCGATGGTCCGTGAGATCGTTGAACGGCGAATACGTGAAAATCGCGAGGCGATACGCGAGATGAAGCGGCTGCAGAAACGGCTTGAACAGGCTGCCGAGATGTGGTCGGGAATGGAAGATGCCGAGCCAGACGGCCACTCGGTTTGCCAATTGATCGAGAGCTTTGCCGGTGCGTCCGAGTGACCGCTTGACCTGACACTAACTCATAGGTTGTAGAATGGTTTTCGCGGCCTAACTAACGGCAAAGGGGTTAGAAGCTGTTAGGAAGTATAGGACATAACAACCCGATCGGTTAGTTGAAGGCGGTTATCGGAAAAAGAGAGGACTTAAACGATGGAAAGCAAAGCACAGAAAACAGCGAATCTCGTACA
>CAZGLZ010000099.1:0-13040 GCA_964526245.1 uncultured Chloracidobacterium sp. | reverse complement strand
GACCCGCCGAAAGCACGGGTTGTCGAACTCCGTTATTTCGGCGGGTTATCGATCGAAGAAACGGCGGAGGTGATGGGCATCAGTGTCCCGACCGTCAACCGTCACTGGAAGTTTGCCAAGGCGTGGCTCCACTCGGAGCTGACCAACAATTAATTTCGCTTAACTATCAGAAGCGTTACGTCGTCTGCTGCCGGGGCGTTCATGGTGAATGACGAAAGCGAAGACTCGATCTTATCGCGAAGTCCGGCCGCCGAGGCTCCGCGGTGAGTTCGGATCACCTGTTCGAGCCGCTCGAGGCCGTACTCATCTTCCGCTTCATTCGTCGCCTCTGAAACACCGTCAGAATAAACAACAAGAATGTCTCCCTGGCCGAGCGTCAACTCGCCGCTTTCGTATTGGGCCATTTCCATCAACCCGAGCGGGAGCCCGCCGGAGTCAAGCTGCGTGATCGTTCCATCGGCACGGCAAAGCAAAGGAGGATTGTGACCGGCGTTGATGTAGATCAGTTTGCCGGTCTCGGGATCAAGCTCGCCGATGAAAAGCGTTACGAACCGATTGGTCGGCGTATTCTCTGCAAGGTATTTATTGACGGATGAGACCGTATGAGGGATCGAGCTCGTTGCAGAGATCTGTGCATGCACGGCGGCGTGGAGGCTCGACATTAGCAATGCCGCGGCCGTTCCCTTACCCGAGACGTCTCCGAGGGCGACGACCATCTTTCCGTCCTCTCGCCGTATAAAATCGTAGTAGTCGCCCCCGATCTCGTAACAGGAAAACGAGATACCCTGAAACTCATAGCCGGTCAGGACCGGTGGCGCCGAAGGTTGAAAACGCTGCTGGATCTCGGTCGCAAGTTCCAGTTCGCGTTCCATTCGCTCGCGTTCCATTCGCTCATCGACAAGAGCCGCATTTTCAACACGGATCGACGCGACAGATGCGAGTGTCGTGAGAATGTTAAGGTGTTCCTCAGTAAATGTGGTCGTGTACGTCGGCGAATCCGCGTAGATCATCCCGAAGATCGTCCGCTCATCGACACTAAGCGGCACGGCAAGCACGGATCGGATGCCTTGAAGCATCACGGTCTGGGTTGCAAACTTCGGATCCTGTTGTGCATCGGCGGTAAGGACAGAACGGCCGTTCTTCAAGACCTCGTCCATCACGCTATGGCTGACGCGAACCTCCTGAAGCCGCTCTTCCTGCCCGCGTATTCGGGCGATCATCACCCGCATGTTCTCCGCTTCCTTCTCGTCGCGGAGCATTATTACAACACGTTCGGCCGGCACGGCTTCGAACACAAGCGATGCGACCTGATCGAGCGTTTCCTCAAGTCCGGATGACGACAGTAGAGCAACCCCGACCTTGCTTATTAGCCCAAGCAACTCAGTTCGCGAGGTGAATTGCCCTTTGAGCAGCTCGGTTGTCGGTATCCGGCGGCTCTGAAAAGAGATGGTCTTCGAGGGGTCAAGAGCTTCGGTCTGGTCCGCGATCAAGGTCGCTCCGCCTATCGCCGGCATCGAGCTCGCCTCAAAGATCATTCGGCTTTCGCCGATCTGTATCTCGCCGCCGGTCGCAAGCTGAACGCCTGCCTTTATAAAGGTGCCGTTGTAGCGGGTCCCGTTGGCCGAGCCCAGATCCTGCAGCCAATACCCGTCGCCTTCCTGGCGGATCTCGGCATGAAGCCGCGAGGCGAACGCATCCGCAATACAGATGTCGCTGCGGGCTGAACGGCCGATCGTTGTCCGAATTCGGTTAAGTTCAACGTACTCCGGATCGGCGTTGGGCTTCTTTAGTATCAGGCGGGCCATTTCTCGATTCTACTCGCTTGTTTGTGTTATCGGTCTGCGATCGGCGAAAACTACAAATGTTCCAAATATATAATCGTGCAATGCTCTTCCCTTTCGGCTAAAGGCGATAGGGAGAAGGCCCAAACCGCCTGAAAACAGCACGACCAGGTAACCGGCCGTCTGCCGCAGGAGCATCCTTAAAATGGACGGATGCCGCCCGTTGGCCCCGACGATCTCGAGTCCGGTAACGAACTTCCCAAGCGTTCTACCGGTCAGGACCGGAAGCACGACCAAATTCGATAGACCGAACAAAATAGCCAGCAGCCAGCCGATGTTGTTAAGTTCACTATTTATCAGGGCTGCACCGTCATTGCCCATTATTCGGCTGATCACCAGGAACATCGCCGGAAAAATAATGAAGAAAAGATAATCGATGGCGGCCGCTCCGAATCGCAGAAAGAAAGGCGTCGCAACTTCTTCAGGTTCAAAGCGCACAACCTGTACAGAAAGCGGCCGAGCGCTTTCGTTCATGATCTTTGTGTCCTTCGAATCCTTGATCTTTGTAGCCATTGAGGAAATTTCTGTCCGCTAACCGACGTAGAACTGAAGGACCGTATCGCCCAGTTTCAATTTATCTCCGCTGCTCAATGCGTGCGGCCGGTGAGGGACGAGACGCATTGGCTGCTTCGCTGAGACCAAAAGAACAGTTCCGTTCGATGATCCAAGATCTTCGACTAGGAAATTCCCTGCGTCTTTCCAGATACGGGCATGCCGCCGAGAGATCTTCGTTTGCGGATCGTATTTTGAAAGATCGATCTCGGGGAAAATGTTCGACATCGGATCTCGCCGCCCGAGCAGATTTTCATCCTTGGTGAGCGAAAACGTCGGTGCGGAAAGTTCGCTCGTCCCCTCGACAAATAGCCGTGCCGTCGGAGTTCCCGACTGGTAGCCCGCAGACTGAATTCCAGGGCCGCCGATCGGCTGCCTGGCTCCGCAAAATGCACAGAAGAGGTCTGACGCTATTATCCGTTGGCCGCAGAAACCGCAAAACACATACTGCGAAGCAAGCGAAGCGGGCGTTGGCGACTCAGACACGCCGTAGCTGACCGTTGCTCCCTTCAGAGCGGCGAGATGCGACTCCAGAGCAGACCTCATAGCGGCGGCGGACTCGAAGCGTTCCTCGGCACTATACTCGACCGCCTTCATTAAAATCGTCTCGATCTGATCTGAAAGCCTCGGGTTGATCTGCCGCGGCCGCGGATTCTTCTGGAAATCGAATATCAGAAGCGGATTGCTCTGCGGGTCGGCGCCTGTCAGGAGGTGAAACATCGTCGAACCGAGGCTGTAAATGTCCGAGCGAGGTTCGACATTTCCACTGAAAAGTTCCGGCGGGGCGTATCCCATCGTCCCGACCGCGGTCACGCCTTTCTCTTCGCGCTGACTGATCGACCGAGCAATCCCGAAGTCGATAAGCATTATGCGGCCTGTGTTGCCGTCAACCATTATGTTGCTCGGTTTCAGGTCGCGGTAAACGATCGTTGAGGGCTGATTGTGAAGGTAGTCGAGCACATCGGCGATCTGGATCGCCCATTCCGTTACGGTCGCTTCGTCGAGCTTACCTTCCGGAGCCGATCGCAGGCGGGCAGCCAGATCACCACCCGAGATATATTTCATCACCAGGTAGAACCTGCCTTCGTCCGGGTCAAAAAAGTAGTCGAAGATCGTAGGAATACCGGGGTGATCAAGCGTCGAGAGGATCATCGACTCGCGGCGAAAATCGTTGATCGCCTTTTCCTGCTGCTCATCCTCGATGTGTGCCTGGATCATCTCCTTGACTGCACGGAGCACACCGCCGAGGTTGTTATCGCTTGCGAGATAAACGGCGCCCATTCCGCCGCCGCCGATCTTCCGGACGATCTCATAGCGGCTATTGAGAATCGTGCCTTCGGAAAGTGGTTTCAATTTCGCCGCTTTCTTGCCTTCGGTGTCGCCCTCGGCGATGTTCGGCGATGTCGGGCTAATCCCGGCTGCGGCAAGTTCGTCCGAAGCTGTTTTGTCGGGCGTTGCGGAGGCGGCGGCAGGCTGTTCGGCGGCGGCCTGCTGCTCGATCATTTCCTGAACGTTCGCGTTGGGTGCTATCAGCGTCGGCGGTTCCATTATCCGAACCGAGTCAAAGATCGAGCCCCCGGAAAACGAATCAGGAAGATCAAGTTCCTCGACCGGCCTCAGTATTTCGTGTTCTGCCGGGATATCTGCTTCAGCAGGTGATTCAGGTTCCGCGGCAGGTTCCGGAGCACTCTCGGCGGGCGGTTCATCTATCGGTGAGGCGATTTTCGGTTCGTCCTCTTGCCCCGGTTCCGCGGGTTTTTCATCCCAGGAAAATACATCCGCTTCAGCATCTTCCGATATCTTCTCAGCAGCCGATGCATCCGCTGCGAGTGCCTCCGCCCCTTCGGCCTCTGTGGCCTCAGACGACGCCGGCTGCTCTTCTACCGGCTGAACCGGTTCCGGAGTAAATTGGTAGATCGTCGCTTCCTCGCTGAAAACAGGAACCTCCGGAAGTTCGGCAGGTTCGTCCACTGACGGCGGCTCGGCCGGAGGCGGTTCGACATTTGTTGCCTCAGTTTCCTGCTGTTGAGTTTCAGAGGCATTCTCGGGTTCGCCGAATCCTGAATCAGCCAAGATCTCTGGCAGCGGGGCATCCGGTAGTTCGGATGGTAGTTCCGATTCGAGTTTATCCTCTGTTGGGAAAACACTCTCAGAGGTCGCACCGGACACGATGTTTTCTGAAGTTTTTGGAAGTTCTGGGGCTTGGCTCTCCTGAACCGGCTCAGCGAATACATCCGCATCGGCATTCTTTTTCGCCTCAAGTTCAGCAAGCTTTGCGACCTCTTCCGGCGACATCATCACCGTGCTTTCAAGGTCGTCACGCACGGGCTCCGGTTCAACGACCGGTATGCTTGCGAGCACAATGCCGCAGTACGGGCAGAACGAATCCTGCTCCGAGATCTCAGAGTTGCATTCCTGACACTTCATTACTTAAAAGCGAACGTTCACTCTTGCCGAAACTCGGCCTAGTATTTCACTTGGGCACGATCTTGAATCGCAAAAAAGTCTTTCCAACGATGATCTCGTCGCCGTCATTTAACCGCTGCGGGCTGCCGGGCAACAATCGCCTACCCCGGTTTATAAATGTCCCGTTCGTCGAACCAAGATCTTCAATTAGGTAATGCCCCTCGCGGCGTATTATCTTCGCATGGCGGCGGGAGACCTTTGCATCCGGGTCGATCGCGTCAAGATCGATATCGGGAAAAATGCCGTTGTCTGCATCCCAGCGGCCAATGAACGATTCCGGATTCTTCAATTCGAACTCGGTATTGACACCCGACCCCTTTTCTACGATAAGGAAGCCACGCTCCGCCTCCGAACCACCATTCTGTGCCGGTTGCAGCGAGTTCGATATCGGCTCAACGATCGGCGGAATACCGATGCTTGTAACTGAGCCGACCTGGAAATTCGGGCTGCTGATCTCCGTTGCCGGCGACTCCGCCGGAGCCTCGGTCGAATGAATGTCACCGGGCAGCCGCGTTCCGCATTGGTCGCAAAATCGCGACCCGTCGATGTTTTGGCTGCCGCAGGCTGGGCAATGTATCATGGTCTATTCAAAGTCCGGGCTTTGATGGTGCCGAAAACTTTCGGACGCTAAAACAAATGCATTCTACCGCTTTCGAGCTGTTTCGTAAATTCGGCAAGCGGTTTCCCGCCTTTGTTGTCCTAAGTCACGGCAAGAACAGCAACTTTGAAGAAAATTGAAACATCGCATTACAGGCGGTCGTAGTATCAGCTTGTAACAAATCCGGGCCGTTTTTCAATTTGATGGCTCGGGCAATAAAGATACACCCGATCACTTAAACTAAGGTAAACGCAGCATGGCAATGAGCCGAAAAAAGAAGATCATCATTGGGGCGTCCGCATTGGTCGTACTCCTGGCAGTTATTTTAATAGCGATATTCGCAACTCGAAAGGATGTTCCGGAGGTGCAGGTCGTAAAACTCGAAGTGAAGCCTGAACTTCGTTCGACGGTGGTTTCCTCCGGCGAAGTAAGGCCGATCCAGTTCCAGAACATCACGAGTGAGGTTCAGGGACGTATCGAGGAGATCTTCGTTCAGGAAGGCCAGTTGGTGCAGAAAGGTGCCCCGCTTGTTCGTCTTGACCCGAACCAGCTTGAATCAAGCACCGACGCTCAGCTTGCCGCCCTCCAAACTGCACAGAATGACATTCGTTCTACAGAGTCACAGGTTGCGGCGGCGACTAACCAGCTCGCGCAGGCACAGCAGCAGCTCAACATCGCACAGGTCGCCGTAGACAACGCACGACAGGGTGTCGTGACGGCACAGACTGAAGTTGACCGTGCCGAGGTCGAGCTCAACGCCGCCAACCGCGAACTTCGCCGGAACGAACAGCTTCTTGAAAGCGGCGTGATCGCCCGCTCGGAATTCGACTCCGCCCGCGACCGCGTTGAAAATGCCCGCGTCAGCCTGAACACGGCAAAGGCAAGGCTCGAATCGCAGCGGATCTCGGTCCGCGACGCTACGGCACGCGTGAACCAACAGCAGATCGCCGTACGCGATGCACGCCGGGCAGTTGATACGGCAAATATCAATGTCCGCTCTAGCCAGTCGAGAGCTGACCAGCAGGCAGCAGTCCTTCGCGGCCAGCGAAACCAACGCGACAAGACGCTCCAGATCGCTCCGATCAGCGGTGTTATCGCCGAGATACCGTCACGCGTCGGAACGTTCGCCGTTGCAGGACTTTCTACAACCCCGCTGATGACCATCGCGGATATGTCCACTATAAACGTTGAGGTCAAGGTCGATGAGACCGAGATCGACCGCGTTTCCGTCGGGCAGCCGGCAAAGATCAAGGTCGATGCCTTTGGCGACGCCGAGATCGAAGGTGAAGTTACGCAGAAGACTCCGCTTGCCGTTGGTAAGTCACAGACCTCCGGCGGCCTTTCAACCAACATCAACGTTCAGGAAGCAAAGGAATTCCGCGTTGTTATTCAGCTCAAGAACCTGCCAGAAGAGCTTCAGAACGGTCTTCGGCCAGGTATGAGTGCCACCGCGACCATCACGACGCAGACCGCCCAAAATGTGATCGCCGTGCCGCTTCAGGCGGTTGTCGAGAAACGGCCCGATGCCGGCGCTTCGCCATCACCGTCTCCGCAGGGCAATGGCCCCGAACCGGCAGACAGGCCGAAACCGATCAAGGGCGTTTATGTTCTTGAGGACAACAAGGTGAAGTTCGTCGAGGTCGAGACCGGGATCACCGGAGAATCCGATATTCAGATAACCGCCGGACTTTCCGAAGGTCAGGAGGTCATCACCGGCCCAAGCCGCGTGCTGAATACCCTGAAGGAAGGAACGGTCGTCAAGAAACAGGCAGCTCCGCAACGAGCAGGCTCGTAGGTTTTGCGTGCGAATTAGCAACCATGGATATGTACCGCTTTATGGAAAACGAAGAAGCGAACGGCACCCCGCAGCCCGAGAATAATGGTATGAGCGCCAAGCGGCGGCCGCTTATCCTGATGGAAAACATCTGGAAGACCTATCAGATGGGCGTTGAGGAGCTCCATGCACTTCGCGACGTTTCTTTTCGCGTTGAAAAAGGCGAATACCTCGCGATCATCGGGCCTTCGGGCTCGGGAAAGTCCACGCTGATGAACCTTATAGGCTGTCTCGACTCGCCGACCAAGGGCAATTATTGGATCAACGGCAATATGGTCTCCGAGATGTCGGACGACGAACTCGCCCGCATCCGCAACAAGGAGATCGGATTCGTTTTTCAAACCTTCAATCTTCTTGCCCGGGCAACCGCCCTGCACAATGTCGAGCTTCCGCTTATATATGCCGGCATGCGGGCTGGGGAACGGCACGAAAAGGCTCAGGCCGCCCTCAGTTCGGTCGAACTCGGCGACCGTGTGCTGCATAAGCCGAACGAACTTTCCGGCGGACAGCGTCAACGCGTGGCCATCGCACGAGCCTTGGTCAATGACCCCTCGATCCTGCTAGCTGACGAACCGACGGGTGCCCTCGACACGAAAACGAGCCACGAGATCATGGCACTTTTTGAGAAACTGCACGCCGATGGCAACACCATCATTATCGTCACCCATGAGCAGGACGTAGCCGAGCGGGCACACCGCGTTATAACGATTCGCGACGGCCGTATCGAAAAGGACGAAAAGATCCGGTGAGCGGCGTACCGCCATTTGTTTCGATCCTTTTTATGCTGACCGTTTTCGTAACGGTCGGCATTTCTATTTTCATCGTCCGCCGCAATTCGGCGGACACTACAGCCGGTAGGATAGTCCTCGCAGCGATCCCTTTCTGGCTCCTGTTTCAGGCCGCGCTCGGCATTGGCGGTCTTTACCAGCAAACTGAAGGTTTTCCGCCGCGTCTGTTGCTTTTCGGCCCGCTTCCGGCATTTCTTTTCATCTTGGGCCTCTTCGTCTTTACGAAGAAAACGTTCGTTTCTTCCCTCCCGCTCTTGGCCCTGACACTGATACACACGATCCGCATCCCGATCGAGATCGTGCTTCATTTTCTTGAGGAAGCCGGTGCCATCGCTCCGCAGATGAGCTTCACCGGTTGGAACTTCGACATCGTTTCCGGTATCACCGCTCCTCTGGTCGCGTTCCTCGCTTTTCGCGGAAGTAACCCGAACAGATCATTGCTCATTGGCTGGAACCTTGCTGCCCTCGGGTTGGTGCTGACCATCGTCGGCATCTCCATCGCCGCTTTCCCGTCGCCCTTTCAGCAGATCGCCTTCGAGCAGCCGAACCGGGCCGTTTCCTTTTTCCCGTATGTCTGGCTGCCGTCGGTCATAGTGCCGATCGTTGTTTTCTGCCACTTTGCATCTCTTTACAAACTCTTCACGAACAAAGTTTAGTTCGCTCGCATCTAACTTTATTCTGCGGCTCGCGTATAATCTAACTGCGACACCGCATCTGCGATGAACTTTGCTGAAACACTAAAATTGGCCTTTGATTCGATCATGGCCCATAAGCTTCGATCGTTTCTGACGCTCCTCGGAATGATCATCGGAATGACGGCATTCATGATCGTTCTCTCGCTGCTTATCGGATTTAACGGCTACGTCGATGAAAAGATAGCCGGTATAGGTTCAAATGCGTTCACGGTCCAGCGTTTCAACTTTTCCGATTTCCGGAATTCCGACACCATCGCCGAAGCCCAGCGAAGAAACAAGGAATTGACGTTCGACGAGCTCGATTTCATCAAAGAGCGTGCACAGCTCATCGACAAGATCGGTGCCCGGGCGGGTAACACATCGCGCGACGTTCGCTATAACGCCAAGACCCTTGAGGCCGTGAGCATTCAGGGAATGCAGCCGGTCATCGCACAGATCGACAATATCGAGATCCTGGACGGCCGCTACTTTACCGAGGCCGAGAATGCCAATGCGGTACGGGTCGCTTTCATTGGCAGTGATATTGCCGACAATCTTTTCCCGCAGGGTGGTGCGATCGGAAGCGAGATCCAGATCTCGGGCATTCCTTACCGGATAATTGGAATACGAGTTCCGAAGGGCACTGTTTTCGGCCAGCCGCAGGACAATTTTGTCCAGGTTCCTCTGAACACCTTCGGAGCAAATTTCGGAGGACTCCGGTGGCAGCGGGCACCGACGTTCTCAGTTACCGCCCGCGAAGGCGTGAGGATGGAAGACGCCGTTGACGAGGTCCGCACGCTGATGCGGATCAAACGCAAGCTACCTGCAGAAGAGAAAGACAACTTTGGTATAGTGACGCCGGACGCCATCAGCGGCCTCATCGGCAGCTTTACCGGAGTATTCTCGATCGTTCTGCTAGTCGTTCCCGGTATCGCGTTGGTCGTCGGTGCGATCGTCATCATGAACATTATGCTCGTCGCGGTCACCGAGCGAACAAAGGAGATCGGGATACGCAAATCTCTCGGGGCAAAGCAGGCAGACATCCTCCGCCAGTTCCTTTTTGAATCCGGGCTTTTGGCGGCGATCGGCGGCCTGATCGGCCTTGTGATCGCATACACGACCGGTTTCTTTGTTAGCCGCTACGTATTCCCGACCTCCATTCCATGGTGGGCCGCCGTTCTCGCCATCGGCGTTTCCGCCGGTGTTGGAATACTTGCAGGCCTTTTCCCGGCATGGAAAGCCGCACGGCTTGACCCGATCGAAGCACTGAGGGCCGATTAGTATGAGAATTGCAGCCAGCCGATTTTACGAAAACCTCAAGATGGCCTTCGCAACGCTGCGGAGCAACAAGCTACGCTCGTTCCTGACGATAATCGGTGTCGTCGTCGGCGTCATCACCGTTATGCTTATCTCCTCGATCATCTCGGGCATCGGGATGGCTGTCGAGGAGCAGGTCAAATCCTTCGGAACCCGATCGATTTTTGTTTATAAAATGAACGTCGGCGTCCGGTTTGGCCGCCCGTCGCGTGAGGAACGGATGAGGCCGGACCTAACGCTCGAAGACGCTCTTGCACTTCGTAACTTGCCGGACGTAGAAACAGCGGTGCCTCGGCTCAATGTTTCGAGCGGGTTCTTCGGTAACCGAACGATCGTTTCGGCGAACGGAAAACAGACGTCGAACATTCAGCTCAGCGGAACGCTGCCCGAGATCGAGCGGGCCGAGACCGAAGTGATCGTCGAGGGCCGCTGGTTCAACCAGACCGAGGTCGATTACAAAAAGGACGTTTGCCTTATCGGTTCGACGGTCAAAGAGACCTTTTTTCCCTTCGAGTCGCCCATCGGCAAAACGCTTGAGATCAGCGGCCGCGAATTCACCGTTGTTGGCTTGCTCGATAAAAAGCCACAGCTTTTTGGCGGCGACGGCGGCAACAACGACCAGAGCAATACCATTTACATGCCGTTCGGCTCGGCACAGCGCATCAAGCCTAATGCCGATGACATCTTTATCACGGTCGTCTCAAAACCCGGCCGCATTCAAGAGGCCCGCGATCAGGTCGAGGACCTGCTTCGCGTCCGACGCGGCGTTGGTTTCGGCGAGCCGAACAACTTCTCGACCGCGACCGCCGATAGCATCATCGACCAGTTTCAGTCGATAACCGCCGGCGTCGCCGCGGCAATGGTCGTCATTTCGTCGATCGGGCTGCTTATCGGCGGTATCGGCGTGATGAACATAATGCTTGTGTCCGTTACCGAGCGGACCCGAGAGATCGGCATTCGAAAGGCCATCGGGGCAAAGCAGAGCGACATTCTCCTGCAGTTCCTTATCGAAGCAGGAACGCTGACGGGTTTTGGCGGGCTTTTAGGCTTAGCGATCGGCTGGGGACTTTCGTTGCTGGTCAAGATGGTCTTTCCATCGTACGTGCCGCTTTGGGCTCCGATCGCCGGTTTCTTTGCCAGCGTCGGCATCGGTTTGGTTTTCGGCCTGTTCCCTGCATGGAAAGCTGCGAGGCTCGACCCGATCGAATCGCTTCGATATGAATAAGAAAAAGGGAGGCTTCAAACGGCCTCCCTTGTTCATTCTTTGTACTTTATTCCTAACTCGGATTGCCCGAGAAGAAGGCTCCGATCACTCGGAAAAGAACTCCTACTAAAGCAACAAGGATCACCACGGCCCACGCCGACCCGGACGAGATCTTGTTCGTTACCCGTAGGCCGATCGCTGCCAATATCCATCCCCAGATCGCGAATAGGTCAAAAACGCTGACCAACGTAACAAGCACCGGGCTCGCGTCCTTCCCAAACAAAAAGCCCAGATTTGCTTGCAATAGCCCTCGTTGGCTTGAGACGATATCGATCTCCTCCGCGGCCTTGAAATACATCACGATAAAGCTGCCTATCACAGAGATCAGCGACGGTGGCAGCAACGAATAGACCCAGACGGATAGAGCATGCGAAAAGCCACCTTCGCCCCCGAATGCCTTTGATCCGCCCCAATAAAGCAGAGCGCCGAGTAGAAAGCTGATCACAACAAACACCGGCGAGATGTACTGCGTGTAGCTATTGATGGTCATCTGCGTCTCGACCATCTGCGCTTTCTCGGCCGCGCTCATCGAAGCGACCTGCGGGTTCTTTTCAATTTGTGCCGAAATCTCGCGCCGCAACCCCTCAGGCCCGATCTTCTGATTTAGCGCAAAAATATAGGCACCGACGAGCAGCGATACGATTATTCCCGCGAGAATGAAACGCGGCTTGGCCTTAAGGGCCTTGAACGTCCGCTCGGGCTCGAAAAAGATGTTGCCGAGCGTCGCTACTTCCGACATCTCGACCGTTTCATTGGACGCACGATTCTCGTTTGGATCGAATTCTGACATTTTCCTCCATTCGGCCCGACAGGCGGGCACTTTCCAAAGCCAAATGTTTGTAAAGAAATGTAATTCAACCCGATATACGGATTTCGAGCCCCGAGTGTTGCAATTTTTCGCCTAGACCGCGGTTTCACCGATGCGAATACAGGCGGCTAGATGGCCGCTCCCGTGTTCCTCGAGAGGCGGCTCGACCGATGCACATTCGGGTATTGCGATCGGGCATCGCGTCCTGAACCGGCACCCCGAAGGCGGATTTATCGGTGTCGGGACATCGCCGGTGAGGATTATCCGCTCTCGCTTTTCCGTTGGGTCGGGGATCGGGATCGCGGACAACAGCGCCTTAGTGTAGGGATGTAGCGGGTTCTCGTAAAGTTCCTTGGCCTCGGCTATCTCAACTATCTTGCCAAGATACATCACGGCGACGCGATTCGAAATATGCTCGACAACGGCAAGCCCGTGGGAGATGAAAAGATAGGTCAGCCCGAACTCCTGCTGAAGATCTTGAAGCAGGTTCACGACCTGTGCCTGAACCGAAACGTCTAGTGCCGAGACTGGTTCGTCGCAAATGATCAGCTTTGGGTTGAGTGCAAGTGCCCGGGCGATGCCGATCCGCTGCCGCTGGCCGCCGGAGAATTCGTGGGCATAGCGATCCATATATTTCGGGTCAAGCCCGACCTTGCTAAGAAGATCTGCGACTCGTTCACGCTGTTCGGCTTTATTTCCGATGCCGTGTATCTTGAGCGGTTCTGAGATGATCGAACGTATGCTCAGCCGCGGATTAAGGCTTGCGTAAGGGTCCTGGAAAATGATCTGCATCTCCCGCCGGAGAGCCTGCATCTCGCGGTGCGGAAGGCCAATAATGTTCTGTCCCTCAAACAAAACCTCACCCGCCGTCGGCTCATGAAGCCGCAGAAGGCACCGC
>CAZGLZ010000098.1:0-13084 GCA_964526245.1 uncultured Chloracidobacterium sp. | reverse complement strand
TACCCGAGGTCTGTGGTGAGAGAACCAGGAGAGCCGACATGGCGGCTATGGCAACAACAAGGACAAGAGAGAGTCTTTTCATTTTTATTTGATCAGCTCCTAAAACTGAGATGGGGTATTTCGAGGTCTTGTTAAGTGGGGCTGTAGGATCGGCTCACAGAGTGTGAGGCAATTAAAAAGTTACAACATTACAAAACAAAATACAACAGTAATTTTTCAGAATGATAGGCCTTGTTTCGAAATGATCGAAATTCGGTCAAATTGAATCGAAATGTCTTACAAAAGCCGGCTGATTTGGTGTTATTTGACGTCGCAGAATAGAATGATGAAGGTCAAAAGAACATTTCGAGGGAATTATGGAAGAACTATTGGCAGGCTTGTCGGGGAAGGAAGTCGATCTGGTGATCGCATCGGGAGTTACGCTTAGGGGGAAAGTGAAGTCGGTCAGCGACGGCGTGGCAGTGATCGAGGACGAGGACGGGAAGACCTTTCACGTTTCGGTCGCTCATGTTGCCGCGTTCGGTGAAACGGCACATACGAACAGCCGGCCCGGTTTTATTGCCTAACCGTTCCCGCAAAATAAAAAGGCCGGAGGCTCAACGTCTCCGGCTTCTTTGCTGTTTAAAAAATCAGTTCTTACTTTGCTGCCGGCTGTGCGACCGGAAGATCAAGCCTGCGGAAGCCATCGATCCGCTTTTCCCAGTAACCCTTGAAAGGTGAATAAGTGATGCCCTTGCTTCGCGAGGCGTGGTAGAAACCATTCTCATCGGCGACGATGCCGATATGGCCGAGCTTGTTCAGGAAGACGAGAGTTCCGAAAACGAAGCGGTCATCGCCGGTCACCGGAGTCGACATCGCCCAAAGCGAACGGGCACTCGTGCGTTCAAATTCGATTCCGGAGTCACGGAAGACGGCCCAGACAAAGCCGGAGCAATCATAGGTGTTCGGGCCTTCGGATCCGTAACGATAGGGAATGCCGAGACGGCTGTTAATACCCTGAAGAATGAGATTCGAAGCGGCTCCGCCGTAAACCGTGCGGCGGGCGGCGGCCTTGTTCATCGCCGCAACTGGGCTCGATTCGCCGGTCTTCTTCACGAGCGGCTCTTCGCGGACGACGTTGATATCGTTGGTAAGTACGGGACGTTGTGAGGTGGAGCGGGTTACGGCCGGTTGGGTTTGCGGCTGTGCGGGCGGTTGGTTGATGGGCCGGCTAGAGACCGGTTTAACAACCCTCGGGCGATCCTGGCCAACAACTGTGGCGGACGCACAAATAACCAAACACACTGCAGACAACGCAAACCTAACCAATGAATTAAACTTCAAACCGTATATCTCCTAGATAGTATTTCTTGCAGAACGCGGTTGCAGTTGGCGTGTCGCCAAAAAAGGGGTCGCACAAGGCGAAGGTGAAAACAGGGTCGAACTCGACCGAGTAACGCGTTCAATTGTTCTTTTAGTAGTTCTTTTGAAGGCCAGCTTGATTGCAGGAAATGCGGGTCCTTTTCTGCCGACCAATCAATACCCTAACATTTTGCCGACAGGGATTGCAAGAGGGCTTACTCCGGACAGATCGGCGACCTCGAGCGGAAAAGCCGAAAAAGAAAAAAGCCCCGAGATTATCCCGGGGCTTTCATTCACTTAAAGCAAGGTCTCTTAAGCCGAGAAAGACGTTCCGCAGCCGCAGCCGCCGGTCGCGTTCGGGTTCTCGAACGTAAAGCCGGAGCCCATCATGTTCGATGTGTAATCGACAACGACACCATTGAGATATTGGGCCGAGAACATATCGACAAAGAGCTTGATGCCATGCTGGTCAAGCACGAAATCGCCCTGCCGCGAATCTTCCTCAATGTTGAGGCTGTACTGAAAGCCGGAACAGCCGCCGGGAACAACGCGTACGCGGAGCCCTGCCGTTTCGGGCAGATCTTCCTCGCCGGCCAAAAACTTTTTGATCTCGACCGAGGCGCTCTCGGTAACGTTCAAGTTTATTGAAGGTGCTGCAACTGCTGACATATTTTGAGTTCGTTTCTCCTAAAAGTTCTCTGAAGAACTCCAAATCCGGAATCCTTACAATATAGTAAATATTACATATTCCAGTTCGGAAAAACAAGCCCATAATGGGCGGTTACTTCTTACCGCAGCGGCCGAGCTGCCACGACCAGGTGACGGTCGAATTGTCGGGTCCGGTGAGTGTTTTCGTCCCGCCCATCACCTCGCCGGTCTCATCAACATATCGCTCACCGTGCCGGCCAGATTCAAGTTGCGCCGTTAGCGACAGCATCCCTTCGCCCAACTCCTGATTTGCGCTTTCGGTATCGAGCGGGCAGTTCGACTCGTCAACCTCGAAAAAGCGGCGCATATCTGTCTTGAACATCGGGGTTCGGAGGCCGAGCGAAATACTATAGTCACGTTGGCCGGCATTGACGTAAACATCGAAGCGGTCGGTCACGACCGAGGAGTATTTCTCTTCCTTGCCGTCACGAAATGAAACCGTATAACTGCCTTCGATCGGCCCGCAGCACGGGTCGCCATCGCGTTTGCCGCTGAAAATATCGCTACGGAGGCCGTTGACGTAGATCACGGCGGGCTTTGGAGCTACTCCCGCCGCAATTTCTTCATTCGTTCGCGGCGAGAGTTCAACATCGGCATTGTCGATCTCGATGATCTGCCGGAACCCATCGCCGGTCGAGTTGCCGTTGCTAGTTCGGGTACCTTTGACGACGATAGTTTGCCGCCGTTCGCGCTTGTAAGTGATGGTTCCGCCCCAGTCGGCGGTGCAGGGCTGCCAATCGCGGACCGGAACCGTCACCTGAGATGCCTTTAACGGGATCTTCGTGACGAAGTCGGCCACCCATTCGATGACCGAGAGCGGATCGATGGCCGTACCGAGGCCGAGCTTGACGATCTTGCCGATGTCTTTCTGGGCGTCGATCTTATCAAGAGCGAATTTCGCCCTGAGGTTTACCTTTTTCGGAAGCGGAACGACCGGCAGCCCTGTCAGGTCCGAAGGCTGCGGTTTACCGGTCAGCTTGATGGTGTTCTTGCCGTTTGCGTCGGTAACCTGCCGGCTGATGTCGCCGCGGTCGAGGGTGTCAACAAAAGTCGGAACAGAAGTGAAACGCTCGTAGCCCTTACCGGTCAATAGCACTTCCCAACTGACCGTAACACCCGCAAGCGGGCCGCCTTTCGGGATGCTGAATCCGATGTCGGATACGGTCGAAAGGGCAGTGCCGATGCAATTGACGAGTTCGGACTTGTTGATGTCCATCTCGACCTTGACGGTTACGTTCCGCACCTCGCCCGTTTTATTGCCTGATTGCTTCGTCCGAATGAGCGGCATTGGCTGTTCGAGTTCGAACGTTGCTTTGGCATTTAGAAACGCCATTATCGTTTTCGCCCACGCCAACGCGGCGTTGACGATGGAGGCTCCCTTTACGACCTGGCTGGCCTTTATCTTGTCGAGGGTATTGATGTCTTTTGAGAGCTCGTTGAAGGTTTTTACTGTGGTAACGACCTTTTTTCCGGTCTTGTAATACTTCTTTAGCGAGCCGAGGTCGGTAACCCAATCGCAGACACCGCGAGATGTTGCGGGGTTCCAACCTACCTTTACGAATTCAGAGCCCGGCTGCAGCGGCGGTGCGGGAGCTATCGCAAGTCCGGCCGAGTCCCCGGCGAGTTCCTCAAAACGCGTAAGAAGATCAAGAAGCAGCAGACGTTCGATGATCGAGGCCTGGATCATGTTCAGCTTGATAGCTTCAGGCGGCGAAGCGGCAAGGTCGCCATCGGTTCCGGCGATCCGGCTCATTTCGAAGAGCATACCGGCATTGAATTGAATATGCGGGTCTTTGGAGTCTCGCATCGCCCGGATGTCCGCCAGCATTCTTCGTCGGACCTCAGCTGCAGGCATATCGGTGCCATCGCCGGCGTATTTCGCGGCGAGCTTATTCAGCGACGTGCCGACACCGAGTCCGACACCGCGAAGCATACCGGCAACCTCGAAATCAAAGAATCCGATATCAAGGCCCGGGCCAGAACGCGGTTGGTAGAGAACCTTTCCGCGTTCATCCGAGATGCCGAAGCCGCCCTTTTGAAGGGCCGCGATGAGGAGCGGCAGGGCATCGTCCTCGAATTTTAGTATCTCGCGGGCAGTTTCTGCTCCCGACTTGAACGACGGGTTGTTGCCGATGATCGCTGCCTCGGGAAGGCCGTCCTCGGGAAAGTTCGAAAGCGGGTCGGAGTCGTCCTTGATCTCAGCCTTTTCAGCCTTAAGGGCAGAGAGCGGGAATATCCTCGGTTGTGCGGACGCCTCGAACATTGCAGCGACGAGGATCGCCGCTGCCGCGAAAATGGTTACTAAGCGCATTAATCTCCCTCCCCGGCTGATCCCGGCCGAACGTTCTGATCTATTTTAGCTTTGCGATGATCGCCGGCAGAGCTTTTTCGATGGCGGCCTTGACCGCATCGTTCGAGCTGCCCTTGACCTTTTCGGTTGCTGTTGCACTGGCGACGACGGTCTTGCGGTCCTGAGCATAAAGCGTAAGGGAGATGGTCGCCTCCGAATCACCGACTTTTGATGCCCCGCCGGTTCCGGTCACCTTGCCGAATAGCCCGCCGATCTTTGCACCGGTCGATTCCTTTGCTTTTTCGATGTCAACAGCGACGACATTGGCGAAATTGCCTGAGATCAGATCTGCCTGGGACGTGACAGCGTAGCCGGAAATGCCGGCAGCGGACAGCCGCGACGAAATAAGGCTGCGGAGTTCGTTCTGGTCGATCTTTGACGTGCTTCCGGAGAAGAAATCGATCGCAACCGTTTTCATCCCCTTGGAACCTCTGGCACCGGTTTCGTTCGCGACCGTGGTTATCGCGGTCGTATCGGCCGGGCCGCGTGAAGGACGCGTAAGCTCTGCATAGGAATCGACTTCGGTGAAACCCGCCGGCACCTCGAAAAGGCTCTGGTCGAGCGGCTGTTTTGAAAGCTCGATGATCTCGACACGCTGCGAACCTTGTTCCTTGCCGTTCTGGAAGATCTTGATCGTTCCATCAAGGAGAAAACCGGGGTCCTGAGCGGACCTTACGATCATACGCGGACGGCAGCCGCCGAGATCGTCAAATTCGGCTCGCGGGATCGGGCAGGTCTCTGATTCAAAGGTTAAATTGACGAACCAGCCTTCGCTTTCCATCCGGACGCGGTTCGCTCCATCGCAGGAATCGGCCGAGGTCTCTATCTCATTGACGTGCTTTAGCCAGCGTGCCGTCAGCCCAAATATTTGCTGCCGGCGGCCGGAATCGGTGACGGTTGATGAAACAGTCGCCGTGCCCTTGATGACCATTTTCTGTTTCGGCCGGCGGGCAAGTTTTTCGGGCGGAACCGAGCTCCAGTCGCGGTAATTGACAAAATAGGACTTGGTTTTGGGGTTGATCTGAACGTCCTGTTTCAGGTCGCACTGCGAGATCTCGATCATCGGCGGCATCATCTGCTCCATCATCGCTGCCATCTGCGCGTCGCCCGAGACGATCAGCTTAGACTCGCGCCGCTCCCGCACGCCTTTTGCGTAGGTCGTCACCTCGGAAGCAAACTCGTCTCCAAGGACCGTTCTCTGCGTGATCTTGTAATCTGCCAAGACGGCCGGGGCCGCCAGCAATAGTGTCAGAAAAAAGCTTATCGTTCGCCGCATGATCTTCTCCTGTAAACCTTTTTGAAAAATTGTGCTGTCTGAGCCGCGATAGGCCGGCCACGAAACTGTGGTACTTCAATACGCGTCGATTCGGGAGGAAACTACTAAGAAATTTTTGCAGGACTCGAAAAGCGGGAACATCGCCGATCTCAAACGGTTCAAAATGAATGCAAACGTGCAAAAAAAAACAGGCTGCGAAAGCAACCTGTTTACTCCAAAACGGCTAACTGACAAGCCTTCAATTATGAATCTATCAGCGTGAAGTTTGTTGGGTTGGGTGCGAACTTACCCAGTGCATTTAAGCCATTCGCCGTCTTTTTACCGAAAAACTGCGGATCATGCATTTGTTCGGGAGAAGATCTTGAGTTCGGGCTTCATTGCTTCGATCGAGACGTAGCGGGCAACCTCTTCGGCGACCTTGCGAATTGCTGCGGCCTGCGGCGATTCCGGTGCCGAGGCAACGACGGGCCGGCCGGTATCGCCGCCCTCGCGGACCTCGAGCCCGATCGGGATCTGCCCAAGGAAATTGAGCCCGTACTCGCCGGCAAGTTTTTCGCCGCCGCCTTTACCAAAGATCTCGTACTTCGTGCCGGTATCGGGTGCGATGAAATACGACATATTCTCAATGACGCCGAGAACCGGAACCGCTACTTGTTCAAACATCTTGACCGCCCGGCGGACATCAGAGAGCGAAACCTCCTGCGGGGTCGTGACGAGTACGGCACCCTGAACGGGCACGAGTTGAGCAAGCGAGAGTTGGACGTCGCCGGTGCCGGGCGGCATATCGACGATCAAGTAATCGAGCTCGCCCCAATTGACGTCGGTCAGGAACTGCCGCACAACGCCGTGGAGCATCGGGCCGCGAAGGATCATCGGCTTATCGGGCGGAACAAGGACCGCCATCGAGATCATTTTTACGCCATAAGCTTCGATGGGAATGAGTTGGCTGTTGGCGACCTCGGGCTGGCCGAAACCGGTGCCGAGCATCAGCGGCACGTTGGGCCCGTAAACGTCGGCGTCCATAATGCCGACCTTGGCACCGTTCTGTGCGAGAGCGACCGCAAGATTGACCGCAACGGTCGATTTGCCGACGCCGCCTTTGCCGCTCGAAATGGCGATGATGTTTTTGACACCAGGAATAGCGACATTGTTTGCAATTCCGCGGCCCTGCGGCACTTCGGCGTCCATCGTCACCTTCACGGACGTAACACCATCAAGCCCGGAGACGATAGTGTGAGCCTCGGTCTCCATCTGCTCCTTGACAGGGCAGGCCGGCGTCGTCAATACGATGCGGAAAGAGACGTCGCCGCCTTCGATAGCAACATCGCGGACGAAGCCGAGCGTGACGATGTCCTTGCGTAGATCGGGGTCGATGATCTGCTTTAGCGAATCCAATACTTGCTGTTCGGTGATCTGACTCATTGTTTATTCGGTTTCTGTTACTTTTCTTAAAACGCTATTCTATCAAATTCGGATATGGGATTGTCCAAGCCAAAACTCTTTGCGTCGCTTTGCCGCGAGGCTCGGGCTTGCCGCGTTTGCCCGGAGCTTGCGGATAAAACGGCGGTGCTGAGCAAGCTGAACGGGACGCTCGAACCGCGAGTGATGTTCGTTGCCGAGGCTCCGGGGCGGCAAGGAGCGGACCGCACTCGGCGGCCATTTTACGGCGACAAGTCGGGCGAGAACTTTCAGAAGCTGCTCGATTCGATCGGCCTGACGCGGGAGGAGATATTCATCACGAACGCCGTTATGTGCAGCCCGCGGACCGCGACCGACGCAAACCGAAAGCCGACCCGCGGAGAGATCAAGAACTGTTCTGCATTTCTTAGGCGGACGGTCGAGCTGATCGACCCGCCGGTGATCGCGACGCTCGGGAGTGTTGCTCTTGATGCGATCAAGACCCTGGAACCGCACGGCCTTAAACTCGCGGCCGATGCCGGGAGGCCGGTCGAATGGTTTGGCCGCGTGCTTGTTCCGCTTTATCACCCGAGCCCGCAGGTGATCGCCGCCCAACGCGGGCTTGCCGTGCAACTTGAGCATTTCGGACGGCTCGGCGAACTTATATAATCGAATCAAATGGATATCGAGATCTACAACCACATCCGCTCGGGCGGAACCGGGTATTACGAACACGATCGCGGGCTGATCGCCGTTTGGGGCAAGGAGGCGGTCCCGTTCCTTGACGGGATGATCACCAACGACATGAAGACGCTCGAGGACGGGCAGCAAATGCTGGCAGCGTTCCCAAATGCTCAGGGACGGCTGCTTGCGGTCGTGCGTGTGCTCAGGCAGGGCGAGCGGTTCCTGATAGAGACCGAAGGGGCGACGCGGGAAAAGGTTTACCAGAATCTGTTTCGGTTCACGTATGCTGGTGATTTCTATGTTGAGGACCTGACGGCTCAGTTTCGCTATCTTGAGTTTTTTGGCTACGTGCCGCCGATCGAGCTCGGCGAAAATGGCGTTCGATACGAAGGTGGAAGAAGCGTTGGGTGTTTCGTCGGTAGCGATGACGCAGAAGCATTTTTGGAGACACTAGCTCAACTTGAGATCGTACCGATCTCGGACGAGATGTATGAAACGCTCCGAATTGAAAACGGCATTCCGCTTTACGGCGTTGATACGGACGAAACAACGATCGTGCCGGAACTCGGGCTCGACGGGCTCATCTCCTACAACAAAGGCTGCTACATCGGGCAGGAGATAATTGCCCGTATCCACTTCCGCGGCCACGTCGCAAAGCAACTGACCGGGCTTCTGCTCTCCGGCGAGGCCAATCCCGGTGCCGAACTTTTATCTCCCGAGGGCAAGAACGCCGGCCGCATAACCTCCATCACATTCTCGCCAAAACTCGAAAAGCACATCGCCCTTGCATACGTCCGATATGAGTTCCTTGGCGAGGGAACGGAACTGAAAATCACGGAACATAATGCGACAGTAAAGGCGTTACCGTTCATCGATTCGACCAATTCGATATGACCGGAGAGGGTCGGTTTGTTTTTGTTTTTCCTTTTTTCTTATTTCGTGGTTAATTAACTTTCTGGTGATGGGGAAGAAACTAGCTTATGCACGAAATTGAGGACCCGGGGAAACTTTTCTTCCCAGAGGAGACCTATCAGGTCGTCGGGGCCGCGATGGAAGTCTATTACAAGCTCGGTCCGGGTTTTCTGGAGGGGGTTTATCAAAAAGCCTTGTCGATAGAGTTTGCGATGCGCGACATTCCGTTTCGCGAGCAGGCACGGTTTCAGATCGAGTACAAAGGCAACCCTTTGGGTCATGAATACGTTGCGGATTTCTTTTGCTTTGACGAGATCATTGTAGAGATCAAGGCTACCGCCAGCCTTTCGCCAATCGATTGGGCACAGGTGATAAACTACTTGAAAGCAAGCCACAAGCGAGTCGGGGTGCTCTTCAATTTCGGGAGTCACGGGCGGTTGGAATGGAAAAAGCTTGTGATCTAGGGCTAGATAAGATAACCACGAAAGTAGAAAAGAAGAAAATAGGACAGAAACGTGAACGTTGCACAAATAGACAAGAACGAGCTTGATATTGACCTGCCGAATGCGAAGTTGGCTTATACGATCATTCAGTCGCTGCTGGAGGCGAATGAGGCTTTGAGCGATCTGCTGGTGGTCGCGGCGCACGCGTTGGATGAGGACGTGACGAAGGCTTTAACGATGACCAACGAGTGGCAGAAGTACCTCGAGTCGAAGCGGAACATGGAAAACACAAAGGCACAGATAGAGAAATTTACCGAAGCGCTGCGCGTAATGGATAATGGATAATGGACAGTGGACAATGAAAGACGATCCCGGTACAACAAACCCGCTTGCCGTAAAGACGTATTCATTTGCGCGTCGCTCGATCAAACTGTACCGGCATCTTGTGGCCGAACAAAGGGAATTTGTTCTTTCAAAGCAAGTCCTTAGGTGCGGCACTTCGATCGGGGCGAATGTCGCTGAGGCGAATCAGGCTAAGCTAGTTTGAATCATGACTTCGGTTTGTTAGATGTTGAGAATTCATTGGAGGTAAGCGATCTGTGAGCATCCTGGAGCAGAACGAAGAGATCAAAGTATTTCCCTGTCCTTCTTGCCGAAAGACGATATCCTCGACGGCAAGCCAGTGCAAGTACTGTGAGACGCCTATATCAGATGATGTAAAAACGGCCGCGATCGAAGCAGAAGAAAAGGAGAATCGCCGTATCGATGCAGAATTCCATAGGAATATCATGTTGATCGGCATTGCAATCACCTTCGTTGGAGCTGGCTTACTCGGAATCAGCATTGTGAACGTTTACTCGGGACGCGGCGGTTTCTTCATTTGGTCGCCAATCATTACATTGGTAGGAATCGGGCAGGTAATCTACGGACTCGTCGGTATGAGGAAGGCGAATCGCCGAAAATGATTTACGACCTTATCATAATCGGTGCCGGGCCGGCGGGGATCTCGGCGGCGTTTGAGGCTAAGAAGGCGGGGCTCGATTACGTTGTGATCGAAAAGGGCCTGATCGGCAATACGATCTACAACTATCCGGTCGGGCTGACGGTCTTCTCGACGGTCAACGAGCTTGAGTTCAACGAAGGCGATCTGAAGCCGGCGAGGGAGAAGCCGACGCGCGAGGAACTTCTTTCGTATTACGTGCGGTTTGTACTTGAGAATGAGTTGGACGTGCGGACAGAAGAGACAGTTCTGGAAGTACGACGCGAAGAGAACCACCCCGCCGACGAAGCGTCGGCACCCCTCCTTCGTAAGGAGGGGAGTTTTTGTGTCGTTACGGACAGGGGCGAGTACGCGGCTCGGAATGTGCTTTTTGCCATCGGGGCGATGGATCATCCGCGTCGGTTGAACGTGCCGGGCGAGGATCTGCCGAAGGTGCGCAGCCATTTTCGGGAAACTTATCCGTGGGTAAAGAAGAAAGCATTGGTCGTAGGTGGCGGAAATTCGGCCGGCGAGGCGGCACTTTTTCTTGCTCAGGAAGGTGCCGAGACGACGCTCGCCATCTTTCGCGAAGACTGGGAAAATACCGACCCGAAGCAGGGCTGCATAAAGTATTGGGTGCGGCAACCGCTTGAGGAAGAGTTACAGGAGAACTGCTTGAAGCTCTTTTTCCTCGGCAAGATCATTGAGATCCGCGAAGATGCCGTTGTGCTCGAAAGCGAATCAGGCGAACGGGTCGAGCTGGAAAACGATGTAGTGTTCGTACTAATCGGGTCGGACGCGGACCTGACGATGCTCCGTTCGCTCGGCGTTGAGACGGAAACGGGAAAATACGGCGAGGTTCCCATCTATGATCCGAAGACCCACGAAACAAATGTCCCCGGAATCTACGTCGCTGGGCATTTCACGAACAAACGCCACATCAAAGCCGCGATCGAAGCACCGCGAAAGATCATTCCGGCGATAGCGGCATCCCTAAAGCAGTTCAAATCGGCCGCAGAATGAAAAAAGGCCGCGGTTGCCCACGGCCCTCTAGTTTCTGAACTCAGTTCTAGTTCTAACCTTCCGGTTTTGCCATTCGGAGGATCATCTTTTGGTCCTTGAATCGTTCTGCGATGTTGGCCGGGTTCACGTCCAATGAAGTGACGTCGAAAACCTCGGTCGTGCGTCCGCCGGTCGTCGTTGTCCAGCGATAGGGAAGCTGGACGCCGCCGGTCGAGCGGAAATCCGAGAGCTTGACGAGGGTTTCTCTGCCTGCTGCTTCGCCTTCCATCTTTCCGGTGAACACAACGATGTCCTTTTCAGTTTCGACCGCATCGCCTTTATTGAAGCGAACGATGTGCGGCATCGGGCCGCCGGTGTAGCCGATGGCGACCGGAAGGTTGGTGAATTTGTCGATGTGCAGGCGATAGACCGAACCGGCAAACGAAGCGGCGACGATGTTGACCTGCGTGCCGTCAACATTGCCTTCGCCCTCGAAGGTGTATGAAACATCCATGCCCTGCGGTGCACTGACGAGCAGCATCAGGCCGATGCGGAGCAGTTCATTGTTACGAACGCCGCCGGCGCGATGCATTACATGATTCTCAGCGCCTTCGCGGGACTTCCATTCGAAGTCGCCCGACGGCACGGCTCTAACGATCACCTTCTTGCCGTCCTCGGTGGTGAATTCGGCATTGCCTTCCTCGCCTTTCTTGAAAACGAAGGCCTTGCCGTCCGGCCCCGTTACCTCGCCGGTTCCGGGTTCGGCGCGGCGGACGATGATCTTCTTGCCGTCAGAGGTCGTGAATTCACCGTTGCCGCCATCGACCTTAAACTCGGCACCTTCGCCCTTGCGGATCACGACAACGCTTTCCTCCGTCACAACATTGGCATCGCCGGTTGCGGTGGAGGGGTCGCCGATCTTGATGCTCTTTTGCAGCTTATCCGGGAACTGCATTGCGATCTCGGTCTCGCCCTGCTCGGTGCGTTCTGTGTCGCCGATCTTGATGGTGTGTGTTGAGCGGCCAACGATGACCATGCTCTGGACCTGCGCGATGGCCGCTTCGCCGCCGATCGCCTGACGGGCCTTTGCGACGATCTCAAGAGCCTTCTGGTCCGACTTAAAACTCGCCCCGGCCTTTTCAACTATCGCACCGAGCCCGGTGAAAAAGAGCGATGCGAAAGCGATGGTTGTTATGAATCTTTTCATTCGTGCCTCCAAATAATTTTTGTCTTGTACGCAGGCGGCGGTTTTTCCTATAAGCATCAGGTCAGGAGGACTCAAGCTAGTATTGCCAACCGCCGCCTACGATAGAAGCGATTCTGACAACGGCCGAGAGCGAAGTGGTTAAGACGACGCAAAGAAATTGTAAAGGATGTAAAATCTGCCGAAAACGTATTGTCCGCCCTCGCCGCATAATTGCATAATGAACTCGAAACGCGAGATCGTGCAACATCCCGCGTCGGTTGCAAATGAAACGAAGCTGGCTGCCATATCTGATATTGACCGCGGTCATCGCCGTGCTGACGCTCTTTTTCGGGATGCAGTATCGCTGGATGCGCGAGGCGAGCGAGGCCGAACGCGAGCGGATGGAGCGGCGGGTCGCGGCGGACACGAAAGCCTTTGCTGATGATTTCAACCGCGAGATACAGTCCGTCTATTTCAACCTTCAGCTTAACGCCGAAGTTCTCAAGAGCGGAGACCTGGCGGAGTTCAATGAGCGGTATGACTTTTGGCGAGGGAAAACGTCCTATCCGGAGTTGATCAGCGAGATCGTATATATTCCGCCGGCCGCCGATGAAAGTCCGCAGCGATATGACCGTTCGGCGGGCAGGTTCGTTCCGTTTGAGGCCGATGCCGGGCTCGGTGCGATAAGGAGCCGCATCTCGTCAGCGGACCCGCGGCCAATACCGGTTCTTGATGACCTCGACGCTTTGGTGATGCCCATCGTTTCGGGCGAGCGGCATTTTCAGCGGATCGTGGTCGATCGCGT
>CAZGLZ010000097.1:0-13142 GCA_964526245.1 uncultured Chloracidobacterium sp. | reverse complement strand
AGAACGAACCGGATATCGACCGAGATCGTCCGGTTCATGTTCGGGTCGTAATAGAAGTCATTGCCGAGCCCTTCGTAGTTTCCGTCAAAGACCAATCCGACCTGTTCGCCATTGGCGTTCAGAACGGGGCTGCCCGAGTTTCCGCCGATGATATCGTTGGTCGAAAGGAAGTTGACCACGACGCTATCGCCGGAGCCGAAACGGCCGAAATCCCTCGCAGCCTGGAGCCGCTTGAGGCCATCGGGCATATCGAACGGATTGACGCCGGTGTCCTTTTCGAGCATTCCCTTCATCGTCGTAAATGGCGTCCGGTATTCGGCCTCCCGTGGCGAGAAGCCCTTGATGTAGCCGTAGCTAAAGCGGAGCGTCGAGTTGGCGTCCGGATAGGGCGTCGAGCCCTTCATCTCGGCCATGCCCTGCTGATAAAGCAGGCGGAGCCGATCGATGTTCGCACCGAACTCGGCGGCACGGGCGGCTCCTTCCTCGCGTGCCTTGACGAGTGCGCGAGCAAACGCGGTTACGTCATCACGTTCCGGACGGTAATCCATTGTCTGCGGCCCGTAGAGTGCGGCGATGGTTTCTGCGGTCCAGTAGCCATCGGCGATGTTGTCCGCAAATTTCGCTTCTGCTTCGCGTCGTGCCTTGCCCGAAAGCTTGCCGAAAAGGTTCTCGGCGCCGTCGAACTTCTGGCCTTCGGGAAGTTCATCAAAGGCATTCAGGAAATACTTCAGCATCTCGCGTTCGTAGATCGCTTCGCGGCCTTCGAGTGCTTTCTTGATCTCCTCGAGCTTTGCACGCCGTTCGCTGTCGCTGAGCATCTTGCCTTCGCTTACGGCCTGGAAGATCGCCCGGAAGACGGGCATCGTCGCATCCGGAATTCGCCTTACCAGAACGTCGCGTTTTGCGATGGCGTTCGACTTTGCCGAGACAGCCGCGAGTTCTGAAAGAACGGTGCCGTATTTCTGCTGCCGCTGCGGATTGGCCGCCACCCATTTGGCAAATGCTTCTTCCTCGGCTCGCCGTTTCTCGACCACCTGCGAACGGCGCAGCCGCCACATACCGCCGTAATAGACCTTACGGGCGTTATCAAAACTGGCAATATCGGACTGAAGCTCGATGCGCTTTGCCTCATCCGTTTCGCCGATCATCCGAAGCGCATCGGCTCGGGCCTGCAGCCAGGTCCAGAGGAACGGGAAGTTAACGTCTCGGGCGTATTCGACCGACTGCGATTCGCGATAGCGGGTCGTGCCGCCCGGATAGCCGAGAACGAAAACGAAGTCGTTCTCCTTGAGGCCTCCGATATTGATCGAAAGATAGCGCTTCGGCTTCATAGGGACGTTGTTCGGCGAGTAGTCTGCCGATGAGCCGTCCGGGGCCGTATAGGCTCGAATGAAGGTGAAGTCGCCCGTGTGGCGGGTCCACTCAAAGTTGTCCGGGTCGCCGCCGAAAACGCCGATGTTACGCGGTGGAGCGTAAACGATACGGACGTCCTTTATCTGCTTGGTCTGATAGAGATAGAAGAAATATCCATTGTTGAGCATCTGGATCCGGATGACCGAACCGGCCGGTGCCTTGGCCTGTTCGGCCTTTTGAAGGTTTTCGGCATTGGTCCGGAGTGCGGCCGCAAGAGCGTCGCCCGAAAGCGATTCGGTACCCTGACGGACCTTTGCGGTCACGTCCTCAGATCTTTCCGTAACAAATATCGAATAGCCTTTCGCCGGGATCTCCTCGCCTCGATTGTTTGCCTTGAAGCCGTTCTCAACGAGGTCGTTGCCGGGTGTTGAGGCAGAAACGAGGCCATCGAAAGCACAGTGATGGTTGGTCAGGATCAGGCCTTCCGGCGAGACGAATTCGGCCGTGCAGCCGATGCTCAGCCGAACGACTGCTTCGCTAAGCCCGCCGCCGGCAGGATTGTAAATATCTTCCGGCTTGATCTTTAGGCCGAGCTTTTTTAGCGGCAGCGACGAGATCTTGTCCGGTTTGAACATGCCTTCATCGAATGCGGTGAAGGCGAATGAAACGCTGCTGAACGCGAGCGAAAAAACGATCAGCAAGGTAGCTGAAAAGGTGAACTTCTTGATCATATTCTGAATCCCCGAAGGTGGACTAAAATCACTTGCAAGGGAAGTATATCTGCTTTCGCGGATGGATGCGAACCAACGAAAAAAGCCGGGAGAGCCCGGCTTCTTTGATGCATTTTTTCGAGTGCTAGTTCCTCGCTATATCGATCGGCTCGGTCGGAAGAAAACGACGCGGATTGATCGGGCGGTCATTGAGGCGAAGCTCATAATGAAGGTGCGGCCCTGTCGAGCGTCCCGTTGAGCCAACGAACCCGATGAGCTGGCCGCGGGTGATCTCATCACCAACGCTAACCTCAACCTTGGAAAGGTGGCCGTAACGAGTCGTAAGGCCATTGCCATGGTCGATCTCGATCATGTTGCCGTAGCCGCCCTGCCAACCCGACTTCGTGACAACTCCATTGCCCGGAGCGACGACCGTATCGCCACGTTCGCCGTCAATGTCCATACCGGCGTGGAACTCGTAGCTGCGTCCGCCGAACGGATTGCGGCGGAAGCCGAATTCGTTGTTGATCTTGCCGGAGTGGGCCCAGATGTTCGGGATCGTTGCCGGGTCGGCGGTCGTTTCGATCACGCGAAGCTGGCTTTCGATCTCCGCATCCTCGCTCGAAAGCTCGGACAATGCCGGACCGCCGGCGTTCTGTGCCATCTGGCTTGAGGCTGCGGGACGGGTGTAATCGAAGATCTTGGGATCACTAACAGTTGATGCGACTTGGGCGGGTGCATGAGCGATACTGCTACTGATAATTGCGGGCTCGAATGAATTGATTACGCCGTAAGCACCAACTCCAAGTGCGGAGACCATAAATACGAACGCGAGACCCAAAACCCCATTCTGGACATGGGCCTTCGGAATCTCGACGCGACGAATAAAAACTCTCGATCTAAATCTGTACGAAAAAAGAAAGGTAAAAACCCTGCCGTTTTTCTGCATTATGCTTTAAAGCTCCTTTTGTTGTTCTTAAAGCCGGGAATCCATCGTCCCGACATTCGGAATCACGCAGGATCAGCCGCAAGCGACTAACGCGAAACCGGGGCACTTATTAATAAAACTAGCCGAGAGGCCTTTGCGGGCAGTATGGAAAGGCTCTCTCAATGAAGTGCAAGGTCTAAATATAGAAATTTCCGAGCCCTGAAGCAAGTGCCCAAGGCCGGAACCTAGACCCTATAAGAATACTACAAAACGGTTGAAAAAACTACTGGCTGTTCTTTCGGCTGTCGCTGATGCCCTTAAAGACAAGGAAACCGACGCCGACGATGACGGCGATGAATGCCAGAACGATAAGGAGCTTAACGGCTCCGGTGAGAAATCCAATGAACGCGATGACCTGCTTGAGCAAGGTGATGACCAAGGCGATGATCACCAAAATGCTTCCCCATTTTCCTGCTGCTTTCATCCAAACGGGCATATTATTACCTCTTTCTTACTGCAAGCCCGAGAGCTTGTTTATGATGATAACCTATCGGTGCCAATGAAATACAATTAAATCTTATCTGCCGTCGCGCCAGCCCGATCTGCCTCGTGAGCTTTCTTCCGGGTAGCGGCGGCCGGCTGCGGAATCAAATCCTCGGCCGCTCTTCGCCGTCATGAACAAAGGCGCCGGCTTTGCGGTGTCAAAATCGGTCCATTTATCTTCGTCATTCTTTTCCGGAAAAACGTATCCGCGAAGAATATAGATGCCAAGGCCGATGAGCATCGCCGGAACGACACCGCGCATTATCCCGCGAAAGTCGAATACGTTCTGAAGAAGGATCGCACTGCCCAATATGGTTAGACTAACGCCCCATAGCTTCGGGTTGCCGGAAAAGCGCCTGACAAGCACGTCTTCGGCGACGTCCGGTGTGATGCCGTTGCGGATCATCTGGGCCGTGCGCCAAGCGTCGAGTGCGGCAAATGCCCACATTCCAAAAAAGGCAAGCACAAAGAGCGGCGTTCCGCCGGTCAGCACTGCCATCTGGAAAAGCCCGACGAAGACGCCAAAATACACTAGTGCCTTGACCGTTTGCCCGTTATAGGCGGCGCCGAGTCCGGGCAAAATAAAGGAAAGGAAAAGGGCAATGACCGGGATAGTTTTTCGCCGGACGAAGGGCGCATATTCCGAGCGGTTATTCTGCCGGAGCCGGTCAACGCCTTCAACGATGCAGTCCTGGCAATAGGGAAAACCCTTGATGCGGTGGTCACACGACGGGCAGAGAGCCTTGCCACAGGCATTGCATTGAACGTTGGCAGGGTTCTGTGAGTGGTACGCACAGATCATCTGGCCTCACCTCCGCCGCTGTTGCCAAGATTAAGAACTTCGGAGCTCTGCCGATAGCTTTGCTCGGCGATCTGCAGGCTCTTGTTGTAAACATCCGAAAGCGTGCCGTCGGCCGAGACGCCCTGGCTGATAAAAAGAAACGCAAAAAGGAGCATCATCGCCACAGGTGCGAGCTGCGGGATAGGCAAAGGTATGCGAATGCCTGAAACCGCGTCCCAGATACGCGATGCAAGCGATGGGCCCTTTGCTTTGACCGGCTCCAAAGCAGAGGTCGCCGCCAAAATTCGTTGATTAAGCCCGGCCGGAACCGGAAGCTCTTCCAGCTTGTATTCGACGATTGTCGCAAGCGAACGAACCACCATTCCGGGAAGATCGGTGCAGTCGTCGCAGAGTGCCGCGTGCCGCTCCCAGCGGTGAAAAACGCCTGCGGGAAGAAAACCGTCGAGATAATCCGTCAGGTGTTCTTCGAACTCGGTGCAGACCATATTCGCTTCCGGCAGCGTTCGTTCGAGGATCTTCGCCTCGAGCGGCGTCAATGCCGGAACTGCCTCGCCGAGCGAATGGCACGCCGCTATCGAATCTTTGACATCGTTAAGGAGCGAGTGGCAAAGCGGGCACTGGAGAGCATGGGCAGCCGCCGACATATAAGTCGCCGAGTTCAGCTGCTTTTCGAGGAAATCCGATAGATTGTCCTCGAAGGTGCTGCAGTTCATTGCCGTCTTGTGCTCCATAACCATTACCCCTTGTAAATTGAACGGTAAAAAGGACTTATTTTGCCAAACCCGGTGCCTTAAACCGTCACGACCCTCATTCTCCTCAATATCTTCGCCAATTCTATTCGTCCCCGATTGATCCTTGACTTCACTGTCCCCTCGGGAATTTGGAGTACATCAACTATCTCTTGATAGCTGAGCTCTTCGATGTCACGCAAGATGACACATGTTTTCAGGTCGGGCGGAAGCTTATTTATTCCGTCCTGAACCTGTGCCGCCAGTTCACGCCGCTCGAGTTCGCGATGTGCGGATCCTCCAACGGCCCGCAGGTGATACTGGTGGTCATCGACCGCCTCTGCCATCGAATTTTGCGGGTTTCGCTGCCGATGGCGGTAATCATCGATTATCAAATTGCGGGCGAGCCGCATCAGCCAATTGGCCAGGTCGCCCTGCTTTGCATCGTATTGATCGAGCGTTCGATAAATACGAATGAAAACTTCCTGCGTCAGGTCCTCGGCCGCCTCGGCATTTGACGTGAAGCGATAGGCAAGGTTGAAGATGCGCCGCGAAAAGTGCGTTACGATCTCTTCCCATGCCGAACTGTCGCCTGAGCTCGCTCTACGGGCGAGTTCGGGACCGTTCATTTCGACAGTCGCTTTCAGTGCTCCCAAGGCTATTTGTTCCTCTCCTGACGTTGCTCTTCAAAGCAACAAGGCCTAAAGCCGGGCCGTGTCAATGTGAGATTACGACCGCGGCCGCAGCAATGTTCCCAAAATCGTCAAAGTTTTTAGGGTTTGCGAGGTTCGCAATTAAGCCGATATTACTGTATTTTATTCGTTTCGTCATTGCGGCGGAGCTGCCCCGCGTTTGCGGGGTTTTGTAATGGCCAAGCTTTGAACTATTTTCGACGCAATCTTAACTTCTTCATTCTGCTCGCGATCGCGGTGCTGATCCTTTGGTTTTTCGGTAAGGACCTCGATTGGCAGCAGGTGCGGACAGCCTTCCGGGCGGCCGATCCGTTATTACTGATCGTCTCGGTATTGATCATCTGCCTCGGGTACTTTCTGCGTGCCGTAAGGTGGCAGGTGCTGCTCGCTCCGATAACGCGTTCCGACCTAAAAGAACTCTTTGCGACAACGACCGTCGGGTTTGCGGCGATCTTCCTGGTCGGCCGTGCGGGTGAGATCGTTCGCCCGATGTGGCTCCCGATGCGGGATAAGCGTGTCCGGCCATCGGCGGCTTTGGTCACGCTTGGCCTCGAACGTATCTTCGACCTCGCGGCCCTTGTCGTGCTTTTTGCTGCGAATCTGGTGTGGTTCACACCGCCCGAGGGCAGGGAAGAGCAGTTTGCCAATGTCTCGCTCGCCGGCTACTTGATGCTGGTCGGGGTCGTCATCGGGTTTGCGTTGCTTTTCGCCTATCAGCACGTGGCCGAATGGGCGATCGAGGTGGTCGGAGACCTGACGGACCGCAAGTTCATTCCCGGACGTATTCGGAAGATCATTCTTAGCCTGATGCGGCAGCTCGCCGCGGCACTTGCGATCCTCAAGGACTGGAAGCAGGCGGCCCTTGCCTCCTTTTGGACCTTGGCGCTTTGGTTCGCGATATCGATCCCGACGTGGTTCGTGCTACTCGCGTTCGACATGCCGATCACCTTTAGCGACTCGCTGTTCATAATGGGATTTGCGGTCGTTAGCTCGGTGGTCCCGACGCCGGGCGGAGCCGCCGGTGCATTTCACACCGCAACGGCCGCGAGCCTGCTCTTCCTAAAGCCTGACATACGGAACGAGGACGCGGCTGCGATGGCCATCGCCATGCACCTCGTGTATTTTGCTCCTGCACTGCTCTTCGGGATATATTACTTTGTCCACGGGGATATCAGCCTCGAGCGGTTTCGCGGCCTGCTCTCAAGCGAGCACGCCGTCGAGGAGATCGAATCGGAATCACCGAACTCAGGGGAAACAGATCGACAGGAGTAGCAAAAGATGCGGTGTCCATATTGCGACCATCTGAAAGACAAGGTTGTCGATTCACGCGAGGCGAAGGATGGTGATCTGATCAGACGCCGCCGGGAGTGCCTTAAGTGCGGCCGCCGGTTCACATCCTACGAGCGCATCGACGAGATACCGTTCATGGTCGTCAAAAAGGACGGCAAACGCGAGCCTTTCGACCGGAACAAGGTGATGGCCGGGCTTCTCCGTGCCTGCGAAAAGCGTCCGGTTTCGACGCTCCAGCTTGAAGCCATCGTCAACGAGGCCGAGCGAAATGTTCAGGACGCGGCCGAGCGAGAGCTTTCCACGAACGAGATCGGCAAGCTGATAATGCGGCGGCTCAAGGAACTCGACAAGGTCGCTTACGTTCGCTTTGCCTCGGTCTATCTTGAATTCGAGGACGTAACGGCCTTTATGACCGAACTAAAGAATCTGGTCCAATCGCGGGAGCTCTCGACCGCTTCTTCCGCAGCCAAGAAAAAGAAAAAGAAGTAACGTTTCGGATATCGGTGTCACTAAGACGGCTTTCGGCAGCGACCGGAAGCCGTTTTGTCGTTGCCCTTTAGGCGGCCACCGCGTAACATAAAAGTTTATGGTTGAGATCGAAGAATTCCCGATTTCCATCGGCGAAAATGATGCCATCGAGCCGATGATGCAGATCCCGTCGGAGCTGCCCGTACTTCCGCTTCGGGACATTGTCATCTATCCCTTCATGATCGTTCCGCTGTTCGTTTCGCGGGACAAATCGATAATGGCGGTCGAAGAGGCCCTGAAAGAGAACCGGATGATCGTGCTTGTTTCGCAGCGGGATGTGAACAAGGAAGACCCGGAGCAGGGCGACCTTTTCACCACGGGTACGGTCGCGATAATCATGCGGATGCTCAAGCTCCCGGATGGCCGCATTCGCATTCTGATACAAGGGCTCTCGCGAACGCTGATCGATTCCATTGATTCATCGGGAGCTTATGTGCAGGCACGGATAACGCCCGTTTCCGAGCCGCTCGCTCCGGAAAATTCGCTCGAGGTCGAGGCTCTCGTCCGCAACGTCCGCGGCTCGATGGAACGTGCGGCAAGTCTCGGGAAGAACATTTCGCCTGAGGTTCTGGCGATCATTGCAAATCTGGAAGATGCAGGCCGGCTATCCGACCTGTGTTCGTCGAACCTGGAACTTAAGGTCGAGGACGCACAGAGCATTCTGGACATTTTCGACCCGGTCGAGCGGTTGCGGCGGGTCAACGAATTGCTGAGCAAAGAGATCGACGTCCTGACCGTTCAGCAGGAGATCAATACACAGGCCCGGGCCGATATCGACCGCTCGCAGCGGGAGTTTTTCCTGCGGCAGCAGCTAAAGGCGATCCAATCCGAGCTTGGTGAGGGAAATGAGCTCTTCGAGGAGATCGAGCAGTATCGCGAGAAGATCCTCAAGGCGAAGATGCCGGAGCACGCCGAGGAAGAGGCCCTTCGACAGCTCAAGAAGCTAGAGCGGATGCACCCGGACACTGCCGAAACCGCGACACTCCGCAACTGGCTGGACATCATGACCGACCTGCCGTGGTCGACGCAGTCGAAAGACAATCTAAATCTCAAGAAGGCCGAGAAGATTCTCGACGAAGACCATTTCGGGCTTGAGCGGGTAAAAGAACGGATAATTGAGGCTCTGGCGGTCCGGAAGCTGATGGAGAAGCCGAAGGGCTCTATTCTCTGCCTCGTCGGGCCTCCGGGAGTCGGCAAGACCTCGCTTGGACGTTCGGTCGCGAGAGCTTTGGACCGCAAATTCGTGCGGCTTTCGCTCGGCGGGCTTCACGATGAGGCCGAGATCCGCGGCCATCGTCGGACGTATGTCGGAGCAATGCCGGGGAGGATCATTCAAGCACTTCAGCAGGCCGGAACCAGCAATCCGCTGATAATGCTCGACGAGATCGACAAGGTCGGAGCGGACTTTCGCGGCGACCCATCGAGTGCACTGCTCGAGGTGCTCGACCCGGAACAGAACTTTGCGTTTCGCGATAACTACCTGGGCGTGACATTCGACCTTTCGAACGTGATGTTCATGACGACGGCGAATGTGCTCGATACGATCCAGCCGGCCCTTCGCGACCGGATGGAGACGATCCAGCTGTCGGGTTACACGCTCGAGGAAAAGATCGAGATCTCACGCCGCCATCTGATTCCGAAACAAATAGAGGAGAACGGACTAGAGCCGACCGATCTCTCGATCGATAAACGGGCCCTGACGAAGATCATCGGCGAATACACGCAGGAAGCAGGCCTTCGCCAGCTCGAACGCGAGTTCGGAAAGATCTGCCGCAAGGTCGCACGGTCAAAGGCCGAGAGCGAGAAGCGATTCAAACCCGCCCGGCTGACCGTCGATAACCTCTCGAAGTATCTTCGGGTGCCGAAGATATTTGTTGAAACGGCGCTCAAACGTGACCATATCGGTATCGTCACCGGGCTTGCCTGGACGGCCGTCGGCGGCGACATTTTGTTCATCGAGGCCATCAAAACAAAGGGCAAGGGCAAGCTGACGCTGACCGGTCAGATCGGCGAGGTGATGCAGGAATCGGCCCAGGCGGCTTTCTCCTATGCAAAAGCCAGGGCCGGGGAACTCGGGATAGACGAAAACGATTTCGAGAATTACGACCTGCATATTCACCTGCCCGAAGGAGCGATCCCGAAAGACGGGCCAAGTGCCGGCATCACGATGGCGACCGCAATGGTCTCCGTTCTTGCCCAGCGGCCTGTTCGGAAGGACGTAGCGATGACGGGTGAGATAACGCTTCGCGGCAACGTTTTGCCGATCGGCGGAGTCAAAGAAAAATTGCTCGCTGCCCGCCGGGCGAAGATAAAGACGGTCATCTTGCCGGAACCGAACCGGCGTGACCTTGTCGATATGCCCGAAGAGGTGATGACGGACCTTAAGTTCATTTTTGTTGAGAACGTGATGGACGTCTTCGAATATGCCCTTCGGCCGCGAAAGGCAGCGGCTCGCAAATAAGCGATCATCGGTTCGCTATTCGTGTTCGTCGGTGTTTAACAGCGCGTTGACCCGGGCGGGGCATTGTGGTAACTTTCAAACTGAGGAAAAGTGTGCCTGCAATCAGCACACCCGGCGGAACATTTTCATCCTTTCCGCGTTTTAATTTACTGACGCCCGGCCTAGCCGGTATTTCAGGAACGAGAATTATTGATGCATTCATTTATTTCACGATCGCTCCTCTTTATTTTTGCGATAGGAGTTGTGGCGGGTACTGAGGCGAATGCCCAGACCCGCGAGGTCCAGAACGCGAGGGAAGCGGTAAATAAGGTTTTGGAGGATTCCGGCAAGCACTTCCGCGAAGGGCTCACGGCCCTAAAGGCCAACCGCCGGCAGGATTCAGGCCTGAATTTCGATAAGTCTGTCGAGGTTTTTCTTTCATCTGCAATAAATATTCAAACCGACGGACGCCTCCAGACCTGCTACAACCAGCTCCTCGAAACCGTTTATCGCATCGAGTTTCCTACGGCCGCTAGGCAGCCGCAGATCCGAAGCCTCGCCGCAAGCTGCGGCTGGCAGTGGAACGAAGTCGATCTTGGTCTGGCCGATGAAGTGACCGCACTCGTTGCACAAACGAAGACCGCGGAGGCCACGACCGCTCAGGCACAGGCCCCGAGCGATGAACTCGTCGGCTTCAACTCGCAGGGCTTCGAGCCTTCACCGCTTGACGAGCTTTCAAAGCTCGAACTGCTTCCTGAAGAGCTTGAGATCGAAGGAAACCCTGAGGCTTCCCAGCAGTATCAATATATTCAGTACGCCGTTTCGAATCGGTCGCTTGGATTCTCATTCCAGGTGCACCCGATGATCCAGCAGTACATCAACTACTATCGCGGCCGCGGCCGCCGGACGATGGAGGTCGGCCTTTATCGCTCGGGTATGTTCATGACGATGGCCCGCCGGATCTTCCGCGAAGAGGGAATTCCGGAGAACGTCGCTTGGCTCGGGCAGGTAGAAAGTGCCTGGAAGCCGAGTGCAATGTCGCACATGGCGGCTTCGGGGCTCTGGCAGTTCATCCCTGGAACCGGTGCCCGCTTCGGGCTTCGCCGGACGGCTCACGTTGACGAGCGAAACAGCTTTGAAGAAGCGACCCGTGCTTCGGCCCGGTATCTGCGTTTCCTTTTCAACCGATATAACAACTGGGAACTCGCGATGGCGGCCTACAACTGCGGCGAGGGCAACGTTGACCGTGCCATCCGCCGGTCCGGCTCGGCAAACTTCTGGGCGGCTTATCCGTTCCTTCCACGCGAGACGCGAAACTACGTTCCGAACATCTTGGCGACGATCCTGATCGCGAACAACCCGACGCAATACGGCTTCGGCCACGTGCGTCCGGCTCCGCCGCTCCGGTATGACCGCGTTCGCGTTCCGCCCTCGACGAACCTCGGGCTGATCGCTCAGGCCTCGGATACGACGGTGCAGTATCTTCGCTACCTCAACCCGCACCTGCGGACGAACTCGACTCCGCCGGAGCCGTACATCGTTAATGTGCCGCCGGGCAAGGCCAATGAAGTGGTCGCCGTTTTCCGAAAGCTTCCGGCAACGAAGATCAACAACACCTCGCTCGCGAATTCTGTCCGCGGCGAGACGTGGGAATCGATCTCAAACCGCACCGGCGTCAGCGTCGCGGAACTGATGGCGGCGAACCCCGGAATGCGTAGTCCCGCGGGCAAGGTATTTGTCCCGGTCAGCGGCAACAACGCCGCCCGCGTTCAGGCAACGAGCTACTCGCGTCCGACCTCGCAGCGGCAAGCGGCCGCAACGAGCCCGTTCACTGTCGTCAAGGCACAGGCCGGTGACACCGTGACAAAGCTCGCACAGCGGGTTGGCGCAAATGCGGTCGAGGTCGCAAAGATCAACGGCCTTCTTCCGAACTCGGTCCTCGGAGCCGGCCGTGAGATAAAGATCCCGACCAAATAACAATTTTCCCCTCCGCAATTGATCCCGCCGGGTTATTATTTAACCCGGCTTTTTTTGTGAAGTTCTGGATAACGAAAAATTCGGAAGTGACCGTCCACGAACAGATCGTGACGCAGGTCCGCGTCGGCATCACGGCCGGAGACCTGCGGCCCGGCGACCGTATGCCGAGCGCCCGCGAAGTGGCTCGTCGCTTTGGCATCCATGCCAACACCGTCACCGCCGCCTACCGCGAGCTTGCCGCCACCGGTGACATCGAGCTAAGGCGCGGAAGCGGCACTTTCGTTGCAGATGCCGCCAACGCCCCGAACGGCGGGAACTCGTCGCTTGAAGCCGCCGTAGCCGAACTCGGTGCGATGCTTGTCCGCTCGGGCCACAGCCCCGCCGATGTTGCAAATGCTTTCGGCCGTTGGGCGGCGACTTCGGCCGGCGTTATTTACTTGCTTGAACCGAACGACGGGCTGTATCGGGTTCTGGCGTTCGAGCTTGGCGATTCGCTCGGCTGCCGAGTCGAGCGCACAGACCTCACCGAGTTTTCCAATCGGATTGGCGAGGGAAATATCGTCGTGGCATTGCCGGATGAAGTTGAAAAGCTCGATGGCGACGAGGCTGCCGATGCGCGTGCCGTCCGGCTCAGGGCAAATTCAATTACTCAGGCGCTTTCCGGCGAGCGGCGTCCGGCGAGCGATGAACTGATCGGGGTCGTCTCGTTCTGGGATGATTTTGCCGCATTCGCGAGGGTCTATCTTGCCGCGGCGGGTATTGATATCGAGACGCTCGTGATTCGTTCGGCGTCCGATGCGAATTGGGCGAGCGGCCTTGCCGCATGCTCGGTGGTGATCTGCGACGCGGCCGCCGGGGCCATACTTCGCAACGACGACCGAAAGCGCGTCTTCAGGCTCATATCAGACGAGAGCCTTGATCAACTCCGCGGCTTTCTGCGTGCTTCACGTCCGGATGATCAGGCCCTGTCCGGTCGGGAGTGAAGCGACCGAAAATCCCAGTTCCTCGCCGAGAGCGTCCATCGCTTCCTTTTGCGGACGATAACCAAAGTAGGCATAATCATCGAGCAAAATGATGCCCGCTTTTGCGATCCGCGGCCAGAGCGTGCGAAGTGCCGCGACCTCCGGAGCCGCGTGGTTCATATCGATGTG
>CAZGLZ010000096.1:0-13206 GCA_964526245.1 uncultured Chloracidobacterium sp. | reverse complement strand
TCGGCAGCATTCTCGGCACCTTCGCCGCAGGCTTTTTCTTCATACCGTTCGTCGGCTCGACCCGTACGCTTTATCTGATAGCAGGAGCTCTTTTCGGTCTTGCTCTGCTTATCTCGCCGATCATCGCCGAGCGAAGGAACATCACCGCACTTATCCTTTTTGCCTTCGCTGTCGGCGGGTCCGAACTTGAGGCCGCGTATCTTCGCTCCCTCGGGGTCGTTGAATTCGATAGCGAGTACAACCGGATCCGCATTCTTGAGACCAAGGACCGACGCACCGGCATGGCAATGACGGCGATGGTCGTTGATCCCTTTGCGATCCAATCAGCTAGGTTTATTGACAGCGACGAGCTTGTGCTTGAATACACGAAGTTCTTTCGCCTCGTCCGCCACTATCGGCCCGATCATCAATCAGCTTTGATGATCGGCGGTGCGGGGTATTCCTTCCCGCAGGAACTTCTTCGTGAGCATCCCGCTGCGACGATCGATGTTGTTGAGATCGATCCGGCGATGACCGCGACCGCCGAAACGCATTTCGGTTTGCGGCCCGATCCGCGACTTCGCATTTTTCATGAGGACGGCCGGCGTTTTATAAACCGGGCCGATGCGAATAGCTACGACGCCGTCTTTGTCGATGCATTCGGGACACTCTTTTCTGTGCCGTTTCACCTGACGACCGTCGAGGCAGTAGGTGAAATCGAGCGGCTGCTCGCGGACGATGGCGTTGTCATCGTCAACATTGGTTCGGCCCTCAACGGCCCCGCCGATGGATTTCTTGCCGCGACGCTGGCGACCTATCGCGCGGTGTTTCCATTTGTTGATGTGTTCAAAGTGGATGGAGACGTCGAGGCCGGTAGGGTACAGAACTTCATCATCGTCGCCCGCAAGAGCGAGCCTGAGTTCCCGGCGGAGCCGCATTCACAGGTCAAGCCATTGCTTGCAAACAAAATCGATCTCGCCCGCGTCCGGGACGGCCAGGTGTTGACGGACGAACTCGCTCCGGTCGAGCTTTTTGCCTCGCGAACGGCACGTTATCGCTAACGCAAGCCCTGCCCGAACTGCTCCGTACCAAATGCCCCGATCCCGTTGAGCCGGAAGCTGAAAACTAATCGGTTCTCGCTCCTCGCACCGACGCGGAAGTTGAAATACTGCACCGCCACGCCGCAGCAGTTGCCCGAGTAGCCGAGCGTGTAGAGCGAGCTGATCAGCGGGCTAAGCTTGGTGGCCCGGCGGTTCTCGAAATCGAAAAAGACCGATGCACCGCCGTAAAGCCCCTTGTTCCGGTTGCCGAGAAAGACCGAAGGGCTCCACTGCGAGCCGCGCCGTGTGCCGGGCTCTTTGCCAGCCTCGTTCGCGTACTGCGAAAGCGACGGGACCAGCGTCACCGCCCGCGTGTAGTAGAAGGTCTGAAAGAATTTGACCAGCGGCGTGTCGTAGCCGACCGTTGCCGAGACCGCCCGAAGCCCATCGCCATAGGTGCCGACATCTGCCCGCGTCGCGACAAAGATCGTCCGCTGCGGCCGGTACGTGAAATCGATATTAATCGGCGAAAACCGCCGCGGCACGCCGCCGAACGTGTAGAACGAAAGCGACGTGATCGGTGCGATCTGGTTTCTCCGCCCGACCTCCAGCGCACCGCCGAATGTCTTATCGAAGAAGTACTTCCCGCGAATGGTCAGGCTTGCGATCTCATAGGGCTGCGAGCTTTCGGCGTCCTTCGCTCCCGCTCCGGCATCGCGCAGCCGCCGTTGAGCGTCGCCGGTCACCGCCTCGGCATATTTCCGCGTATAGATGCGGTTGGTCACGCCAAACTCGATCTCGTTCGTGTCGGTGATCGTGTCCGTCGCGTCAAAGCGGATGATCCGGCGGAAATTATCGACGCCCTTGATGTAGCGATACGTCACGAAGGGCTCGATGACGTGGCGAAAGCGGAATGTGTTGTTCTTGCCGTAGAAGTTTCTGGCCAGAGCGACCGGCCGGACGTCGAACTCGAACTCGCCGAGCTTCCTGATCACATCGCGGCCGACGACCCGCCGCATATCGTTGAACGAATTCGAGTAATACGTGACCCGCGTCGCCGCGGTCGCCGTGAAGTTAATATATTTCGTACTGATCGGCAGCGTCACCTGCGGATAGATATCGAGCCGCTGCCCGATCGCCGGCGAGACCACCGGGTCGCTGCCGGCCGTTTGCTGATAGAGGGCGGGGTTCCGAGCCTCTTCGCGACGCGAAACGCCCTCGACGCTCGTCTTGAACGAAAAATATAGTGGCTTGAGGAAAGATATCTGCGAGGGCCGCTTCTCGAAATTCACGCTCGGCAGGTTTCGCGTCTTGATCTGCACATTCGGGATCGAGATCTCCTGCGAGCGGGCGAGCAGATTGAGCGTGTAGTTGTTCCAGCTTTTATTGACGAACGCCTGCGAGACCTCGATCGGCGAGATGATCTGCTGGATGCCGTCCGAGAAGACCTGCCGAAAGTCGAGGTTCGAGGTGAGCCTTACGTCCGCAGCCGCCGTGAAGCCATTCGGGAAATACTGCACGCCCTCGGCATAAAGCAGCGTGCCGCCCTGGTCCGGATTTTCCGCGCTCTCCGCCGGGCCGAAGATGCGATCCTTGACGGCGTAGAAGCCGAAGTTGAAATACGAACGCGAGTTCGCCCGCGTCCTTACGTCGAGCCCGTAGCCGACGCCGCGGCCGGTGTAAACATCTGCCCGCAGCGTCGCATCCGCGCTTCGCCCGAGCGTCTGGTAATACGCGCCGGAGAGCCGCAGGCCCTTGTCCCGCGAGTAGCCGATCGTTGGCGTCAGAAAGCCGCTCGCCCGGTCGCGCTCTTTTATCGGGATGGACGCGAACGGCACCGGCAGCACCGGCACATCGCTCAGCCTGAACTTTGCGTTCTTGAGCTTGATCTTATCGTTCGGCCGGATGCGTGCCTCGTCCGCCGTAAAGGACCACGTCGGAACGGCCTCGTCGCAGGCGGTGAATTTCCCGCGGGTCACGACCACCTCGTTGAGCGAGACGCGCTCGACGCGGTCGGCCGTGAAAAATATCACGCTGCCGTCGTTGGTCTGATTGGTGAAGCCCGTCGAGTTCTCAAAAACGCCGAGCTTCGTCCGATAGTTCCAAACGCCACGTGAGCCGGTGATCCGCTGGTCGTCGCCCTGGTCAAAGACGACGCTGCCGGTCGCCTCCATCCGGTTCTCCGCCTCGTAGATAACGATCCGGTCCGCCTGCATCCGGTAAATGCCGTAGCGGACGTCCACATTCCCTTCGTGCGTGATGATCCGCTTTCCCTCTTCGCCCTCGGTCGTTATCTTCCCCGAATAAACGACCACCTCGCCGTCGCCGCCTTCCGGCTCAAAGCTCGGCTTCTTTTTCGGAGCAACGACGCTCCGCTCTTCCGAAACGGGATTGATGTTCGGCGTGTCGGTGATCGGATTCGCAACCTGCCGCTCGACCGGATTGGTCTGCTGCCCAAACCCCGCCGCCGCACAGATCGCCACCAAAAGACCGAGAAGAACCCGTTTCCCCATATTCACCGAATATACCAGCATCCCGTAGCAGTCGTCGAAGACAGGCGGCATTAAAAAGCCCCTCCGTTTCGGTAGGGGCGGTTGGCACGAGTTATTCGTCGATCGTTATCGGATAATCGGGCGAGTAGTCGCCTTCGGGGGCGTTCTTTACGAGGTAGATAGCTCGGATGTGGCCGGATTCCGGTTCGCCGGGTGTTTGCGGGGCGATGGTTATCTCGCTCGGCAAGCTGGTCAGCACGCCGGCCATTGTCCAACTCGGCCCGCCCTTTCGCCGATATTCGATGCGGACGGCGCTCATTCCCTTCATCAGCCCCGCGACCCGCACGCCGTAGTTCGGCCGTGCCTCGAGCGTCAATTGCGGGCTGATGTTCTCCGGCGTCGGCGGCACTTCGTTGCCGACTATCATCAGGTCCTCGCCGATCTCCAGCGTATAGCCGTTCCGCGTCTTGATCTGCTCGACCATCCGCCGAAATTCGTCGAGGATGCCGTAAAAAGCTCCCGTCGGCAGCGAATACGTTGCAAATGCCGGCGGCGCGCCCGGCTCGTTCTTGTCCGTCTCGTCCTCATAGATCCGGTCCCGCCACTCGATCAACGCCTCCTGCGTCGCCTTGCAGCTCTCCACATAGGCATCAACCTCCAAAAATATATTGCAGATCGTCGTCAGCCGCGTCACCTCCGGCACCGAAAGCTCCAAAACCACCGCATACCCATTGATCTTCGCCAAAAAATTAGTAAAAAGCGTAACCCGCGATGCACGGTTGCGGGGTAACCATGGTGTCCTTGCCATTTGAGTTATCTCCTTTTTTTAGTGGAATATTCGAAAAGGAAGGAAGCGGGATAAAAGAAAGACGCGGGAGTCGCGAACTTGATTTTATATGGGCTTCCACCAAATTCGCCGGCTAGTATAAGCGGAATTTTTTACCGAACGCAAGCGTTGAAGCCGTGTTCAAATCATTCGGATGCGTGTTCAAATCATCCGAACGCCCGTTCAAACAATCCGAACGCCTGTTCAAACCATCCGAACGCCCGTTCAAACAATCCGAACACCTGTTCAAACCATTCGAACGCCCGTTCAAACCATCCAAACGGCTGTTCAAACCATCCGAACGGCTGTTCAAATCATCCGAACACCTGTTCAAACCATCCGAACGCCCGTTCAAACCATCCGAATGCCATTCAAATCATCCGAACGCCTGTTCAGACCATTCCGGAATTCCTTCGTCTGTGTCTTAATTCTGTGCTTTCTGTGGTAATTGCCGTGCAAACAGGGCGAAAACCACAGAAAACACAGAACCGAAGCCCACAGAAAAAAGGAAAAATCGGCCGCTCATCGGCGAGCACAGCCCATTCCGAAGGGGTGGCGTTGTTTATTTGGGGGAATGGTTGCAGAATCTAGGGGTGATGGGGAAGCGTTCGATTCTGATCGTTGAGGACGAGGAGCTGATGCGGAATATCCTTCGCCGCCTTCTGGAGGCGGAGGGTTATAGCGTTTTTACGGCGGATTCGGCCGAGGCGGGGCTGCGTGTTTTTGCGGAGAACGAGATCGCCGTAACGGTGACCGATATCAAGATGGCCGGGATGGACGGCCTGACGATGCTCGACCACATCAAGGCGATCAATGAGAACGCGCTCGTCGTTGTGATGACGGCCTTCTCGTCGGTCGATTCGGCCATCGCCGCCCTCCGCAAGGGCGCTTACGACTACATCACCAAGCCCTTTCTCAACGACGACATCCTCAAGACCATCCGCAACGCCCTCGCCCAGGACGAACTCTTTCGGCAAAACCGGGCGCTCCGCCGCGAGCTTTACCGCGAGTATAACTTTGCGGAAATGATCGGCAGCGGGCCGGCCTTCCGCGGCGTGCTTGAGATGGTGCAGAAGGTCGCCGATACGAATTCGACCGTGCTCATCCGCGGCGAAAGCGGCACCGGAAAGGAACTCATCGCCCGCGCGTTGCATTTCAACAGCCGCCGCTCCGATCGGCCGTTCCTCGCCGTCAATTGCGGTGCACTGCCCGATTCCCTGCTCGAAAGCGAGCTCTTCGGCCACGTCCGCGGCGCGTTCACCGGTGCGGTCGGCGATAAGAAGGGCTTCTTTCGCTCGGCCGAGGGCGGCACCGTTTTTCTCGATGAGATCGGCGAGATGACCGCCGCTCTGCAGGTAAAGCTGCTGCGTGCCGTGCAGGAACACGAGGTGACGCCGGTCGGCGCCGCCGAGGCCGTCGGCTTCGATGCCCGCATCGTCGCCGCGACGCACAAGGACCTCGAGGCCGAGGTCCGCGAAGGCCGCTTCCGCGAGGATCTTTTCTATCGGCTCAACGTCATCGAGATCGTCGTCCCGCCGCTCCGCGAACGCCGCGAGGACATCGCCGCACTCGCCAAACACTTTGCCGCACGCTCGGCCGCCAAACAGAACAGCCCGCGAAAGGCCGTTACCGACGAAGCCCTCAATGCCCTCGCGGAGTACGATTGGCCGGGAAACATCCGCGAGCTCGAGAACGTCATCGAGCGGGCTTTCATCTTGAGCGACAGCGAGATAACACTCGCCGACCTTCCGCCCACCGTCTCGAAGAATTTCAGCGGAGCGGAAACGGGCGGCATCAAAACGCTCGACGAGGTCGAACGCGATCATATTCTCCAAACTCTGGAATCACTCGGGCAGGATAAATCGGCCGCGGCCGCGGCGCTCGGGATCGACCTCTCGACGCTCTACCGAAAACTCAAACGCTACGAAGGCTAACGCGTGTACATCTCGACGACAAAGTAGTTCGTCTCGTCGATCCGCACGAGCGTCCCGGCAAGATACGGCGCCTGAAAAAGCATGTCCGCCGGATACGCCTTGCCCTTAAGCTTCTGGCCTTCGTTCAGTTCGCTCTGCGAGACGAGCTCGGCCGGAAACCACGTGTCGGCATCGATCTCAACGGCCGTCGGCTCGGCGAGCTTTGCCGCCTCCGCTGCGAGCAATTCAGCATCTTCCTTTTCATAAAGGATCACCGCACGAAGCTTCTTGTCGTTCGGCCCCGGCGAGCGGCCGGGCTCGGCAACGGCGGGCTGCTCGACAAAGACGACCTCGGCCGGGACGAAAGGCACCTTGATGAGCATTCCAAGCTCTTCGGGCTTTTCGTTGACCTGCGGCGTGTTCTTTTCATTTACCTCACGCGGCGAAACCGGAGCGGAATTATTTGCAGTCTCGGGGCCGCCGCCGCAGCCCGCAAACAGAGCGATTGATGCGAAAGATATAAGTGCTACAATCTGGCTAGAAAAAGTCTTTAACACGCAACAGATTCTATGCCCGCCGGCTGCGGTTTGCAAAGGAGTGAGACCGGCCGGCGACCCTGCGAATGACGAACGACAAGCGATTTCCCGTCCGCGGTGCGTGGTACGCATTGCTGATCCTTTTCCTTATCAACACGGTCAATTTTTTTGACCGGCTGATCATCGGCGCCGTCGGCGAACCGATCCGCAGGGAATTTGAACTGAGCGACACATCGCTCGGCCTGCTCAGCACGGCCTTTACACTGCTCTATGCTTTTGTCGGCTTACCGTTCGGCCGGCTTGCCGACCGCGTTCCGCGGAAACGCATCCTCGCGGCGGGTGTTTTTGTCTGGAGCCTACTTACTTTCGCCTCCGGCTTTGCCCGAAACTTCACCCAGATCTTCCTGCTCCGGCTGGGCGTCGGAGTTGGCGAGGCATCATGCGCACCGGCGGCGACGTCGCTGATCAGCGACCTTTTCCCCGAGGACAAACGCGCCCGTGCGATGAGCATCTTTATGCTCGGCCTGCCGGTCGGCATCGCCTTGAGCTTTGCCGTTAGCGGCTGGGTCGCGCAGGAATACGGCTGGCGGACGGCGTTCTTCGTCGCGGGATTTCCGGGGCTGCTGCTCGCCGTCGCGGCTCTCTTCATTCGCGAACCGCTCCGCAGCGATGCACCGACCGTCGCCTCGACGACAAGTTTCTCGTGGGAGCCGTTTCGCCGCGTCATCTCGTCGCAGACGATGTTTTGGCTGATCCTTTCGGGAGCCGTCCATAACTTCAGCCTCTATGCTCTTAGCTCATTCATGACGCCGTACTTGATGCGGTTCCACGACCTCGATATCCGCGATGCGAACATCATTGCGATGCTCGTCAACGGCATCTTTACGCTTCCCGGACTGATCCTCGGCGGCATCGCCGGCGACCTCGCAAAACGCTGGCGAACGAACGGCGGGCTGATCGTTGTCGCCGCTGCGACGCTGCTCTCGGTGCCGCTTTTTTACACGGCGATCATGGCCGAGGCCGGCAACACGACGGTGTTTCTGCTGGCGATGGGCTCGGCTTTTGCCCTGATGTATTTTTATTACTCGATCACCTACGCGACCATCGCGGACATCACGCCACGCGAACTTCGCGGCACGGCGATGGCGGTTTATTTCATGGCGATGTACCTGCTCGGCGGTGCCCTCGGCCCTTACGTCGTCGGAGCGATGAGCGACCATTTTACCCGAAACGCAGCCCTAGCCGGCGGCGTAACCGAACTCACCGCCGCAGCGCTTGAACCCTTCCGCGGAGCCGGCCTCCAATCGGCAATGATGATCATCCCCGTCCTCTGCGTCGCCCTGGCAATAATAATGTTCCTCGCTGCACGTGCCAGAACTCGAGTGAGCGACTGACGTCGCGTCCCTCTTCACTCCCCGCTTCCCTATGCTAAAATCTCCCTTTATACACCTATAAGCTATGGCAACTGAGATAAAGGAAGCGAAGACGGCCGCCGAGGCGGAGAAGCAGCGTTGGGAAGAAGAGACACTTGCGAAGGTGCTTGAGAGAACGCCCGAGCGGAAGGCTTCGTTCGAGGGCGTTTCGCTCGAACCGGTCGAGCGGCTTTATACGGCGGCCGAAAGCGACGGCATCGACATCGGCTTCCCCGGCGAGTATCCATACAAACGCGGAATTCACCCGACGGGCTATCGCGGCAAGCTCTGGACGATGCGTCAGTTTGCCGGGTTTTCGTCGCCCGAGGAAACCAACCGACGCTTCAAGTATCTGATGTCGCAGGGCCAGACGGGCCTTTCGGTTGCCTATGACCTGCCCGCTTTGATGGGCCTTGACGCAGATTCGCCGCTCTCGGAAGGCGAGGTCGGCAAGTGCGGCGTGGCTGTTTCGAGCCTTGCGGATTTCGAAGTGCTTTTCGACGGAATTCCGCTCGACGAGGTTACCGTCTCGCAGACGATCAATGCTCCGGCCCCGATCTTTCTTGCAATGTATCTGGTCGTCGCCGAAAAGCAGAAGGCCGATTTTACGAAGATCTCCGGCACGCTCCAGAACGACATTCTCAAGGAATACATCGCCCAGAAAGAGTGGATCTATCCGATCAAACCGGCGATGAAGTTGGTCATTGATACATTCGAATACACGACCAAGCACGTTCCCAAGTACAACCCGATCTCGGTTTCGGGGTACCATATCCGCGAGGCGGGTGCGACCGCGCTTCAGGAACTCGCCTTCACGCTCCGCGACGGTGTTGAATACGTTCAGTACGGCGTTGACCGCGGGATGGACGTCGATGAGTTCGTGCCGCGGATCTCCTTCTTCTTTAATGCTCACAACGATTTCTTTGAAGAGATCGCTAAGTACCGTGCTGCTCGCGTAGTCTGGGCACGCACGATGAAAGAACGCTTCGGTGCAAAGAACCCGCGAACGATGCAGATGCGTTTCCACACGCAAACGGCCGGCGTTTCGCTTACCGTTCAACAGCCGCTGAACAACATCGCTCGTGTTGCCATTCAGGCTCTTGCCGGAGTGATCGGCGGAACGCAGTCGCTTCACACCGATTCATACGACGAAGCCCTCGCACTTCCGACCGACGAGGCCGCGTTGATAGCTCTCCGCACGCAGCAGATCATCGCCGAAGAGACCGGCGTTGTGAACACGGTTGATCCGCTTGCAGGCAGCTATTATGTCGAATCGCTGACGGAGAAAATGATCGAGGGCTGTTTCGATTATTTCGACAAGATCGATGGCTTTGGCGGCATGGTCGAAGCGGTCGAGGCCGGATTCCCGCAGCGTGAGATACAGGAATCGGCATATCAATATCAGAAGGCCGTCGAGCGCAACGAACAGGTGATCGTCGGCGTTAATAAATACGCGATGGACGAAGAGCCCTCAAAGGTCAACATCCTCCAGATCGACGAGGCCGTCCGCGACCACCAACTCGAACGCCTTGCTCAAGTAAAATCCACCCGCGACAACGGCGCCGTCGCCGCTTCGCTCGATAAATTAAAACTCGCCGCCCGCGACAACGAAAACACGATGCCCGCCATCATCGAAGCCGTCGCCGCATACGCAACTGTTGAAGAGATCTGCGTCGCTTTGCGAGATGTCTATGGCATCTATGAGGAACCAGCTTTTTAGTTTCCGTACAGCTACCAGCCTATAGCTTTCAGCTTTCAGCAGGCTGGAAGCTCGAAGCTAAAAGCTGGAAGCTGTTCGAAAAATATGCAAGATTTCAAGAATTTACTTGTGTGGCAAAAGGCTCACGAGTTGGCACTGTTCACGTATCGGATAACGGCTGACTTTCCCAAGGAAGAACTTTTCGGACTTAGGAATACACTGCGGAAAACGAGCGTTGACATTCCGGCCTTTATTGCTGAGGGCTGCTCGAAAGCCAATGATCAGGAGTTCGGAAAACTGCTGAGAACAGCGATCGGCCTTAACAATCGGCTTGAGTATTTCGCGTTGGTTGCGAAAGATCTGGAATTGCTCAGTGATGCGATCCACAAGGATTACAAAGACCGCATCATCGAAGTCCGTAAGATGTTAAGCGGATTGAATCAGCGGCTCGGTTGATCACTTCGCATAGCTTACCCGCCAGATCTTCCTCGCTCCGTCGTCGGTTATCAAGAGCGAGCCGTCCGAATGGACGAGCAGGCCTACGGGCCTTCCCCAGACCTCGTTCGAGGTTTCATCCGGCAGCCAGCCCGAAACGAATTCCTCGTAGCTGTTGCCTTCGAGCTTTCCGTTCGCGTTAAACTTTATTCGGACGACCTTGTAACCCGAAAGCTTCTGCCGGTTCCATGAGCCGTGGAAGGCGACAAATGCATCGCCGCGATATTCCTCGGGAAACATCGTACCGGTGTAAAACTCTATCCCGAGTGCCGCGACGTGCGAGCGGAAAAGCACGTCCGGCACGATGGTCTTCTCAACCAGCTTCGGTGCTTCGCCTTTCCGCCGAGGCTCTTCATTCGGGCCGATGTAGGCATAGGGCCAGCCGTAAAATCCGCCTTCTTTTACCGAGGTCGCAAAGTCCGGGACGAGGTCGTCACCCATTCCGTCGCGTTCGTTGACGGCGGTCCAAAGCTCGCCGGTCTTTGGGTTCCAGGCGAGCCCGATCGGGTTCCGGAGGCCCGAGGCAAAGATTCGGTGGTTCTTTCCGTCCGGGTCGTAAACCGAGATCGCCGCTCGCCGCGGGTCTTCTTCCTCTGAGACGTTGGTCTCTGAGCCTATCGAAAGGAACATCTTCGTTCCGTCCGGTGAAAAGATGATGTTCCGCGTCCAGTGTTGGTTATAGCCGCCGCGGGTCAGCTCGACCAGCCGCTCCGGCTCGCCCTCGGCCTGCGTTTGCCCCGTGCGATATTTAAAGCGCACGACCGAGTCGGTGTTCGCCACGTAGAACCACTCCTTGTGAAAGGCCATTCCGAAGGGCTGATCGAGCTTGTCGGACCAGACCCAACGCTCATCCGCAACGCCATCCTTATTCCGATCCCGAAGCACAATGATGCGATTTGCACGCGAATCCGCCACAAAGACGTCTCCGTTCGGCGCCAGAGCCATCCATCGCGGATAGACAAAATCGCCCTCGGCAAAAACGTTCACCTTAAAGCCCTTTGGCACACGCAGTTCGGCATTCGCCGGCTGCGGGATAATCCGGGAAACCCTTCGAGCGCTGACCGTATGAAAAGGCTCCGGGAGCTTCTTCGGATCGACCGAACGGACGAGCGGCCGCTCGACCTCAACTATCTTCGGGAGCGGCGGCGGTGCGGATCTGGGCGTCTCGGCCGGTGCTTGGCCGATCGCGGCGGAAGCGAATAGAGCAAAGGCGAAAGCTACCGCCGGAAATCGCGTGAGGAACATTTTCATATTTTGTTTGTCGGAACCTGTGAAGTAATACGTCAAGAATATCGCCTCGGATGCCCAGGGTTCAAATATCGCCCCGCGTTTTGGGGGTTCACAGCCGGCGAAGCCTCTGATATAATCCTTCTTTCTCGTAACCCTATGACGCCTCGCTGCATCGCAAAGCTCCGCCCGATGGGCCAGCGTGCCGAACTCTTCGGCGGCGATTAGTTCTTCTCGTCTCGTCAGGCGGGCGGCCCGCTGCCGCCTATCCCCTTTTGGCTCAACGAAATAGGAGAAGAAAATGACACCCTCAACCGAATTGCAGCGACCGATCATTAAAACCGAGCTTCCGGGCCCGAACGCACGCGCCATCGTCGAAGCCGACGCCAAATACGTTACTCCGAGCTACCCGCGGCCGGATTACAAACTCGTCGCGGAAAAGGCTTACGGAGTTTGGGTAGAAGACCCGGACGGAAACGTCTTTCTCGATTGCAACGCCGGCGTCGCCGTTTGCTCGACCGGCCACTGCCACCCCGATATCGTCAAAGCCATCAGCGACCAGGCCGCAAAGCTCATCCACCTTTGCGGAACGGACTATTACTACAAACACATGCCGGAGCTTGGCCGCAAGCTCGATGAGATCGTGCCGATCGATGGCCCGACCAAGTCGCACTTTGCCAATAGCGGCGCCGAGGCGATCGAAACCGCCCTGAAGCTGGCGATGTATCACACCAAGCGGCAGAAGTTCATCTCGTTCTTCGGCTCGTTCCATGGCCGCACGCTCGGTGCTCTCTCGCTTACATCGTCAAAGAAAGCACAGCGGCTCGGCTTTGCCCGCCAGGCACTCGACGTGGTTCACGTGCCCTACCCGAATTGCTACCAGTGCCCTTTCAACCTCGGCAAGTGCGAAGACGGCTCTTGCTGTATGGGCACCGTTAGTTGGATCGAGGACCGTCTCTTCAATACAACCACGCCGCCGGAAGAGGTTGCCGGCATCGTGCTTGAGGTCGTCCAGGGCGAGGGCGGCTACGTCCCGGCTCCGACCGAGGTCGTCAAGGCGATCCGCCAGATATGCGATAAGCACGGCATTATGCTCATCGTCGATGAGGTTCAGTCCGGCATGGGCCGAACCGGCAAGATGTTCGCACTTGATCATCACGAAGGCGTCAAGGCCGACATCGTCTGCATGGCGAAAGGTATCGGCTCCGGAATGCCGATCGGCGTCTGCACCGCGAAGGCCGACATCATGGATTGGCACAAGGGTGCCCACGCCTCGACCTTCGGCGGGAACCCGGTCGCCATTGCATCGGCTCTGAAGACCATCGAGCTTCTCGAAGGCGGCCTGATCGATAATTCGGCAGAGGTCGGCAGCTATCTAAAAGCCGGGCTCGAAAAGCTGAAAGAAAAATACGAATGCATCGGCGACGTCCGCGGAATGGGATTGATGCTCGGCGTCGAATTCGTCACCGATAAAGCCTCGCGTAAGCCCGACGCCGCTCTCCGCGACCGGATCGAGATGGCCTGCTTCGAACGCGGCCTGATCATCCTCGGCTGCGGCACAAGCACCATCCGCTGGTCGCCGCCGCT
>CAZGLZ010000095.1:0-13290 GCA_964526245.1 uncultured Chloracidobacterium sp. | reverse complement strand
TCGGTCGGCTGCTCAAAATCCGCCGGCAGGTTCGCCGCAAATCCCTTCTTCTCGCTCATCTCGGTGTTACTGTTCGCAGTAGGAGTGCGGTTCGTGTTGGCCGTGGGGGTCACGTTCGTGTTTGAAAAATTCACCGGCCGGTCGCCGCGGTTCACCGGGCCTTCAGGACTCCGGGCGGTCGGGCTAGTCCAGCAAGCAGCCGTCGCCGCCGCCGACGCCAGCAAGCTCAAACGAAAAAATACACCAATCCTCATCGCTCAAAATTCGGTATCCAGAACGTGTAGCCGTCCTTTTCGGCGGCGACGAGCCCGCGCTTCGGCAGTTCGTCCTCATCGAGCCCAAGATATGTGAAATGCGGCGTGTCGTCAATGATGGTCTGGAACCAGCCGTGTTCGTTGAGTATCGCCCGGACATCCTTGTTGGCAAATTCCGCGACGTCGAGCGCCAGCATCGAAAGGTGCTGCGAGGTCCCCGGGGCCGCGACCGATGAGAAGATCGAGCGGTTGAACCCGGTCGAGAACCAGATCGACTCCTTTTCCCATTCGATCACCTGAGCGACCTGATCGGTGGTCTCGAGCTTTGCAGCACGCTCTGCATCCTCGGGCTTGATCTTGCCGCGGGCCGTCCAGTGCTTCAGCGCCGGGTCGAACCGCGATTTCCAGATACGGTGCGTATCTGCATAACTCCGCTTGGCCGCCGAGGCTCCGCGGGGTGTTATCGAGAGCTTGCGCTTCGCGGCCGCGGCACGAGCCTTTTCAAGCGCGTCCATCGCCACCGATTGCAGCTCGATCGTTCGCCCGCCGATGGTCGCCGTTCGCGACTTCACCGTTCCCTGAAATGCCGAAACTTCTTCCTCGCTCGCAAAGACGCAATTGGTCGGGAACCGCACCTCCGAGGCGGCGATGAACATAGCTCCGTAGTCCTTAAAGACCCGCCGAGCGACGACGTTCGTATCTATCGCACAAATATCTTCGAGCTTTAGCTTCTTCGCTGCGAGCCGTTTCTCAACCACCGGCCGGAAGTCGAGCGGGCTGTTCTTCTGTGCCGGAACGCCAGCCGATAGCAGCGAGATAACAAACAAAGCGATAAGTGAGGTTTTCGTCATTTTCATTTAGGGTCGATCGTCTGTGCGGGAAACAAATTCGCGGACAACTGCAAGGACCTCGTCCATGTGGCCCTTCATATACTCGTCACGTCCGATGAACGGAACACGCCGCCGGATGCCTTCATAGATCTCTTGCGTGCCGGCCCCAAGCCGCTTTTCTTCGCCGATCCGTGCCTTGCGGAGATCGACGCCCTGAGCCGCACAGAAAAGCTCGATCGAAAGAATGTTCGCCAGGTTTTCGGCGACCTGCCGCAATTTCAGGGCCGCCGTCGCTCCCATCGAGACATGGTCCTCAACGTTCGCCGAGCTCGGTATCGTATCGACGCTTGCCGGATGTGCAAGCACCTTGTTCTCGGTGCAAAGTGCCGCGGCCGTATATTGGACGATCATAAAGCCCGAATTCAGGCCGCCGTGCTCGGTCAGAAATGCCGGCAGAACGTGGGCATTCGAGGCCTCGTCGGTAAGCCGCATTATCCGCCGCTCGGAGATATTGCCAAGCTCCGCAAGCGCGATGGTCAGATAATCGAAAGCTAGTGCCAGCGGCTCGCCGTGAAAGTTCCCGCCGCTTATCACCTCGATCGACGCGCCGACGCCCGGACGCGGAGACGCGGCGAGTTGATCTCCTGGTCCCTCGTCCCCGCGTCCCCCGCTCTCCGTGTCGCGAACGAAAATGAGCGGATTGTCCGTTACCGAATTCAGCTCGATCTTGAGCAGCCATTCGGCATAGGCAACGGCATCGCGGCAGGCACCGTGGACCTGCGGGATGCAGCGGAGTGTGTAGGCGTCCTGCACATTCGCCGGGTCAAAACCGCGGACAAACTCGCTACCCGTCAGATGCTTGCGAAGATTGCGGGCGGTGTCGATCTGCCGCGGATGCGGACGAAGTGCGTGGATTCGCTCATCGAATGCCGAAACCGTTCCATTTAGTGCTTCGAGGCTCAAACAGCCGGCAATATCGGCAAGATCGGCAAGCCGGATCGCCCGGGCCGTTTCAAGCAAACCGACGGCGGTCATTACGGTCGTCCCGTTGGTAAGGGCAAGGCCTTCTTTTGCCTTGAGCGCGACCGGCGAGAGTCCAGCATTGCTCAAAGCCTCGGCACCGGACATCACCTCGCCGCCAAATTCCGCTCGGCCTTCGCCGATCAGGACGCAAGCAAAATGTGCTAGCGGGGCAAGGTCGCCGCTCGCTCCGAGGCTTCCCTTTTCCGGGATCACCGGATGGACGCCCCGATTGAGGCACTCGAGAATAAGTTCGAGCGTCTCAAGCCTAATCCCCGAAAAACCGCGTGCCAGCGTGTTCGCCCGGATGAGCATTATCGCCCGGACGGTCGGCACGTCAAACGCATCGCCGACTCCGACTGCGTGGCTCAGGACAATATTCCGCTGCAATTCTTCGACCTGTTCGCGGCCGATGATCTTGTCCTTAAAAGCCCCGAAACCGGTGGTGATGCCGTATGCCACCTCGCCGCGTTCGAGCAGTTCGTCGACCGCCGCCGCCGCCCGGTCGACATTCGCCTTCACCCGCTCGTCAAGCACAACACGCGGCTCGCCCGGCCGCCCATAGGCAACCGCCAGCACCTGCTCAAATGTCAGGCTTTCGCCATTTATTGCGATCTCACTTATCACCTAAAACTTATCCCTTATTCCGTACCGACGGCCGCCCTTCGACAAGCGTTTTGGCGATCATATTTCCCCCAAACTCATACACGAGCATTCGCCAGTCCGTTGAATCGAGAATGTTCAGATCAGCCCGTTTCCCAACCTCGATCGACCCGTGCGTTTTGCCAAGTCCGATGGCATACGCGGCGTTTATGGTTGCCGCGTTTAGCGCTTCGGCGGGGAGAACTTTTTGGTAGCGGCAGGCGATCGCCATCGCCATCGGCTGCGAGGGGCATGGTGCCGAGCCGGGGTTGTAATCGGTCGTTAGTGCCACGGCACAGCCCGCATCGATCATCTTCCTTGCCGGTGCGAATTGCATTTTCCCGCCGTTGAAATTCTCCGTCGGGATGACGACGCCGACCGTTTCGCTTGCGGCAAGCATTGCGATCTCCTCTTCAGAAATGGCGTCGAGGTGATCTATCGAAACCGCGTCGTGCTCAACCCCGAGCCGCGAACCGCCGAGGTTTGTGAACTGGTCAACGTGTGCCTTTAGCCGAAAACCGAGCTCCGCGGCCGAGGCGAATATTCGCTCAGCATCGGCGGTTGTGAAAGCATTCCGCTCGCAAAAGATATCGGCAAAGAAGGGCGTAGCTTCAGAGGCAAAATGCGACCCCGAATAACAGTCCCAAGCCTGCGGCAGCATCTCGCCGCAGATAAGTTCGACATAACCGTCCGCGTCGCCCTTAAACTCCGGCGGTACCGCATGAGCGGCAAGAAATGTCGGCACGATCTTGATCGAGTGCTGCTTGTCGAGGGCCTCGATCACCCGCAGCATCTTCATCTCCGTCTCGGTGTCGAGCCCGTAGCCGGTCTTTATTTCGCAAACGGTCGTGCCGCAGGCGAGCATCCTATCAAGCCTGCCGAGAGCCGCGGCTATCAACTCCTCTTCCGTCGCCGCCCGCGTGTTCCTGACCGTTGAAATTATCCCGCCGCCCGCGGCCAGAATATCAAGATATTCCGCACCTTTTATCTTCAGCTCAAATTCATTCAGCCGATCGCCTGCATAAACGATGTGCGTGTGCGGATCGACGAACCCGGGAACGACGGCCCGGCCCTCGGCGTCGATCAGCTCAGCGGCCTTGTATTTTTCAAGGATCTCGTCGGACGTTCCAACGGCAGTCAATACCCCGTCTTTGATCGCAACGGCACCATCGGCAATTATGCCGGCGTCCTGCATCGCGGCCCCGCGTTTTGGCCCGCCCGGCGAGGCACAGGTGACAAGCTGGCCGGCGTTGTGGATTATGAGGTCTTTGACCATTGAAGCGTCTCGCGGCCGATGCCGAGCGCGTCGGCAACGCGATTGATGTAGTTGAACCACGACGCGATCAGCGTTATCTGCAAGATCGCCGTGTCTTCAAAGCCCGCGGCCCGCAGCCGCTCGTGATACGCAGGCGTGATCCGGGTGGCATCCTTCGTGAGCTGCACCACGTAATCGAGCATGACCCGCTCGGCCTCGGTTATCGGCGCGGTCGTGTAGTCCTCGCGAAGTGCCTCGATCAACCCCTCTTCTAAAGTGACGCGACGCAGAAACTCTGCGTGAGATTCCACTCAGTAAAAGCAGTCGTTCGTATGCGAGACCATCGTCGCGATCATCTCATGCTGCCGCCGTTCGAGCGGAAGCTCCGGCGACATCATCGCAGCAAACGCCATGAACGAGTGATGAAGAGCATCCGGCATCAGCGTGTGCGAATCGATGATCGATTCATCGATGGTGCTCGCCCCTTCGGCGGGCGTGGCATATTCCTGCGGATACGCCATCCGGGTCTGCATCAATATCTCCTGCAGCTTCGGGTCGGCGTCCTCAAATTTAATGGTTTTTATCCAGGCCATGTTTTCGCTTGAAAATGAAATGATAAACGGGAATGCCGAGAGATACAACAACGAGCCCGATCGCGGTCTGCAGCGGGCTTCGCATTCCGACGAAGAAAAGCACTACGGCCGTCAGAATGAGATAAACGACAAGCGGCAGCGGATAGAGCGGCGTCCGATAGCCGGATGTCTCGGCCCTGCGGATGCGGTGAAGCCCGGCAACGGCCACGCCGATCGCCAAGATGACGACAAAAAAGAAGTACCCGAGTATCTCATTGAAGCCGCCGGTAAGGATCAGTGCGGACGCGAGCACCATCTGGATCGCGATCGCGAGATACGGCGTACCGAACCGCGGATGAAGCTCGCCGACCTTGCGGAAAAAGAGCCCGTCATTGGCCATCGCGTAATAGACCCGCGGCGATACGAGGAGATACGCGAAGAGCGTACCGACCACAGAGATACAAACGACCGCCGCAAAGAGCTGCCCGCCGACCGGGCCGAACATCGCCTGCCCGGCGAGTGCGGCAAAGGCCTCGTCGTTCTCAACGCTCGCCGCCGGCACGAGGTACATAAAGACCGCACTTGTCAGGACATAGATGACAGAAAGCCCGAGTATCCCGAGCATGAGAGTCCGCGGCACGTTCCGCTCCGGATCGGCGATCTCGCCCGTCATTCGCGTCACCTCCCACCAACCGGCAAACGCAAAGAATGCCCCGACCAGGCCGCCCGCGAGGGCACCGAAAATATCCGGCGGCGTTGAAAAGAACGGCGTCAGGTTCGCCCAATTCCCGCTCCCGCTCATGAATCCAAAGGCAACGATGAACAGCAGCGTTCCGACCTTGATCAGCGTCAGCACCCTCAAGAAACCGGCACCGATGCCCGTTCCAAGCATTGTGAGAGTGCCGATCGCAAGTACCGTAAAAATCGCAACAACAGTTTGCCCCGTCGGAGAAAGCTCAAAGATAAAGCTCGCGTATGAAGCAAAGCCGACGCCAAAGATCGCCGTTAGCCCGGGGTCAAGAACAAGCAGGACCATCCAGCCATAAACGAACGCAGCACCTTTGCCGTAAGCCTCGCGGAGATAAACATAGCTCCCGCCCGCCTCCGGAAACCGCGATGCGAGTTCCGCATAGCAGAGCGCACCGCAGAGCGTCATTAGCCCGACGGCCGCCCAGATGCCGAACAGCCACGCCGGCGAGCCGACCGACTTCGCCATCCCCGCGGGAACAAGAAAAATGCCGACGCCGATCACCTGCCCGATGATCACCGCGACCGCCGTCCAAAGCCCGAATTGCCGTTTTAGATCGCTGCTCAAGATGATTGCTAAAAGACCAGCCGCCCTCCAAATTGGAATGCACGCGGGCCGCCCGAGCCGAAGACGCCGCCAGCGGTCGTTACCGCCCGGCCAAAGCTTGGCGTCCCGAGCACATTTCCAAAGCCCGAAAAGTTCGTGTTCGATGTGCCGAGGATATTCGTCGTGTTAAAGAGATTGAACACCTCCATTATCGGCTCAAGCCTGACCCTTTCGGTAAACTTGAACGTCTTCGAAACGCGAAGGTCCATCGAACTGAACGTATCATTGAACCGCGCGTCCGAAGGTGCGAGCGGAAGCTGGTCGCCTGGCCCGCGGGCCGCGTTTCGCGAGGTGATGAAGCTGTTAAGCTCGCCCGCATCGCGGAAAAGCCGGCCGCCCGCGTTTCGCTGAAGCTCGGGTATCCGAGTCTGCCCACCGGGCAAAAGGATGTCCATCGGAACTCCCGAGGCGATCGTCAGGATCGGCGATAGCTTAAAGCCATACGGCAGGTCGAGCGTTCCCGCAAATGTGAATCGATGCCGCTGGTCGTTCGGTGCCGGGCCGTACTCGGCTTCGAGGTTGTTCGGGTTGACCGGGCCGTTGGAAAAAGGCACCTGGTCGTCATTTGCGTAATTGAACGCTTTTGAAAGCGTGTAAGAAGCCCGAAAACCGAACCGATCCGCGAACCGCCGCTCGACGCTCATCAGCAGCCCGTCGTACTTCGTCTTTACGCTCGATTCGAGATTTACGACCCGCTCCGGCCCGCCGATCACCGGATTGTTTACAACGCCGATATCGCGGCCGATGATGAAATGCGTCCCGAAGTTGTGAAGGTAATCGACCTTTAGCACGAGGTCGCGTGCGAACTCCCATTGAAACCCGATCGTCGATTGCTGGACCATCGGATTCTGGAGCGAATTGTCGATGATGTTTATCCCCGAGGCACCGGCACCGGGCAGAATGAAGCCCGTGAAAGGATCATTGAACCGCGGAGCGAACGGAAGGAACCGGCCGTTCTGATCCAAAAATATCGGAACGCCGTTCGGGTCGCGAAGCGCGTTCCCTGCCCTTACCACGACGGGAAGTGCCCGGCCATCAAGCCCGCGTTCGAGCGTGATGAGCTGCAGAACAACGCGGTCGTAATAGATGCCGTAACCGCCGCGGACGACGAACCGATCCTGAAAACCCGACCATGCAAATCCGACACGCGGCCCGAAGTTGTTGTAGTCCGCCTTTCGGTCTCCCCGATAGAACGAAGCGACAAGCGGATTCGTCGCGCCATAGCCCGAGACATTCTTAACATTCGTGTCCGCCTCATACCGCAGCCCGGCGTTGATCGTCAGGTTTCGCCGCACACGCCAATCGTCCTGAATAAAGAAAGCGAAATGCGTGTTGTCAACATTATCCAGCGAGAGCGGCCGCTCGGGAAACTGGCTGCGAAGTGTGACGGCAAAAAGCAGGTCATTATCATCAATGACGCCGTCATTGTTGCGGTCAAAATCGGCAAAATCCTGCACAAACTCGATCCGCCCATCGCGAAAAACACCGAGGTCGATGCTCGATGTCACCCGCTGGACCTCGCCGCCAAAGCTTACGGCATGGTTGCCGCTTATGGCCGTTACCTTCCCGGCAAATTGAACGCGATTCTGATCGGTCGCCTGCGGAACCCGGAAGCTGGTGCCGTCCAAAATGCTCGGGAACGTCAACTGCCGGCCTGACTGAATCGGATCTGTCGTGTTCTCGAAATTATTAATGCTGAGGCTGACTTCAGCAACGACGTTCGGCGAAAATACGCGACTCCAGCTTCCGATCGCGGAATGGAAACGATTACTTAGCTCCTGCAGATACGAGGCGGAGCCGATCTCCCGATCGAGCTTGCTCGCACCGCGGGCATCGGCGTCCTGAAATGAGTAATTGAAGCCGAACTTGTCTCTCTCGGTAGCGTAGATATCGAACCGCGTCGTCAGCAGGAGGTCCTTGAGCGGTGATTCGGCAAACCCGCGTCGGATGGTGCGGGTCGGGACATCGCGGATGCCGACCAGCGTCGCTCCATCCTGATCGCGATATTCGACAGCTCCAAAGCCGAAAAACTTCTCCTTGATGAACGGCCCGCCGAGCGTAAACGCATATTGCTGGCGGTCAAATGGCGGAGCCTCGAGCGAGCGGTCGAAGGTCGCCGGCAAGCCCTGAAGCACCTTGTCGCGGGCGAAAAACGATGCCGAGCCGCTGATGGCATTCGACCCGCCCTTTGTCACGACGTTTATCAACCCCGAGCCGGTCCGTCCGTATTGAGCCGAGAACCGGTTCGTCGCGACCTGAAACTCCTGCACCGCATCCTGCGGAATATTTATCAGCGATCCGCCGACAACGTCATCGTTATTATCCGCACCATCAACGGTCACGCTCCCGCCGCGGCCAACCTGCCCCGCAGACGAAATGACGACAGTATTAGTCTTCGTCGGGTCAAAATTCGGAGCAATCGTATTCCCAGGCGTCAGCAAAGCAAGCTCAAGAAAATTGCGGCCATTCAGCGGATAATTCTCGACCTCAAAATCGCGGACGACAGAATCTACCTTCGTTGAACCGGTTTCGACTAAGGGGTAGTTGCGAGTGTCATCTAAGACAACCTTCACATCCGGCCCAATGATCTCAAGGTCTTGATTTCGTACCGTATTCTGGCCAACTGAAAGGGCGATGTTTTCGATGACTGTCGGCGCGAAGCCAACCTTCTCAAAGGAAAGACTATAAAGGCCGGGCGAAAGTGAAACGAATTGGTAACTGCCACTCGAATCCGTAACCACACTCCTTGAACTCCCGCTCGCGTTATTCTTCAAAGTAATCCCGACACCAGGTATCCCGTCACCGTTTTGATCTGTTACCACACCCGAGAGCGACCCCGTCGGCTGCTGAGCCGTCGCAGCGAGGCAAAGGAACAACATCAATGCCGCCGCGCGGCACACTTCTCTAATACGCAGGTTCATTGGGTAATACTTCAGGGGTTCTGTTTTGAGATCTTCTCGTGGATCTCGTTGACCATCATCAATCCGGCCGAGCCGTAGTATTTATGATACTCGGCGATCATCTCGCCATTGATGATGACCGGGTCAGTCTCGGTCAGCTTCTTCGCTTCCTCGATAGTTTCGACAGCAAACACGAACAGTCCACGCCAGCCGTCAACCCCGTCGAGCGGCCCCGCAAGTGCGAGCTTACCTTCCGCCGCCAAACGCGTCATATTAGCAAAATGGCCGGCGAACATAGCTTTGCGCTCCTCGCCCTCGGGCATTCGCTTCGGCCCGGTCTTTAGGATGACAAGAACATACGGCCGCATCCCGCGTTCGTCAGCCCCAAGCTTTTTCGCAAGCTCGGCGTCATACTTCGGATTCGCGGGCGGAGTCGGCTTCGCCTCCGGCTGCTGCCCAAATGCAGCAACGGTACAAACAGCAAATATTGCGATCGCCAATAAACTTCTGCTCATAACTTACTTCTTCTCCCAGCTATTTTCCGACGAGAAACAGGATCGGGATATCTGCCCGTTTTCGCCACGAGCGCTCCGAGTGCTCCTCGCCTTCGAACTTTCGCGTGACCCAGTTTTTCGGGCCGTAGCCCTTCTCACGCATTACCGCGTCGGCCTTCATCTGAAACGGCTCGTAGGTCGAATCGAGCGTCTCGGTTCCGTAGTCAAAGTATATCCTACGGCCGTCCGGCCTCGGCATTGCCTGCCTGATGTAGTCCACCGCGACGCCGTCCGCCGCAGGAAAATGCGTCGAAACGCAGGCGGCACCGCCAAAGACCGCCGGATACTTAATATAAGCATAGAGCGAGATCAATCCGCCCATGCTCGACCCCATTATGAATGTCCCGCTGCGGCCAGCGACCGTACGATACTGCCGGTCGATAAAGGGCTTCAGCTCTTCCACGATGAACCGCAGATAGCTGTCCGAGATGACCTCGCCGGCGTTCATCGCCGCGGCCCGCTCCGCCGGGAGCAGCTTCATCGCATCCTGCGGCATATATTCCTGAAACCGTTTCGGTGAGTTCCAGATGCCGACGACGATCGTATCGCGTACCGCACCTTCCGCATGGAGCCGGGTCATCGTCTCGTCTATTCCCCATTCCATTCCGCCGTAGCCTTCTTTCGGGTTGAAAAGGTTTTGTCCGTCGTGCATGAAGATCACACGATAACGCTTTGTCCGCGAATAATCTGGCGGGACCCAGACGTCAACATTACGCGCCGCAACGTACTTCGAAGGAAACGCCGCATACCGCGTCACGCTCCCGACAACTCCATCGCCCGTAACCGCCGTCCCCTGCTGCCCGAACGCGGCAGAAGAAAGAATGAACAAAGCAAAAAATGTCCCGAACATCCTCATACTTTTGCCAAAAACCGATGGAAGGATAATATATTGCCCTATCGCCGAAAACAATTCTATGACCCGAACCATCCATGCACCGACCGGAACCGAGCTTACTTGCAAGAATTGGCTTATCGAGGCCGCTTATCGGATGATCCAAAACAACCTGGATCCGGATGTCGCTTTTGACCCCGACAACCTGATAGTTTACGGCGGCCGCGGCAAGGCTGCCCGAAACTGGGAGAGCTTCGATGCCATTCTCGAAAGCCTCAGAAACCTGAACGAGGACGAGACGCTCCTTGTCCAATCAGGAAAACCGGTTGGCGTTTTCAAGAGCCATACTGATGCCCCGCGGATCCTGCTCGCGAATTCCAACATCGTCCCCCACTGGGCGACGCAGGAGCAGTTCGATCAATACGAACGCGACGGCCTGATGATGTATGGCCAGATGACCGCCGGTTCGTGGATCTACATCGGCACGCAAGGCATCCTTCAGGGAACGTACGAAACATTCGGCTCGCTCGCCCGACAGCACGGCTGGGGCGACCTTGCCGGCAAACTCGTACTTACCGCCGGACTCGGCGAAATGGGCGGAGCACAGGCACAGGCGATCACGTTCAACGGCGGCGTCGGGCTTCTTGTCGAGGTCGATCCGTGGCGTATCGAACGACGGTTGCAGCTTAGGCAGGTGGATGTCGCGGCAAAAGACCTTGACGATGCAATTCGCTTGGCAAATGAGGCGGTCGAGGCGAAAGAAGCGAGATCGATCGCACTTCTCGGCAATGCCGCCGAGGTCCACTGGCAGCTACTCGAACGCGGCATCATTCCCGATGTTGTTACCGATCAGACCTCAGCTCACGACGTGCTTTACGGATACATTCCCGTCGGCCTGTCGGTCGAGGAGGCAAAGGAATTCCGCAAGACGAACCAGGTGGAATACGAACGCCGTGCAATGGACTCGATGGCCCGCCACGTTGAGGCAATGCTCGAATTCCAGCGTCGCGGTGCGGTCGTTTTCGATTACGGCAACAATCTCCGCCAGCGTGCAAAAGACAACGGCGTCGCGAACGCCTTCGATTATCCCGGCTTCGTGCCCGCTTACATCCGCCCGCTCTTTTGCGTGGGCAAAGGCCCGTTCCGCTGGGTCGCTCTTTCGGGCGATAAGGATGACATCTACCGCACCGACGAGGCGATAATGAACCTCTTCCCCGAGGACGACCACCTCGCCCGCTGGCTGACAATGGCGCAAGAACAGGTCGAGTTCCAGGGCCTGCCCGCACGCATCTGCTGGCTTGGCTACGGCGCCCGAGCAAAGGCGGGTCTGAAGCTCAATGAAATGGTCGCCAGCGGCGAGCTAAAAGCCCCGATCGTCATCGGCCGCGACCACCTTGACTGCGGCAGCGTCGCCTCGCCCAACCGCGAGACCGAAGCGATGAAGGACGGCAGCGACGCCATCGCCGACTGGGTCTATCTCAACGCGATGATCAACGTCGCCGGCGGTGCCACGTGGGTCTCGCTCCATCACGGCGGCGGCGTCGGCATCGGATATTCCCTCCACGCCGGCCAGGTCATCGTCGCCGACGGCACGCCCGAAGCGGCAAAACGCATCGAACGCGTCCTCACGACCGATCCCGGCATGGGCGTCATCCGCCACGCCGACGCCGGCTACAAAGAAGCTATCGAATTTGCCGGGAAAAATGATGTTAGAATTCCAATGAAATAAGTTGCCGATATGACGATAGATGATCTTGAACTTGGGCTGCTCGATGATGAATCAGCACGGCAGGCCATCGAGACCGTTGGTGCGATCGCGAACCAGCATGATATCGACTGGGCCCTGGCAGGCGGCCTGGCCGTGATCATTTACGGCAGTGATCGTTTGACCAAGGATGTTGACATCATTGCCTCAAAGCTTTTGCCGCCAACGCTGCCCGTGGCCGGCCGACTCCGACAGGGCGGTGAGCGTTATGTTGTTGAGACCGAAAAACGAGCGACCAATGTTGACTGGATCATCCGTAATGATGTTTTCAAGTCGATGTTTGACGAGGCTCTCTCTGAAGCCGTAAGGATCAAAGGTATTCCGGTCCTGACGCCCGAATGGCTGGTCATTCTGAAATTTATCGCCGGGCGGTTTAAGGACCAGGAAGATGCAGTGTTTCTTCTGAGCCGAAAGGGGTTGGTGGACAGAAAGCTCGTGAAAGAAAAGATCATCAAACACGCCGGCAAGCCCGCCTGGGAACTAGCCAAACACGGCTATCAACGCTGGTTTGACATCGCCGACGGACGCACCCGTGAAGAAGAACGCAACGAAGCCGAAGGGTATATCGATTCGTAATTGAGCACTCCGCATCTAACGGTATTTACAACAGACCCCGGTATGAGCGTCATCCGCCACGCCGGCTATGAAGAAGCTATCGATTTCGCCAAGAAGAACGACATTAATTTGCCCACGCAGGCAAATTAATGCACGTTGCTGGCATCTTTACCCTTTCAAGATCAAACAAAGAATCAGGTCCCTAATTTAATGAAAAACTTTACAGTCTTAACCCTAACGCTCTTTTTTGCTTTGGCATTTGCGGCTGCGGCATCGGCACAGGCCCCAACCGGCGGACGCATCGCCGTCATTGACACGCTCGTCTTCCGCGACGAAAAGGCCGGCATCACGAAATATGTCAACGCGCTCAAATCTGTAAACGCCGAGTTCGCCCCCGTGCAGACAGAACTCCAAACGCTCGGCACCCGGATCCAAACCCTCGACAAAGAAATGACGGCCATGAGAGACGCCCAACAGAAAGGTACACCCGTCGACGCCCGTTCGTTTGAGGCCAAACGCGATGAATATGATCGGCTGCTTCGCGATTACAAATTCAAGGAAGAGGATGCAAAGGTCCGTTTTGAACGCCGCTTTTCCGCCGTCACAACGCCATTGAATCAGGCGATCGGCAACGCTCTCAATGAATACGGAAAGCAGAAGGGCTATGCGATCATCTTCGACATTTCCCGAGACACCGCCGGCCTCGTCGTTGCCATCCCGGACGTAAAGATCGACATCACAAACGACTTCATCGCCT
>CAZGLZ010000094.1:10011-13465 GCA_964526245.1 uncultured Chloracidobacterium sp. | reverse complement strand
TCTATTACGACCCGAACATGAACCGGACGATCTCGGTCGATATCCGGTTCGTTCTGTTCGTAACGGAAAAATTCGGCGGAGCCGGATGGATCCTCAACGAAATGAAACTCGTCGGCGGCCCTAAAGGCTAGTTGATCAGTTAGCAGAAAAGCAAAAGGGGCCGTCCGAATGGGCGGCCTCATTTTTAGTAATTCAGCTTCATGGAGTTCATGTATTTAAGCAGCACTCGCTGCCGGCGGACGACGCGTTTGCGATTCTTCTCGGGATTGAAAACATTGAGCGGGCTCGGGATCATCGCCGCAAGAAAAGCTGCCTCTTCACGCGAGAGGCTCGAAGCCGATTTCTTGAAGTGCGTCCGTGCCGCCGCCTCTGCACCGTAAACTCCGTCTCCCCATTCGATCACGTTAAGGTAAAGCTCGAGTATCCGTTTCTTCGACAGCTCTCGTTCGAGGAAATACGTATAAACGGCCTCGCGGCCCTTGCGGAAAAAACTGCGTTCTTCCGAGAGATACAAGTTCTTCGCGAGCTGCTGCGTTACGGTCGAGGCCCCTCGCTTGAAGCTCGGCATCGGAGGTATCCAGTCATCCTCGCTTGGAGCGCAGTCTTTTTTCGGTGTGTTTGCGGCCTTCGCCTGAGCCTCGCACTCCTCGCGTGCCTCTTTTTCGCCCTCTTTCACAGCCTCGTCCCATGCCTTCTGGATCGCCTCCCAATCGAACCCGTTGTGCTCAAAAAAACGTGAGTCCTCACCGGCGAGAACGGCTCGCTGCAAGTTTGGCGAGATCTGCTCGATGGGCATCCAGATCATGTATTTCTTCGGTTCCTTTCCGTCGGCCTTTGCCTCGGAGATGCGATATTCGATCAGCGAAGAAGTGACCGGATTCTCGGTCTTAAGCGACGAGATGCTCGGAAAAGTGATCAGCTCATAGCCAAGCCATAGCCCAAGCGAACCGACCAGTACCAGAAAGATGACCTTGGTCCAATACCACATAACTAGCGTTAGTTGTCGTTGAATCGCCGCCGGTTGTCAAGTTTCGCCCCGTCCGGTGGTGCTCCGGCCCGAAACCGAAAATAGTCCTTGATGCCGAGCGATATTTGCGGATATTCTTGTTCACAATAAGCTTTTCTTTTCGGCAGGGTTTCTATGTCTTTGGAAAATCAGGTCCTGGCAGTCATCCTCGGCGGCGGAGCGGGCTCGAGGCTTTTTCCGCTTACACGCGACCGGTCAAAGCCGGCGGTTCCGCTCGGCGGCAAGTACCGGCTGATCGACGTCCCGGTCTCGAACTGCATCAATTCCGGCGTGACGCAGATCTTCGTTGTGACGCAGTACAACTCCGCCTCGCTCAACCGCCACATCTCGCAGACCTATCGCTTCTCCAGCTTCTCGACCGGCTTTGTTGAGATATTGGCCGCCGAGCAGCGTCGCGACAGCCCCGGCTGGTTCCAAGGCACTGCAGACGCGGTCCGGCAGATACTCCCGCACCTTCGCGATTGGCGGGTGAAGACGCTTCTAATTCTTTCGGGCGATCATCTCTATCGAATGGACTACAGCAAGTTCCTCGACCGCCACAAAGAGACCGAAGCCGACCTGACCATTTCGGTCATCCCGGCCAATCCGGACGATGCCCAGAGCTTCGGCCTGCTAAAGACCGACTCGGATGGAAGGATCGTTCAGTTTCGCGAAAAGCCGAAAGGCGAAGCTCTCGAGGAAATGCGTGTCGATACGACCGCCTTCGGGCTTGATGCGTCGGACGCCGAGCGCAAGCCTTACCTTGCCTCGATGGGCATTTATCTTTTCGATTTCGAAAAGCTCGTTGCCCTGCTTAAGCGTTATCCCGAGGCGGATGACTTTGGCGGAGAGATCATCCCGGCCGCCATCAGCGACCACAACGTCCAGGCACATCTTTTTAACGATTACTGGGAAGATATCGGGACGATAAAGGCGTTTTACGAGGCGAATCTCGACCTTGCTGCGCCGCTTCCCAAGTTCAATTTCTTCAATGCCGCGGCACCGATCTACACTCGCAGCAGATATCTGCCGCCGTCAAAGATCCAGGATTCCGACATCGGCAATTCGCTCGTTAGCGAAGGATGCATCCTCAATGGCGTTTACGCCCGTAACTCGATAATCGGCCTCCGCAGCCGGATCGACAGTGGCGTTCGGATCGAAAATTCGATCATAATGGGTTCGGATTTCTTTGAGTCGATTCCTGAGCTGCGTGAGAACCTTGACTCGGGCCGTCCGAGTATCGGCATCGGCCGCGATACGCACATCCGGCGTGCGATTGTTGATAAGAACGTGCGGATCGGCAAAGGCGTACGGCTCCTGAACGAAGCGGGCCGTACCGACTATGATTCGCCCGACGAAGCCTTTTACATCCGCGACGGGATCATCATCGTCCCGAAAAACTCGGTCATCGCCGATGGGACGGTGATCTGAACTTGTTCAGGCGAACGAAAGAATGCCCGGAGAAGGCCGATGGTCCTCTCCGGGCATCATCATTTTTCGGGATAGTTAGTTTCCGGCGTAGGAGGGATCACCGGCTCCAACGATATAGCTAGACTTTGCTCTGACGACCAGATTCGGCCTGAGTACGCGAACCCGGAGCTGCCGACGCTCGCCGGCCTGTCCCTGCGTCTCGGGATAGTAACCAACTGAATACTGCCGGCGAAGTTCCTCGGCAATGCCGCGGTATGCCGAGTCAAGATCGACAAGCGTGTCGGCCTCAAAGCTCCTTCCGCCGCTATTCCGCGACAGCGTTTCCATATACTGCTTGCCGCGGGCGTATTCCTCGGGGCTTGTTCCCGCCGCACCGGTGTTTCCGCCAATGCTGACATTGCCTCCGGTAATGATCGCTCCGAGAATGTCTGCCCAGCCGCCTCGCCGCTGCCGGGGCCGCGGGTTGTAAACGCCGCCGCCATTTCTCGCCCCATAGTCGCGAAATGTGTTGTACCTGATCGAGTAGATAAGTACGTCGGTCTCTTCGGCATCGCGAAGTGTGCTCTCAAAGGTGCTCCGGCGGCCCGAGGTCGTATCGACGCCGTCAGAGAACAGCACTATCGCCTTTCGGCCCTCGATCATCTTGAACTCACGATTTAGCATCTGGTCGATCGCGGAATAAAGGCTCGTTCCGTTCCCTTCATCCGCCTGCCGGATGGCCCTAGCGATCTCGGCACGGTTGTTCGTTGGGCGGGTAAGCACTCTCGCACGCTGGTCGAACGCGACGACCATAACGCGGTCTTCCGGCCGAAGCTGTTCGGTAAAGGCGATCGCGGCGTTCTGGATATCGGATATCTGGAACGCGGTCGAGGGGCTGACATCGATCATCAAAATGACCGTAAAGGGTTGCTCGACCGACTGGAAAAAGCCGATCTCCTGCTGCTTGCCGTTCTCGAATATCTGAAAGTCCCGCTGGGTCAGTCCGCCGACGAACCGGCCGCTGCGGTCAAAGACCGA
>CAZGLZ010000094.1:0-9911 GCA_964526245.1 uncultured Chloracidobacterium sp. | reverse complement strand
GAAAGTCCCGCTGGGTCAGTCCGCCGACGAACCGGCCGCTGCGGTCAAAGACCGAAACCGGCAGCGTAACGAGATTTGTTTCAACGCGAATGACCTCATCTTCGCCCGCCGGCGGGGTCGGCGAGGCATTCGGGCTGCCGGGCCTCTGATCGCCCTGAAGCGTCGGCCGACGGCGTGCCGGGTCAGTTACGACCGGCTCGTCGTCCACGTCGTCCTCGTAGCCGTCAACAACGATCGGCGTCGGAGCGGGCGTCGGCGTCGGAACCACACGCGGCCTGCTGCGGTTCGACTGGGCAATAATGGCGGTGCCGGCAAACGCAATAACGGCAAGCAATAGGGCAAATCGCTTCATAGCAACACTCCAATCCCGGGATAAAACGCTGGGGAAAGCGCGCACTATGATTTACCAATCAGCCGTTTAGTTGCTTATTTTTTCTCGAGTTCTTCGATCGCGAGGTCGTGAAACCGCCTCCGAACGGAGTTAATGTTGACGAAAGGCAGCGGATGAGCGTGCGTTCGGTTGGTCAAAAGCACAAATATTCGATCCGCAACCGGGTCGATCCAAAGGCTTGTGCCCGTAAACCCATTGTGGCCAAAGCTTTGCGGTGACATCGCCGTGCCGGCGGTCGAATCTTTGGTCGAGGCAAGTTGAAATGCGAACGAACGGTCCTCATTCATCTTAGGCGTGAAATTGGTGCGGAAAAGTTCGCACGTTTCCGGCTTTAGTAGCTTTGTGTGATCGGGCAAGAACTGCAAGGCGATCTTAAAGACTTCCTCGGCAGTCGAAAACAGCCCCGCATGCCCCGCAACCCCGCCCATAAAATAAGCATTCCCGTCATGAACCTCACCCCAGATCAACTGATCGCGAAAAGCGTTCGGAGTCCCGCCTTTAGGCGGCTCTGTTGCGTATCCACGATCAATGCAGGTTTGGCGTTCATAGCCATTTCCCATCTCGCTCGCCGCGATCTCACTTCGAGCGATCCCGCGGGAAAGCGGCTCGAAACACGTTCGGCCGAGAGCAAGTTGATCCGCCACTGAATGCTCGAAGATCGCATCGAGCCGGTCATCGCCGATCAAGAATGCAAGCGAAATGAAATTCAGGTCGCTATATTCGACCTGCGGCGAAGCGTTCAACGTCTGCTCGCCGATCGTTGCCGCGATATCCATCTGCTTGTTCGATCGAGCCTCGCGATATAGCGGGATCCATGCCGGCAGCCCTGAAGTATGCGTTGCAATTTGCAGCACGGTCAGCCCGGATACCGAAGAGCCTTCGAAAAGTGGCGATGTCGCTCCGAGCATGGTATCAAGGCCAATCTCGTTATGTTCGATCTTCGATGCTGCTAGAAGCCCTGTCACCAACGGCTTCGTCAAGCTCGCGAGGTCATAGATCGTATCGAGCCTTGCGGGAATAACTTCTGGTTCGACGACCGCATTTCCGAGCGCATCGTGAAAAACGACCTCGCCCTTTTCCGCGACCAGATAGACCGCCGATGGAAAATCGTTCGCCGCGATCCGCTCAGCCAGAAACGCCGAAATTCGCTCGTTCATCTTACATTTATCCTAACTTGGAGCGATAAGAATTGACACTTCACTCAGCCCGATTTACACTTCCTACCCCAACTAAAAAATAAGGAGTACGAATCTTATGAGCAAATCTGAATCGGCCGAACTAATACTTAAACTCTACGACCTGCGTCGCGAGCCCGTTATGCGGAAGGCACGAGACTGGATGTTCACATTTCATCCGGAAAGTGCCGAACACTACTCGGCAACGATGATGGACCTCGAGGTCGGCGCCTATCTTCGCATGGTCACCTCTTACTGGGACATGGCCGCCGCACTTGTTGCACACGGTGCCATTGACCGCGAAATGTTCAACGACACGAACGGCGAACACCTCCTCGTTTTCGCCAAGATCGAACCGCTCCTGCCTCAACTCCGCGAGATGTGGGACGCACCGGATGCCTTCAAACATCTCGAAAGCGTCATTATGGGTTCCGATGGCGGGGCCGAACGCGTAAAGAAAATGCAGGATTGGCTCAACTCAATGCGTGGCCAAACCAGCGAAGCAGCTGCTTAGGCCGTCATTCTTACGAAAAGCTTATAGCTATCAGCTAACAGCTATTAGCTTTTTCCTACATTTAGTCGGCTGACGTGGTGTTCGATCTTTTCGAGCACCCCAACCGCGAGGGCGAGCGCACGCCGCCCGTCCTCGCCGGTTACAGGCGTTGGTGTATCGTTCTCTATTGAATCAAGAAATGCCGTTATTTCGGCTCTCAGCGGCTCGATGTCGTTGATCTCAAGCCGGTTTATCGAAATACCAAGCAGCGGATGCGAGGCGTCCGGGTTGAGCGACGTAAGCGAAGCGAACTTGGTCGCGTAGTCGAGCACGACGTAGGCGTTCGTCTGATAGAAGCGCGTTTTGCGGATCTTTTCGGTGCCGATTCGCGAGGCAGTGATGTTCGCCACCGCTCCGTTCTCGAACTCGATCCGGGCATTGGCAGCATCGACCTTGTCAGAGATGACCGGAATGCCGACGGCCCGGATCTCGCTCACCTTTACTTCCTCGCCGACCAGCCACTGCACCGCATCAAGGTCGTGGATCATCACATCGAGCACAACGTCCACGTCGAGTGATCTATTCGGGAACGGCGAGACGCGGTGTATCTCAAAATAGAGCGGGTTCGTAACATGCGGCCTGAGTGCGACCATCGCGGGGTTGAACCGCTCGAGCTGGCCAACCATCAGCTTTGCCCCGGAGCCCTCGGCCGCCGCGATCATCCGGTCGGCTTCGCCGAGAGACATCGCGATCGGCTTTTCTACGAGAACATGAACGCCGGTTTCGAGGAACGCGCAGGCGATCTCGCAGTGCGCCTCGGTCGGCGTGGCGACAGAAACGACATCGACCTTTCCCAGCAGTTCACGCCAATCGGTAAACGCCGTTCCGCCGTGCTCGGCCGCCATCTTTTCTGCGGTTGCGGCGTCAGTATCGCAAGCGCCGATGTATTCAACCCGCCCCTCGCGGCCGAGCTCGGCATAGTTGCGGGCATGGTGCCGGCCAAGCGAACCCACGCCGATCGCCGCCGCTCTAAGCTTTTTTGCAGTTGCCATTGTTTGAATGCCGCTCGCTATTCGGTAATACTTTCATTTTCAGCCAATCGGCCCTAAATGACAAAGATGGAATCGCTCGTTCGCTTTTCACGTTCGCCGGTCTTTCGTGCAGGCTTCTTTTCGCTCGCCGTGGTCGTCTTCTTTTTCGGGCTGACCGTGCCGCTTTTAGGGCCGGACGAGCCGCGTTATTCGCAGGTCGCCCGCGAGATGTTCATCCGAGGCGACTGGGTTACGCCTACGCTCGGCGGATTTCATTGGTTCGAGAAGCCGGCCCTTCTCTATTGGCTGCAGATCGCGTCCTACGACCTGTTTGGCGTGAATGAATTCGCAGCCCGCTTTGGCTCTGCTCTGTTCGGGCTCGGTGTTGCGGTTTCTCTCTTTTTCGTCGGCCGAACGGTCAGGGAAAATGAAGGCGAGGGTTCAACGATCGATCTCGGCCAGTGGCTGGCGATGCTTGCCGTTTCTACACTTGGCATTCTCGTTTTCGCCCGCGGTGCGAGTTTCGATATCATCCTGACATTTCCGCTGACGGCGTCGCTTGTCGGATATTTCATCGCCGACCGCTCTAAGGAAAATTCACGCCGGGCGTATACCGGGCTTCTCGCTTTCTACCTCTTCATGGGAATTGCCGTCATCGCCAAGGGGCTCGTCGGCTTTGTATTCCCATTCGCGATCGTCGGTTTTTACCATGTTTTAAGCCGAAGCCTTCCGGCGAAGCGTGTTTTGCTGAGCGTTCTTTGGGGTGTTCCCGTTGCGGTCGCCGCCGCGTCGCTCTGGTATCTGCCGATGTATCTCCGCCACGGCTGGGAGTTCATCGACGAGTTCTTCATCCAGCACCATTTTCAGCGCTACACCTCTAACAAATACCAGCACCCGCAGCCCTTTCATTTTTTCTTTTGGGTGCTGCCGCTGATGACCCTGCCGTGGCTTCCTTTCTTTGCCGTCGGCGTTTGGCGTGCGGTGAGGGAGATTATTTCGGGCATCACCTTAAGCCGAACCGATGATGATACGGATGCGGAAAAGCGATCGCTACGGCCTCTGATGACCTTCGCGTTCGCGTGGATGACGGTCCCGCTAGTTTTCTTTTCGTTTTCCGGGTCGAAGCTCCCGGGCTATATTTTGCCCTCAGTTCCGGCGGCGATCATTCTGGCTGGCATCGCGGCAAAGCGATTCGCCCTACGCTCTCAGGGACGCGAGGCTTGCATAAAGATAACCGCGGTCGCGATGCTTGTTATCGTTCTCGCGATCCTGCAGTTCGCGTTACCGAGTTTTGCTGACAACGACTCGGTCAAAAAACTCGCCGCGGCGGCTGAGAGCCGCGGTTTCGACGGGAAGCCGGTCGCCGGCTTTTTGACCATAAACCACAACGCCGAGTTTTACTTTAGCGGAAGGCTTTTCCGTACCGAGGAAGGCCGCCAACGGAAGCTCAACGGGCCGGCGGACATTCCGCCGCTGCTTCGTGAGAACGGCGGCGAGCCGGTGCTTTTGATCCTCAGGCAGGAGCACATCCAGCACCTGAACAAAGACCCGGAGGCCGTTTCCGAGGTGATCGAGACCGCCGGCGAATACGCACTTGCCATTGCCAGGCCGCGATAGCCTAGCCCTCCGCCGCACGGCGAATGCGGTCCATCAATGCGGCACCGATGCCTGTTTCGGGCACAGGCTCGCAAACGATAAGTTCGATGCCGCCGCGGTCGCATTCGCGAAAGAACTCGAACAATGCTGCTGCATATTCTTCAGCCGAGTTCGCGACTCGGGTTTCAACGAATACGCCTTCCGGCTTCCTCATGCCGATGAATGCTGCCCGGCCGGCAAATCCCGCAGGCAGTTCCCTTCGAATTGCAACCCTCGCCCGCGGCGAGTAATGCTTGTGCCTCAATCCCGGACTTTTTTCCGCACCGGCCTCGCCAGATGCGAGTTCGCGTATCAGAGGAACAACGGCTCTCAGTTCGTGGATCGAAACGGCGCCGCGACGAAGGAGTAAAGGCGGCTCGACCGAGCAATCGACGACCGTTGATTCAAGCCCGATGTCGGTCGGCTCGCCCTGCAGGATGCAGTCGATCTTGCCGTCAAGGTCTTCGAGCACCGCTTGCCAAGTCGTCGGGCTCGGCCTTCCCGAGATGTTTGCTGAAGGAGCAACGATAGGCGTTCCGCAGGCTCTTAAAAACGCTAGGGCAAGCTCGCTGTTCGGCATCCGGATGCCGATGGTATCGAGCCCGGCCGTCGCGATCGCCGGTACGGCCTCGGACTTTTTCACGACGATCGTAAGCGGACCCGGGAAAAAGTGCTCAATCAATTTCTCGGCATCGGCGCTCAACTCCAAAGCCAAAAGTTCGACCTGCCCGACGTCACCGATGTGAGCGATCAGAGGATTGTCCGACGGACGCCCTTTTGCTTCAAAGATCTTTCGAACTGCCGTTTGATTGAATATAGACGCACCAAGCCCATAGACCGTCTCGGTCGGGAAGGCGACAACACCGCCGCGGATGATGAAACCGGCAGCCTCGTTCGGATCGGTGGTTCTAACTGTTGAAATAGCAGACAAAACTTTCCTGTTTACTTTACTTGCTCGAATGTGCCAGAATAAAAGTTGCCCTCGGGCACCCTTCTCACATCCCCACACAACTCCCTTCTTAAGTACTCCCGGTAAGTTTTACACATCTTGTGTCTTTTCGGTCTTGTCCCCCTATGGCCGCACAATACCCTTCCGGTATCCAAAGAAACCGTGTTCTTGTCGTTGAGGATGATCCGACGATCGCCCGGCTGCTTCGCCATTGGCTTACGCAACGCGGCTACGAAGTCGAGATACTCCCGAATGGCCGCATCGCGATCGACCGCCTCTCGGCCGATGAAGATATGCCTCAAATGGTCTTTCTCGACATAATGATGCCCTTTGCCGATGGTTTCGAGGTCCTCACCAACATCCGCTCGCGAAACACCTGGCAAAAAGTGCCCGTCATAATGGTCACCTCAAAATCGAGCGAAGCCACTATTGTAAAAGCATTCGAGGCGGGTGCAAACGACTACGTAACAAAACCCTTCCGCCCCAACGAGCTTATGATACGGATGAGCCGCCTGCTCTCCTGAACGCTGCCCATAAAAATGAAGCCGATCCTCCTGATCTTTCTTTCGTTGATCCTCACATTTCCCGTGTTCGCACAAGATGAAGTGCCGGACACGGAAGCTCTTGACGCGCCCGTTGAGGAGTCCGATCCGCAACCGGTCCGCTATCAGGCCGCGTTCAATTTCACTCAGGAAAAGCTTTCCCGAGGCAAAGGCGACTGGCGGGTGACCAGCTTCACCTTTGAACGCCACAAGGGACGCCGCCAGGTCATCTGGGGCACCTATCGGATGAGCGAACGCACCGGCGTCCGCGATTCCGAGATGATCGGCGGCATCTACCAACGGCTGCCCAATAAATGGGCGATGACCGCCGAAGTGATGTTCTCTTCGACGAACCGCTTCGTCGGGAAATATTCCGTCATGGGCGAGATCGAAAAGGACATTGGCGGCGGAATGATCATCCACGGCGGCATGCGATATACGGCATACCGCGGCGTCAAGGCAACGACCGGATACGGACTCGTCGAGAAATACTGGGGTGCGAACCGCGTCGCCTACACGCTCTACACCACGAACCTGACCAACGCCGGAACGACGCCATCTCATCGCATTCAGTACAATCGCTACTTTGGCGAAAACGGCAATACCATCGGCGCCGCCTATTCCTTCGGACGCGAGCACGAAAACCTCGGCCCGCGTATCGGGATCCTCAGAACTCAAACTCGAAACCTCTCCCTCTCAGGCCGATTCTGGCTCAACGACCGGATCGGCATCGCCGTTGACGGCTGGTTCCACCAGCAGGGCGATCTTTTCAACCGGGGAGGGATGAACATTGGAACTCAGTTTCGATTCTAGCCCTGCGGCTTCCGAGATCGCACTTTGGACAGGTTATGCCTTTGGAGCGGCCGGTGCGGCCTGCACACTTGTGCTTATCTACCTGCGGCGTCGTTCGCGGATGTTGGCAGAGAACCGCACATCCGTTGCGGGCTCGCTCGAACCTCTTCTTTTCCTCGCGACCGAGAACGCCGTCACCTCTCCAAATGACACCGATCCCGGCAACGGCCCGGCACATATCACGGCCGCGGACGACTCCTTGCCCGAGCTCGCAAGGCTCAAGGATCCGTTTGCCGTGCTTGAGATGTGGAACTATCTCCACGAATCGCTTGACGGCGAGGCGAAAGCCGGCCTTAATCGCTTTGCCGATCAGCTCGGAATACCGGAGATCGCGCACTCAATGCTCCGCAGCCGCTTGATCGACCGCAAGCTGCTGGCGATAAATACCTTGGGAAACCTTGGCGACCGCCGTGCTTACGAAGCGGTCGAGCAGTTGATCAACGACCGCGACCCGATCGTCTCTTATTGGTCTTGGCGGGCATTGGTACGCATAGATGTCGAGAAGGCTCTCGAACAAACGCTCGGGCTCATCGCCGACCGAACGGACTGGTCGCCGGTCTTCGTCGCGGAGATCCTTCAGCGGATCGAATCAGATGTGCTTTCCGAGCCGCTTTGTCGTCTTGTCTCGGATGCCTTCGACCGCGGTACGGAAGAGCGCCAGATGTCGCGGTTGATCTCATATCTTACCTTCGCCCACATCTTCGATAGTGCGGAGGTCATCACCCGCATCTTTCTCAATACCGATCAAAAAGAGGTCCTAATCGCCTGCCTCCGTTTGCTCCCTGTCTTCGATATCTCGCTCCGTCCGCGTGTTCGCGAGCTTGTTCGCGACCACCGCTGGGAAGTACGCCTTCAAGCTATCTCAACGCTCGGCCGGTTTGGCGAGCCCGATGACTTCCCGCTTCTGCTCGAAACGCTCGATGATCAGGATTGGTGGGTCCGCTATCGTGCAGCGGGGACCATTCTCGACCTTCCCGAACTCTCCGGTGACGGCATTGATCCACTTCTTGAAAGGCTCCCGAGCGACTTTGCACGGGAGATGCTCCAGCAGGTCGCCGCCGAACGCGCACTCGTATGCTTCAAGCCGAACCCACAGACGCTGTCAAGATAACCGAGTGGTTCTTCCTGACCTACTTTGTTCTGCTGAACGGCACCTATCTGCTGCTAACGCTGATCGCGTTCGTGGTGCTGCCGCGCTTTGTACGCAAGCAGTCGATCTACAAACTTCCCCGTCCTCAGAGCGGCTTTGAGCCGCCGGTTTCGCTGGTCGTCACGGCTCTGAACGAAGAGGTCGTGATCATCCCGACCGTTTACGCATTGCTTCAGCTTGAGTACCACGAGTTTGAGATACTGGTCGTTAACGATGGCTCGACCGACCGGACGCTTGAGGTTCTGACCAACGAGTTCGACCTTGTCGAGATACCGACCGCATTTCGCCAACGCATCGCCCACCAACACGTTCGTGGTGTTTATCAATCGCGAAAATACCCATCGCTTCGCGTCATCGATAAAGAGAACGGCGGCTGCAAAGCTGACGCTTCGAATGCCGGTATAAACGGTGCCCGCTACGGCCTCTTTATGCCGCTCGATGCGGATACGATACTCAATCGCGATTGCCTGATGCTGATGGTCCAGCCGTTCCTGCTCAATCCGGATACGGTCGGCGTGGGTGGAAACGTCCGAATCCTCAATGGCTGCGGCGTCGCCGGCGGCCATCTGACCCGCGTCGGCCTGCCAAAGACCTGGCTCGGGCTTTTTCAAGTACTCGAGTATTCGCGGGCATTTCTAACGGGCCGCGTCGGCTGGAACCACCTTGATTCGCTTCCGCTCATCTCGGGCGCCTTTGGGCTGTTCAACAAGGAAGCAGTGATCGCCGTAGGCGGATACAGCCATACATCGCTCGGCGAGGATATGGACCTTGTGCTGCGAATGCACCGGCACTTTCGGCTCAACCGCATCCCGTATCGGATCGACTTCGTCGCCGACCCGGTCTGCTGGACCGAAGCACCTGAGACCTTCACGGTCTTGCGAAAACAGCGGGTCCGCTGGCAACGCGGCCTCTTCGATTGCCTTTGGGAGAACCGCCAACTTCTTTTCCACCCGCGTAGCCGCGGCGTTGGTTGGCTCGCGTTCCCGTTTCTGCTTTTCCTTGAAGGCATCAGCCCACTGATCGAGCTGATCGGACTCGTCTTCTTCGTCCTGAGCATCACTTTTGGGCTTGTCAGCCTCGAATCGGTCTTTGCTTTCTTTGTCCTTTCGTTCGGGGCCGGCTTCCTGCTCTCGGTCGGCGGAATAATGATCGACGAGATCACGTTCCGTACCTATCCGCGTACTCGCGACCTCCTGATGCTCGTCCTAGGCGCTGTTGTTGAGAACTTCGGCTACCGGCAGTTGAACTCGATATGGCGGCTCGAGGGGACGATCAAATGGCTTCTGCGGACCGAATCGAGTTGGGGCGTTATGACCAGAAGCGGCGGCTGGACGGACCCCGAAAATGAGCCCACCGGATAGTACCCGTTTCTCGACCCTTTGGCGTCTGCGGTAAGATTTTAGCGTGACGCTCGACGAGAAGCTGAAAAATCTGCCTACCGCCGCCGGGATCTACATCCACAAGAATTCGGCTGGCAAGATACTTTACGTCGGCAAGGCAAAGAACCTCCGCAACCGCGTCCGCTCTTACTTTCAGGCAAGCCGGAATTTCGATTGGAAAACCCAACAGCTTGTCCGCCAGATCGCCGACTTCGAGTTCATCGTCGTCGATTCCGAGGTCGAGGCTCTTGTTCTTGAGTCGAACCTGATCAAAAAACACAAGCCGCGGTTCAACGTGATGCTTAAGGATGACA
>CAZGLZ010000093.1:0-13666 GCA_964526245.1 uncultured Chloracidobacterium sp. | reverse complement strand
TCAGCTTCTTTACCTTGTCCATCTCGGGCGAGACGGAGACGATCTCGGTATCGAGCGCCGAGAGCTTGTTGAGTGCCCGTGAAACGGTTTCGAGCAGCTTGTCGCTATCGTAGGGTTTTTGAAGATAGTCGAACGCACCGAGCCTTAGCGCATCGACGGCCGAATCGACCGAGCCATGCGCCGTAAGCAAAATGACGATGATCGAGCGGTCGAAGTTCGTCAGCTCCTTGAGCAGATCGAGGCCCGACATTCCGGTCATTTTGAGGTCGGTCAAGACGAGGTCAAAGCGGCGCGACTCGACAAACTTCATTGCCGCCTCGCCGGAACTCGCCGTCGTTACGTCATAGCCCTCACCCGAGAGGATCGTCTCAAGTATCTCGCGTTGGTTCTTCTCGTCATCGACGACGAGGATGGATTTTCTTGCCATAAGTTTGTTTAGTAACGAGCGAATAAGATCTAGGGGGCAGGGACGAGGGGCGAGGGCTCGTCGTCTAGTTTTTCCTCGCCATTAATGCGCGCCGAAGCGCGTTAAGCATTTTTCGGACCTCAACCATCATGGAGTAGCAGTCTTGGACTGAACTACTTTCCAGATAGCCTAGTTCGATCGATATCGTCAACTGAGTATCGAGTTCTGCAAGTGAGCCCTCTGCATTTGAAACGAAACGTACGTAGTCACCAGTTGTTCGCCGTGCTTGCCCCTCAGCAATGTTAGAAGGAATCGACACTGCCGCCCTTCGCATCTGGGAAGTTAGGCCGAATCGCTCGTCCTTCGGAAACGAATCCGTTAACTGATAGACCATTTTTACCAGCACGATACTTTTTTGCCAGACGACAAGCGCCCGATAATCACCGCCTGACCTAGGTTCTTCCATTGATTCCCCGCTGCCCCTCAACCCTCGTCCCTCGTCCCTCGTCCCTGGCCTTCGCTCGCTTTGAGCCGGACAACAAACGTCGTCCCCTCGCCTTCTTTTGAATCTACTTCAATGCTTCCGTTGTGGGCTTCGATCGCTTTGTGGACGATGGCGAGGCCGAGTCCGGTGCCCGTTTCTTTGGTCGAAAAATAGGGCTCAAATATCTTTGAGAGGTTTTCGGCCGGGATGCCGTTGCCCGTGTCGGCGACCTCGATGCGGACAAAGCCGGGCTCCGCGTCCGGCTCGATGCGCACCGTCAGGTTACCGCCGCTCGCCCCCATCGCCTGCACTGCGTTGATGAAAAGATTGTTGAAGACCGACCGAAGCATCTCGGCATCGGCGGCGATCTGCGGCACATTTTCGTGTTCGATAACGGCGATCTTGATGCCGTTCTCCTCCGCAGTGCCTTCGACGATGCGGAGCGAGTCTTCAACGATCGCTCGTGCGTCAACCGGTTTCAGGTCAGCGACCGCCGGCCGCGAATAGCTGAGAAAATCCGTGATCTGCTGGTTTATTCGCGCGACCTCGTCCTTTACTTGCGTGATCAGCTTTTTGAACGTCTTCTGCCGGTCTTCTTCCTCGGGAGCAAACTTCGAGCGAAGATGGTCGAGCGTCAGGTTGATGTAGTTGAGCGGGTTGCGTATCTCGTGGGCGATCGCCGAGCCGAGCCGGCCGATAACGGCGCTCTTTTCCGCCTGCTGGAGCTGCTCTTCAAGCACCTTCGATTTCTCAAGCTCGGAGGTCATCTCGTTGAACCGCATCGCCAGCCGGCCCATTTCGTCGCCGCGGTGTTCGTCCGGCACGCGGACCGCGAGGTCGCCATCGGCAACCCGCCGTGCCGCATCGGAAAGATTCGCGATCGGCCGCGTGAACCGCCAAACGAGAAGGAACGTGATCAGCGTTGAGATCGAAAGAACGCCGAGCGTAACGAGCAGCGGCTGTGCCGCTCGGGCGGCCGCCTCGTTACGGTCATTGCGGAGCAAGACCATGATGTACCAGCGGCCTTCGCTGGTCTCGACCGGGAGCGCGTGGGCTTCGTCGTTGCGGAGCTTGTTCTCGGCCGTCCGTCGGTTCGGAAAACGCTCAAGGTCCTCGCCGAGCCGTTCGCCGTTCATCAGCGGCGGCAGGTCCGTCAGGTCGCCGAGCCGCTTGTAGATCACCTGATCGCCCTCGCCGCTTTCGGGCAAATATGCGTCGGTCAAGCTGTCAAGCACCTGCCATTCATTGGTGATGACCAAAATATCGAGTATCCGCTGCCGCGAACTTTCATCCAGGTAGGCCTGGCCGGGCTGATCTACAAGATCGCGGATGCGGTCCTGCCGCGTCAGGCTTGATACGCCAAGCTGAAGCCCGGCGAGCAATGCCTGCGCCTGCCGCTCGCGGAGCTCGGAGTTCTCCTGCTGCATCAAGAGATTGATGTAATACTGAACGCCGAGCGTGGCGACCAGCATTAGTGCCAGAATGAGCAGCAAGCGGCCGCGAAATGTACTCAAAAACCCCATTATTGCTTCAGATAAGCAAGTGCTTAAAAAAGTCCTTGCACAAGCGTGGTTTGAATGTTATCTTGAAGTTCAGTCGATTCGCAAAGTTCCGCTTTACAACATTTGCTCTTCCTTGCGGGACTTGGCCTCCAACTTTAGATTAAAAAAATAACGCCCTGCACGTTGAGGTAACGGATGAACCTTTCCATGATCGCCTTTTGCCGCCGTTCCGGTTTTCTGTTTTTGATCGCCGTTTTTGTGTTTGCCGGTGTCTCTGCCGGCCAAACAAAGAAACGGACCGCGGCAAAGCCCGATCCTAAGAAGGCTGCGGCCACCAAAAAGGCTGCCCCAAAAAAATCGACATCATCCCGAACCGCATCTGCCCGCGATAAAAAAGCTGCGGCCAAGCCCTCAAAGAAAATGACCGCCGCCGACCGGCGCAAAGAGGCGGCACGTAAAAAAGCAGAGGAAGCCCGCCGCCAGGCCGCACTTGCCGAACAGCGTCGCCGCGAAGAGGCCGCTCGCCGTGCCCGCGAACGGGCATTGGCATTTGAGCGTGGCCTGCGGACCGAAACGGCCGAGAACATCGCCCGCGACAACACACAGGGCGAGGACCTCGCAATTCGCCAGGCCGCTGTTAATGCACTCGGCGACCGCGCCGGAACGATCGTCGTGATGGAGGCGAAGACCGGCCGCGTTGTGACGATGGTCAATCAGGAATGGGCGATCAAGAAAGGCTACAAGCCGTGCTCGACCGTCAAGCTCGTAACGGGCGTTGCCGGGATCGGCGAGAACAAGATCACGCAGGACGGAGCAATCGTTGGCGAAGCGGGCAAGATGGACCTTGATGACGCTCTTGCCTATTCGAACAACCCGTACTTTCAACGCGTCGGCAACGGGCTCGGGAGCGATAAGCTCATCTACTATGCAAAGCAGCTCGGGCTCGGCCAGCCGACCGGCATCAATGCCGAGGGCGAATACGCCGGCAAGCTGCCCTATGGCAACAACAATCCGCGCATCTATTCGCACGCCGATGATTTTGAAGTGACGCCGCTTCAGCTCGCCGTGATGGTTACGACCATCGCCAATGGCGGCAAGCGGGTAACGCCGCGGCTTTCCCGTGAAAGCATTCAGCGGACAAGCCAGCGTGCACGCATCAATGGCACCTCCGACCTGCCGGAGCAAACACTCAAGGGTGTTATTCCCGGAATGATGGGAGCCGCCGAATACGGAACCGCACGACGCGGAATGGATCAGACGCTCGGCGTCGCCGGCAAGACGGGTTCCTGCATTGGGCAGGGCTCGTGGGTCGGGCTTTTCGCTTCGGTCGCACCGGTCGAGGACCCGGATTACGCCGTGGTCGTCATCACCCGCGGACAGGCCGCCCGCGGACGCATCTCAGCCGCCATTGCGAGCCAGATATACAACGCACTCGGCAACCGCATCCGACGCGACCCCGTCAGGCTTCTTGCCTTAAGGAACCTGCGGAGCCAGCCGAACCAGCCTCGCAATGCGATGATCGCGGCGCGTGCCGGCGATGACCGCGACGAGGATGAGGACGAGGAATTGACCGATGAGGCCGCTCCTCAACGGACCATCGTCGCCGGAGCCTCGCAGCAGCGTGCAGCCGAAACGCCGCGAGTTACCCGGACGGCACAGTCCGCTCCGGTCTTCGAGCCCGTAGTGATCGAATACAACCGCGACGCCGCTGCATCAACCCCGGCACGCACGCCGGTAAAGCCCGTTGCTCCGGCAGTTAAAAAGACCGATTCGCGGCCCGTGAACGCACCGGCACGCACGCCGGCCCCGCGTACTGCAAACTCCGCCGCCAAGCCGGCTCCGGCAAAAGCTAAGACAACCGCTGCCGCAAAGAACGCTCCGGCGAAAAAGCCGGCGGCCTCGAGTGCAAAGAAGCCTGCAGCGAAAACGCCGCCCGCAAAGAAACCGGCTGCTAATGCAAAGGCGCCGGCCAAAAAGCCCGCTGCCAACGCGAAAGCCCCGGCAAAGAGCAGCTCAAAGCCCGCGGCGAAAACTCCGGCGAAGAAGACCAATACAAAGGCAACGGCCAAGAGCAGCAAGCCGGCCGCGAACTCAAAGTCCGCCGCTAAAAAACCCAATCCGAAGGCCAAACCGAAAACCGCCACCAAAGAAAAGCCGCGGCCGCGAGTAGTGCGAAATTAGGGCAGGGGCCTGGCTTGCCGGCCCATATCTTCGCGCCCTCGCTTGACATCATTTCCCGCAATAAATGATTATTATTGGTCACTGCTTTTTACGGGCAGGCCGGTACGCTATTCCCGGCGGGCGAGTATTTTGCCCTGGTTTTCTTGCAACTATTTTTCCGAACGATACATCAGACAACACGCGAAACCGACTCAAGCGTTTTCCGGTTTCCGATAGGTTAGTAACAAGCAGGTTTTGGAGGAAGTAACACAAATGAAAACGATCTTTAGATATGTCGGTCTTGCAGCTCTTTTGGCAGCATTTTTCGTTGCCGGAAGCACAACAGTATCCGCTCAGGATCCGTGCGAGGATTTTGAGGGGATGGGAGCTCTTTACACCAAGATAACTGAGAATTACGGCAAAGACACAACGCTTAAGATAGCAGTCGATGCCGGCAAACAGTACCTTGAAAAATACGGCAATTGTGAGGCGGCCAAGGATTTTGTCGCCTGGCTCAAGCCGCAGATGCCTCAGTGGGAGAAAGAACTTGAGCGCATCATCCTCGACGAAACGCTCCGTCCGCTTTTCCAGAAGTATGACGCAGCCGTAGGCGGCCAGAACAAGAACTGGACCGAGGCGTTTGCCGCAGCGAAGGAGATCCAGGCCATCGCTCCGGGCGACCCGCGTATCCTGAATGTGATCATTCCGCTCGGCCAGGCAGCCCTTTTTGAGGCAGCACCGCCGAAGAAGAATAACTCCTTCAATTCCGATTCGCTGATGATGGCGGATAAGGCACTTGGCATGCTCCGCGGCGGAACGCCGGCGACCAAGAAGAAAGGCGGCCAGGACGTTTTCGGTGTGTTCGAATTTGAAGGCACGAAGGACCAGGTCATCGCCGACCTGACCTACGCCAAGGCCTACGTTAAGTTTTACGGGCAGGGCGACAAGAAGGCCGGCCTCAACGATTATTTCGAACTGACGCAGATGCCGGTCGGCAAGACCAACCCGCTCGTTTACGGAGCGATCGGTGACTACTATTTCGGCGAGGTGCAGAAGCTCGTTGAAGAGTTCAAGGCAATGGTCGTGGCTCGCAACGCCCTGACGACCGACGAAGAGAAGGTCGCCAAGGATGCCGAGATCGCCGCCAAGGAAGGCCTGCTGAAGGCATATGCCGAACGCGGTGTGGACGCCTTCGCACGAGCCTACAAGAACACCAAGGCGGATGCCGCGTCTAAGGCGTATCGCGACGGGCTTTACGAAAGCATCAAGCAGTTGTACAACGTCCGCTTTGACAATCAGACGGGCGTTGACGAGTTCATCGCATCGACGACCCAGAAGCCGATGCCGAACCCGACCTCAGAGGTCACCCCGGTCGTTGTCGAACCGCCGACCGCTACTGAAACCTCGACCGATACCGCTTCGGGCAACTAATTGCCCTTCGGTTCGGATTCACCTCCGACACCATCTATTGATCGGCCGGACGCTCTTTCAAGCAAAGGGCGTCCGGTTTTGTATTTGCAGGGCAACCGCTTAAACTATCACGAGGCCCCGATGAGCATTGCGGACCTCGAAGAAAGGATCGGACATAGTTTTGCGGATCACGCCCTGCTGAGTCGCGCCTTGACGCACAGCTCGGTCGCGACCGAACGCGAGGCCGGCCGCGAGACGCGAACGACGAGCGACGATTACGAGACGCTCGAATTTCTGGGCGATGCAGTTCTGGGGTTGGCGGTCGCGGAGGAGCTTTACAGGCGGCATCCGCACTCGCACGAGGGCGAACTGACGCAGATGAAGCATCAGCTCGTTAGTGCAAAGGCCTTTGAGGGCATTGCACGCGAGCTCGGGCTCGGTGAGTTTTTGCTGCTCGGCCCGGCCGAGGAACGCACCGGCGGACGCGGGAAACCGGCGATCCTCTCGGATGCGTTCGAGGCGGTAATCGGAGCCGTTTTCCTCGATGGCGGCTTCACGGCCGCACGCGAGGTAACGCTTCGGCTTTTCGGCGAGCGGATCGCAGCGGCCAGCCCGCAGTCATCGGTCGATTTCAAATCGCTCCTGCAGGAACGGTTGCAGGGAAGAGGGCTGCCGCTGCCGGAGTACCGAACGATCTCCGAGCACGGGCCGCCGCACGACCGGACCTTTCGCGTGCAGGTCGCCTGGCAAGGCGGCTCGGCCGAGGGCGAGGGCCGCAGCAAAAAGGCGGCCGAAATGGAGGCCGCGGAAAGGGCACTTGCCGCAACCAAAGACCCGGACGGAAGTTAACAATCTATGAGCATTGAGACGCCGGAAGTAAGACCGGCCGAGGCAAACGAAAAGGAAAAGGCACCGGCAAAGAAGCCGACCGGCCCGCCGAAATCGCTTTTTCGCGAGTATTTTGAGTCGCTGACGGTGACGCTTGTGATGGCGCTCTTCGGCATGACCTTCATCCTGCAGGCGGTGACCGTCCCGACCGGCTCGATGCAGAACACCATCCTCGTCGGCGATTATCTGCTGGTCAACAAGTTCATTTTCAACCCGGCAGGCGACCCGCTGCCGTTTCTGCCGATGCGGGACGTCGAACGCGGCGACATCATCGTTTTCAAGTATCCCGGCAACCGGCTGCGGCCGGAGAGGGACCGCAATCGCGGCTCAAATCCGCCGCTCAAGGCATATCAGATCAACTACGTAAAGCGCGTTATTGGGCTGCCGGGCGAGACGGTCGAGTTTCGCAACAATCGGGTTTACATCAATGGCGAGCCGCTCCCGGAAAATCGCGTGATCGGCGATGCTCCGAACGGCATTTCCGCCCTTGAGACCCTGGAGTTCGAGGAGAAAGACCCGAACGCGAAGTGGACCGTTTATTACAACAAAGCGACGATGGATGCCGTTCGTGCCGGGCGGCGGCTCCCGACCGCGGGTTACGATTTCGGCGTTGAAGGCAAGCAGATGGTCGTTCCGCCGAATAATTTCTTTGTTCTGGGCGATGCCCGCGACGACAGCGAGGACAGCCGCGTTTGGGGCTTCGTGCCGCGTGAGCTTGTGATCGGCCGGGCGATGTTCGTCTATTGGTCGTGCGACCGCGGAGCATCGAACGGCGATATGCTCGGCTGCCTGACGCATCCACGGCTCGACCGTATCGGCAAGTTCGTCAAGTAGCTTCCGCCTACTCGCATGAGGATCGATCTAAGCGATGAGGTCTCCGGTGCGGTCCATTTCGACCGCCCGATCGTCGCGCTCGAATCGACCGTTATCGCACAAGGGCTTCCCTACCCGACAAACATCGAGACCGCGCTCAGGCTTGAGGCGATCGTCCGCGAGGGCGGTGCGATACCGGCGACCGTAGCGGTTCTCGGCGGGCGCATAAGGGCCGGGCTCGGCCGCGAAGAGATCGAGCATCTGGCCCGATCGGAGAACGTCCGCAAGGCATCGATCCGCGACCTTCCGATCGCCATCGCCGGCAAGCTCGATTGCGCGACGACCGTCGCAACGACCACCTTCATCGCCCGCAAGGCCGGTATCCGCGTCTTTGCGACCGGCGGCATCGGCGGCGTTCACCGCGGTTCGCTCCCGGACATCTCCGCCGACCTTCCGCAGCTTGCCGAGAATCCGATCATCGTTGTCTGCTCCGGGGCGAAGGCCGTGCTCGACCTCCCGGCGACCCGCGAATGGCTTGAAACACACGGCGTGCCGGTCATCGGCTGGCGCTGCAGCGAGTTTCCGGCGTTCTTTTCGCGGTCGAGCGGGCTCGGGGTTGACGTCCGGCTCGAAAAGGCGTCGGACGTCGCAAAGATCGCCGAGGCAAGAGGCGAGCTTGGACTTCAGCAGGCGTTGCTCGTTGTGAATCCGGTGCCGGAGGCGGATGAGATTCCGCGGGCCGATGCCGAGCGTCTGATCTCGGACGCACTCGCCGAAGCGACGGCCAAACGCATCACCGGTAAGGCGATAACGCCGTTCCTTCTTAGCGAACTCGCCGCAAAAAGTTCGGGCCGGACAATGAAGGCGAACATCGCCTTGCTCGAATCGAACGCCCGGGTCGCGGCCGAGATCGCCGCCGCACTTTAACGCGTCGCTGTCCTTTGCATCTTTTCTTTCAGCAATTCAAGCCGCTTTTTTGCCTCGGGTGCTTCGGGGCTGTTCGCATGTTTGCGGACGACCTCGGACCACGAATCGCCGTCGTAATGGAACAGCCGCGTTGAGGAATTGAAGACAAAACGAATGCCCAGCCGCCGGTAGCGGTCGAGGCTTACGAAATTGAGAAAGTAGCTGTGGACCGGTGCTCCGGTTGCGGCCATTTCGCGGCGGTCGAGCCGGTTGTTGGCATCGCGGCTGAGCCGTGAAGCGGCGTCCTCAAGCAGGTCGCCGTAAAGCAGGAGCACCGCCGGGCGGAAGCGCGATTCGGAATAGAGCTTTAGGAAATGCGCAGCGAGCTCGATCTGTTCGAAGCCGCCGGAAGCCTGAATGAGCGAGACAAATCGCTCCTCATCGGCCGGGCGGAACTTGCCGAAAACGGCATCGGCCTGAACCCAGCCCGCCGCCGGCGGCACGGCCGAAACGCGAAAGAACCTGACGCCGTCGGCCTCGGCAACGCCAAGTATCTTTACAACGCGGCCGCGACGCATTCGCTGGACGGCATTGGCAAAAAGGCTCGGCCGATCGCGGAGCACGGAGATCGTCTCGTCCATCACGACCGCCGTTTTGCCGACCTCGGGCGGCTGCGGAGTGCGGGCACGCGAGCGGCGTTGGGCCTCGGCGGTGAACGTGAACACAAGAAGAAAGAGCAGCAGGAGAGCAGGTTTCATAGGCTTTGCTTCAATATCCGGGCCGCGGCACCGGCATGGTGGAAGTGGCAGATGGCGGTTGCCAAAGCATCGGCCGCATCGTGCGGCGTTGGCACGGCCCGAAGCCCGAGCAGGATCCGAACCATCTCGCCGACCTGATGTTTTTCGGCATTGCCGTAGCCGACGACCGTTTGCTTTATCAGCCGCGGGGCATACTCGGCGATCGCCAGCCCACGCTGCTCGGCAAGCAGGAGCACGACGCCGCGGACCTGCCCGAGCTTCATCGCCACACTGACGTTCGTTGCGTAAAAGGCCTCCTCGATCGAGAGAACGTCCGGCGAATGGGCATCGATGACCTCGGCAACGCCGGCATAGATGCCCATCAGCCGCTTTGAAAAGGCATCGCGGCTCTTCGAGCGGACCGTTCCGAAGGCAAGCGAAGTGTACTTCGAGCCCGAGCCCTCGACCACGCCCCAGCCGAGAGTTTCGCTTCCCGGATCGATACCTAAAACACGCATAAACGGCTGAAATCCTTTGCAAGATAACCGAATCCGCCGCGCGAGGCAAGAGGGCAGCCGGTCTGCAACGCGTTTGTAAAAGCCGGGGGCAATCCGTATCATTCCGATTTGGAATCAAATATCGCTCGCAAAATAATGACCGCTGCCGCCGAAACCCAGAAGCCCGCCGAATCGTTGAGAACCCTGCTCGAAGGGGTGATCGACTACGCCGGGCTATTTCCGCCCTCGCAGCTTTCGATGCAGGAGGCCGTAGTCAACTACGCGGCATACCGGAGCGGCGAACTCGGCTGGATGCTCGGGCGGTTCGTAGTGCCGACGGCCCGGCTTGATGAGTTCCTTGATTGTGCCGGCGACCTCTTGTCCGGCGGTTCGGCCTTCCCCTGGCGGCTGAGCGCTCTCTCGGGCGAGGACATTACCGCCACGATCAGGACCATCAACGACTTCAATCGCGAGCACGAAGGCCGGGCGGTGATCGATTCGCTGGAGGTCAAGGCGACGACCGTTTCGAAGATCGAAAACACGGTCGCGCTTTTGCCCGAGGGGCTGACGGCATTTTTTGAGATAGCGACCGGCGATGAGTTCGTCGATCTTGTCATGTCGCTCGCCGCTCACAAACAGCGGGCAAAGATCCGCACCGGCGGTGTGACCCCGGCGGACTTCCCATCGGCCCGCGAGATAATCCGGTTTGTTAGGAGCTGCATGGCGGCGAACGTGCCCTTCAAGGCGACGGCCGGGCTCCACCATCCGCTCCGCTGCTTTAAGCCGCTGACCTATGCCGCGGACGCGCCCCGCGGGGCGATGCACGGCTTTCTGAACATGCTGCTGATGACCGCCTTTGCCCGCGAGAGCTACCGGCCTTCGCTGCTCGAGGAGCTGATGGAAGACGAGTTCGAAGAGGTCTTTTCCTTTAGCGAGGGCGGCGTCGCCTGGCGAAGCGAGTATTTCCTGACGACCGCTCACCTCAAGCTTGTCCGCACCCGCGGAATGATCTCCTTCGGCTCGTGCTCATTCGACGAACCCGTAGAAGACCTCCGGGCCATGGGATTGCTGTAGAGGTATTGTATGTTCGGCACAAAGACGAAAACCCAACCGGCACCAAAGGCGGAAACCCGACCGGTAGGGAGGGTGTGAAAGCGAACCATCAAGCCATCGTGGCACCGCGAATAAGCTAGGCGTGTTACGGTAAAAATGCTGCAAGCTAATTGGCACCAAAGGCGGAAACCCGACCGGTAGGGAGGGTGTTAGTTAACATTACGAATGAGCGAATATCATGGTCCAATACCTCGACTGGGACGACAATGAACGGCCGATCGCGTACCTGATCACCTTTCGGACCTACGGCACATGGCTGCACGGGGATGATCGATTTTCGGTGGATCGACACAAGGGGAAAAATGCGTACGGATCACCGGCGATCCAGCCGAACAAGAAGCTTAATCGCATCATGGAAGCCAAGATCGCAGGTGATGCGTTCCTTCTCGATGCAGATAGCCGGAGGGTCGTCGATAAGGCAATTCGTGAGGTCTGCACGGTCCGGGAGTATTCTTTATTTGCCTTAAATGTGCGTTCGAACCATGCTCATAGTGTTGTTTCGGCGGCGGCTAAACCGGACGTTATTATGAACGCATTCAAATCGAACGTGACACGCGAACTGCGAAAGGCCGGACTTGTTGCCGATGAGAAAATATGGTCTCGCGGGGGAAGTACGCGGTATCTATGGAAATCGGTCCATGTCGATCGGGCGGTGGATTATGTTCTGTATGGACAGGGGGATGACTTCCCGGACCTTGTTTGATCGCAAAGAAGTGACACCCTCCCTACCGGTCGGGTTTCCGCCTGTGTGGGAGCCGCAGGGGCTGAGAGGCCTACGTCGGCGGGTTAGCAGGGTGTGAGCAAAAAAACATATGTACGAGATAAACGAAACCCACGACCCGAACCTAAAAAGCTGGGTCGAATCAGCCAACGACCCGAACACGGATTTTCCGATACAGAATTTACCGTTTTGCGTTATCAATAATTCGAAGGCAGTCGCGACACCGAGTATAGGAGTGGCAATCGGGAATAGGGTGCTAGATTTAGCGGCGCTAGAAGCTGAGTGGCTTGATGGGATGAAGCTGTCCTTTCTGAAGGGGATTCGCTCGGAAGTATATCCGTCTTTTGTTGACGATCCAGGGCTGGATTGGAGCGTTATGCCTGCAGAGTTAGGGTCGTCGATTCGTGCACGTGTTGTTGATCTTCTGCGACATGATAATCCCGAGTTGCGAGACCATCCCGCTGTCGAGCGCGCCTTCTTGTCATTAGACGACGTATGTTTCGAATTGCCCGTTGAGCGGATTGGCGACTACACAGACTTCTACTGCTCGATCTATCATGCGACGAATGTCGGGTCGATGTTTCGGCCGGACAATCCGTTGATGCCAAACTACAAATATATTCCGATCGGGTATCACGGGCGGGCGTCGTCGATAGTGATATCAGGAACTGATATCAAGCGGCCGCGGGGCCAGAACAGGAGCGATGCGGAGAAGCCACCGGTGTTTATCCCGTGTAAAAACCTCGATTACGAGATGGAGCTCGGATTCTTTGTCGGCAAGGGGAATGAACTAGGACAGCCGATAGATATCAAAGACGCGGAAGATCACATTTTCGGCGTGTGTCTGGTCAATGACTGGTCCGCACGCGACATACAGGCGTGGGAATATCAGCCGCTCGGGCCGTTTTTGTCGAAAAGCTTTGCGACGACGATCTCGCCGTATGTCGTTACGATGGAGGCACTTGCACCGTTTCGAGTGCCGGCGTTCGAACGCGATGCGGAAGACCCGCAGCCGCTCGATTATTTGTCAGACGAGAACAACCGCAAGTTCGGCGGGCTCGATATCAACCTCGAAGTTTACATCCATACGGAAAAGATGCGGAATGAGAACATCGAGCCGTTCATGATCTCGCGTTCGAACACCAAGGACCTTTATTGGACGATCGGCCAGATGCTGACGCACCACGCCTCGAACGGCTGCAACCTGCAAACCGGCGATCTGATGGCGACCGGCACGGTCAGCGGAAAGGAAAAAAGCGAACGCGGCTGCCTGCTCGAAATGACGTGGCGAGGCACCGAACCGCTCGAACTGCCCAGCGGCGAGCAGCGGCGTTTCCTCGAAGACGGCGACGAAGTGATAATGAAAGGCTTCTGCGAACGAGAGGGCTTCCGCCGCATCGGCTTAGGCGAATGCCGCGGCCGCATCTTGCCCGCAGATTAAGGCATCTTTACCACAGAGCACACAGAGAGCACAGAGTATAAATTTTACAGGATAGACAGGATGATCAGGATGGGAAGGGCGACAGATCGCAGCTATTTCTATCTTGTTCATCCTGTCCATCCTGTTTTTCTTCATCTCTGCGTCTTTGCGTCTCTGCGGTGTTAAAATCTTGATCGTGAAAGTGGGACCCGTAATTTCGCAGGCGGAGATGACGGTCACGGCGTCGGACGGGCGGATGTTCGATGATGTGCTTGCCGTTGAGGAGCCGCTTGAGATTCGCCTCGGCTTTCCGGATGGGAAGCATCGGGCCGTCTCGATAACAATGCGGACGCCCGGCGACGATGCTGAACTTGCTGCGGGATTTCTCTTCACCGAAGGCATCATTAAAGCTCCCGAACAGGTCAAGCAGATCCGCCACTGTGGGCTGAAGATCGGTATGCAGAAAGGCACGCTTGACCGAGCCGCCGCCCTAAACTCAAACACGATACGTGTCGATCTTGCCGACGCCTCGGCGGTCGATCTCAAGAAGCTCGAACGCCATTTCTACACGACCTCAAGCTGCGGCGTCTGCGGCAAGTCTTCGATCGA
>CAZGLZ010000092.1:0-13899 GCA_964526245.1 uncultured Chloracidobacterium sp. | reverse complement strand
TTCATCACCCGGGCAAAGGAGAAACTAGAAAAATGAGAACAAAAGGGTTGCTATTTCTAATGCTCGTCGCCGCGTTCGCGGTGGCGGTTTCGGCACAGGTCACCATTCCTCGCGAAAGCAATTTCCAGGAGACCTCGCAGATGATCGGTGACGCGAAGATATCGATCTCGTACCACCGTCCGAACGTTAAGGGCCGCAAGATCTGGGGCGAGCTTGTCCCCTACAACGAGGTTTGGCGGACCGGTGCAAACAACGCTACGGTCTTCGAAACCCCGATCGACGTGATGATCAACGGCCAAAAGCTTGCCAAGGGCAAATACGCCCTTTTCACGCTTCCGACCACCGGCAACTGGACCATCATTTTCAATAAGAACTGGAACCAGTGGGGAGCCTTTACGCACGAACCTAAAGATGATGTGCTCAAGGTCGAAGTAACGCCTCGTCAGTCGGAGTTCCATGAAACGATGGCCATCGAATTCGAAAAGGTGGTAGGCAGCACCGCTGAGGTCAATATTCGCTGGGAAAACATTGCTGTGCCGTTCACGGTTGACGTCGGCGATTTCAACGCACGGTTCGTCAACGACAATCGCCGCCGGACCATGAGCGAGCGTATCACTCTCGCGAACTACGTTCTCTCGCAAAAGATGACCGGCAGCTATGCCGATGCCCTTTCGTGGGTCGAAGAAGCGGAAAGGATGAACAAATCCTTCGGCGTGCTCTCGCTTAAGGCCCGGCTGCTTGGTGAAATGGGACGGAAAGCCGATGCGATCGCCGCCGGTGAAGCTGCACTCGCCGCCGGCCGCTCAGCAAATCCGCCGGCAAGCCAAAACGCATTGACCAATCTCGAGAATCAGATCAAACAGTGGAAAGGAACTAACTGATCGGTTTCTTACTTTTTTTCCGTATCCCGTCGTCCTTTGCGTCTTTAGGATTGACGGGATACTTTTTTTGAAGTATTCTCTTAATGAAATTGGTTTTCAGTTTCGTAACATTGATGCAGACACAGTTAAAAAAGCAGTTCGCTCCGATCGCAAATGACGAGAAACGAATCGACGTCTCGATTGAGAACGGCCAGGCCGTGATCAAGTTGGCTACCTGGACCGACGGGCTCGGTTGGAATACTCAGAAGACCATTGCACTTGAGGCTGAACTGGTTGAAGACCTCCATCGTGCTTTGGCAAGCGCCCGTGTTCGACTGCGGTCGGCAGAAATCGGCGAACCTGTTGACGGTTCTGCACGCATTCTTGGTTTCCCGTCCTCATCATAGTTCTTCCCCCTGAAAAAACTAAAGCCGGGCCCAGAAATGAGCCCGGCTATTTTTTTCCTTGAAACTAGTTAACTGACTTCCCTTAGAACTATCCGCTCCGTTCCGGCCTTTGCCGTCCGCTCGGAGGTTAGCTTTTCGAGTTCCTCGATGTGCATCTGCTCATCAGATATCTGCCCTTCAAGCCAGAACTTCTGAGGCAAGTCGTTGTCGTCGCACGCGGCCCAAGCAGCCATATAAGCTGCCATTGCTTCCCGTTCGAGCTCAAGCGCTTGCGAAAGCATGTCCTTTAGCTCGACCGACTGCCGGATCATCGCCGGCTCAACGGTCGGCACGCCGCCGAGTGCAACGATCTTGTCGCCGAGCACTTCTGCGTGGTCCTGAGCCTCTTCCGCCTGGTCACGGAAAAAGCCCTTAAAAACTTCCCTGTCCGTGCCGGTTACCAAATAGCTGTGCTGAGAATACTGGATGACGCCGGCGAGTTCGCAGGCCAACGCCTTGTTCAGATTGTCGATCAATTCTTGTCGTCCCATATCTCTCCTTAGGATTCGATCCTATTAAAAGAGTCTAGCGGGCAGAATTGAACCTGTCAAGATAAGTTCTTTATTTACAACAGTTAGTATTGAATTGCAATTTCATTTGCTAATACTGCTCGTGGGGTGAAATGTACAGACGAAGGCAGGCCGTTACGTGATCGTTCCGCCGTCCACGGTGATTATCTCGCCGTTCATGTATGAATTTCGCGGGCTAACGATGAATGCGGCAAATTCGGCAAGTTCCTCGGGCCGGCCAAGCCGGCGTAACGAAACCCAGTTCTCATGGGCTTCGAGCAGTCGTGCCGGGAGCGTATTCCCGAGATCGGTATCAAAAATTCCAGCGGCGATCGCATTAACGGTTATCCCAAAGTTAGCGGCCTCCCGCGAGAGGCACTTGGTAAATCCGATCATCGCAGCTTTCGACGTCGCGTAATGGACCGCGGTCGGCAGTGCACGGATCGCTCCGATGCTTGTGATATTGAGGATCGTACCGCTCCGCCGGCGGATCATCTGCTTATAGATCGGCTTCGTCACCGCAAAGAGGCTGTTGACGTTCGTATCGACGACCCAGTCCCACGATCGGTCCGTTGTTGTTGCGAAGTTATCTGCCTTGTTCACCGCGGCGTTGTTCACAAGGATATCGATGTGGCCCCAGGACTCGGCTATCTCGCGGGCGACGCGCTTCATCCCAACGCGGTCAGTCACCGACACTTTGAAGGCCAGTGCCCGGCGGCCAAATGCCTCGACCTTTGCTTTGACCGATTCGGCCAGATCGTCGCTGGTATGGTAATTGAAGGCGACATCTGCTCCTTCGCGGGCAAATATCTCGCACAGTGCGGCCCCTATGCCGCGGGTGCCGCCGGATACGAACGCGGTTTTTCCTTCTAATAAAAGGTTCAAGCAGGGTTCTCCTAGTGAACAAGAACTCGTAACGAAAGACTAAGGTTAAATTAATGGGATTTATCTGGCAAGCGAAGGCGTTGCTTGCTCGATCAGGCAGCGGCAAGTTCGACGCGGTCGGCCTGCCTTGCCGGAAGTAGGGCCGCTATCTCGCGAATTATCCGCTCGGTCGAATCCGGCAGCGAGACCGATGCGGTCGCATCCCTCATTCGACGGTACTTTGTTTCGTCTTCCATCAGCGACCTGATCGCCGGGACAATGTCCGTTGATCGCTCAAGGATTATCCCGGCACCATTCTTGGCGACCAGATCGACCGTTCCGGCTTCCTGCGGCATTGGCGGAGTAGTTGCATCGGCTATGATCGGCAGCCGGCAGGCTAGTGCTTCGAAGGTCGTCAGGCCGCCGAGCTTTGAGACCATCACGTTCGCCGAGTGCATCAGCTTTTCGATCTCGTCGGAATAGCCGATCACCTTCACCGGGAACTTCGCGTGCTTGGCGATCTCTTCAGCTTCAGCCCGGAGAGTCTCGTTCTTACCGGCGAGGAATATCGCCTGGACGTCCAGTTCACCGCGGACGAGTTCCTTAAAGATCGTCGGGATGTTGCCGCCGCCGACCCAGCCGGCATTGACGAACACCGTGAATTTATCAGGGTCAAGCCCGAAAGCCTTCCGAGCGTTTTGTGCGTTGCCTTCATTCACCTCGCGAAACTTCGGGTTCACCGGCATTCCGGAGACCTTGATCCGCGATTCCTCAACGCCGTAGTCGATCAACTGACGCTTTGCATCGTCATTTGCGACCAGGTAAAGCGAAACGTCGTTGCAGGCCCAGCCCTTCCAAAAGCCGTAACCGGGATCGGTGACGACGGTCACCAACGGTATCTGGCCAAGTAAATTCAGTTCGCGGAGAATTCGTGCAAAGATGTGCTGCGTCAACGGGTGAACGCTGACGACAACGTGCGGGCACCATTTCTCGAAGACATCGCGAAGGTGGACCATGCACCGGCGGTGAAAGAACTCTCGCGTTTCCGGACGGAACCGGTTGACCGCCCAGTAGAGATACTTCATCCAGCTCTGCTTGTGCCGCAGAATCCAGTTATAGATATTGACCAGCTTCTCGGTGATGTGGTGGCTGTCCTCGATGGCCCGAATAACTCGAACTGCAGCCGATTCGCCGTGCCAAAAGCGCTCGACCCCATCGACCAATGCTTGAGCGGCGGAGCGATGTCCGCCGCCCGTATCGGACGAAAGAATGAGGATCTTTGGCGTGTTCTGCTGCATTTAAGAACTAGGCTTTGAGAGCAACTTCCCGCCCGACCGCGAAACCGGACTCCTTGGCAGCTTTGCGGATGTCACGCTCGAGCTTCTTGATCTTCACCAGGTGGCCGGCATTGAACGGCAGCGAAGGATAGAAGCAGTTCGATTCGTGCGTGCAGTAGCAACCTGCACCGGCTTCTTTCCGCCGGGCCTTCATCAGGTCCGTGTTCCACGCCGTCTGGAAGTTCCAGTCGTAATCGCGAAGATTTAGCACGTCCGCCTTGTTTTCACACGAAGAAAGAGCACCGGTATCGTAGATCACCGCACCGGCACTGCCGGCGTAGCACTTGAGCTGGGCCTTGTTCTCCTCTTTCGTCTTTGTGATGACGTCGTGCATGTAAATATCGACCGCGGCCTTGAATATCCCGGATTTACCGCCGTACATATTCTTGAGGGCAGCGTTCTTCGTGTCCTCAAGGATCATATGTGAAAGCTGCGCATATCTCTCCGAATCAAATTCAAGCTCGATCGGATCGGCCGAAGGTGGGCGAATGTAGTTGATGTTCACCTTGTCCGGCTTGAGATCATATTTCAGGAAGTCGTACCAGTCGAAGATCGTGTCCTGGTTCGAGTGCATCACGCAGGTACAGGTCTGAATATCGAGCCGCGGATATTGTTCCTGCTTCATCTGCTGCAGCGTTCGGGCCGTGTGGATCGCCTTGTCCCAGCTTCCCTCTTTTCGGCGTATCTTCTCGTGGGCTTCTTTCATCCCGTCGATGCCGAGCGCGACCGTAACGTTCAGGTCGGGGCATTCGTCAAGGATCCGCGTTACATCCGGAAAGATCCGCTGATGGATCTGTCCGTTCGACATCAAGTAAACCGAATCAAGCTTGTTATTCTCATAGAAAGCCCGAACGATCTCCGGGAGGTCTTTCCGCGTGAACGGCTCGCCGCCGGCAAGCACAAGCACACCCAAATTACCGCCAAGCGTTTCGGAGATCTTGGCGATCTCGTCCGTCTTCATCTGGAGCTTTTTCCGAGGGCGGTCATCGAGCTCCTCGGTAAAGAAACAGTGCGTACACCGCATGTCGCAAACGCTCGTTACCAAAATGTTCAAAAATATCGGCGATATCGGCTTCCCGATCAGAATGCTCGCATACCGCTTGAAGATCTCTTTAGTCGTAAAATCCATCTTTAGGCCACACCTCGACAGCAATCCGGATTGTACCGGAGTCCGTCAAGCTCTAATTTATCGTATTCGGACAGCAAAGGAAATCGATTCGGCCCCGATTAGCCCAAAATGTCAAATAAAAAATTCTTGCAAAAAGTTCGAAAAGTGTTATTATTCCGTTAATTTAGCGTCGCTCGTCTCAAGTTTTTCTGAAAGTCGTTTAGATTCGTCCTTTTGTCCGATCGTCGGTCGCGATGAGGTTCGCGACCAAAAATGCGTATGAGGTTCAAAACATCTGATTTGCGATTCTCCCCGTCTGCAATGACTGCGCCGTTTATTCTCACGTTAGTTGCTCTCTTCGGCGCCCTACAGATCACTGCTCAGACAACCGAACGATCGGAGCAAATACCCGCGGCACGGACAAAGGTCAAACAACCGATCGGTCGGCTGCTTTCATTATTTTCGCCCGCAGGCAACAACGTCATCGTTGCAGGCAGAGTTACCGACGCGGCAGGCGCGCCGATCGCAAACTCCGTCGTCGTTCTAATGGATGATGAAAACGCTCTCCGCTATGCCCGCACCGGCTCCTTTGGGCAATTTGTCTTCCATGATGTCGTACCGAATGAGACCTATGTAGTTTCGGTCGCACATCGCAAATATCTTTTCGCCTTTCCGGCTTTTGTGATCGAAGTTCAGAATGACGTCACAGACATCGTTTTTATCGGCGAAGACGATCAGTTTTGATCCGATTCTGTGCTTCACCGCAGCACCGGCTGCACATCTCGACCAAAAAGTTCTAGACTGGGTGTATGTTCGAGCGAGTTTACCTCGATAATGCCGCAACCACGCGGCTCGACCCGGCCGTTCTTGAGGAAATGCTGCCGTTCTTGACGGACGATTACGGCAACGCTTCGAGTATTCATTCCTTCGGCCAAACTGCACGGGCCGCAGTAGATAAAGCTCGTCATCGCGTTGCCGCACTCATAAATGCTCGTCCAGCTGAGATCGTATTCACCTCCGGCGGTACGGAATCCAACAACCTCGCGATCCGTGGATCGGTCGAATCCATTCGAAGAAAACCATCCGAGAATGAGGACCATCGTCCTCATTTGATCGTCTCTGCCATCGAACACCCGGCAGTGAAGATGGTCTGCGACGACCTATCGGGCATTTCCTGCGACGTTACAGTAATCCCGGTCGATGAAAGCGGCGTTGTTGATCATCGCGCCGTGAAAGACTCCATCCGCGAAAACACCGTGCTGGTTTCTATAATGGCGGTGAATAATGAGATCGGTACGATCCAGCCGATCGCTGATATCGGGCGAGCGATTCGCTCACGCCGCGATGCCGGGCAGCGTATTTGGCTGCACACGGACGCGGTACAGGCCGTCGGGAAAATGCCGGTCGATGTTGAAGAATTGGGCTGTGACCTACTATCGCTTTCCGGCCACAAGATCCATGGCCCGAAAGGGATCGGTGCACTGTACGTCCGCCGTGGCGTTCGCCTTCATCCCCAAAATATCGGCGGCCGCCAGGAGCGGGGAAACCGCGGCGGGACCGAACCTGTCGCTCAGATAGTCGGTTTAGGCTCGGCAGCCGAGAAGGCATCAAGCAGCCTGATTAAGACAACGGAACGTTTACGTAAACTCAGAGACGACTTCGAAGACCGGGTGCTTGAATCGATTCCGGAGGCCTATCTTAACGGCGACCGACCCCGGCGAGTCCCGAACATCTCAAACATTTCTTTTCGCGGGATCGAAGGCGAAGGGCTACTGATAAACCTGGATATGCAGGGATTTGCCGTATCGACCGGAGCGGCATGCTCGAGCGGCTCGATCGAGCCTTCGCCGGTCATCATTGCCCTTGGCCGCGATGATGAACTCGCTCGTGGAGCGATCAGGTTCAGCTTCTCGCGATTCACCACGAACGACGAAGTCGAGCGGCTGATAACGGCCCTTCCGCGATCAGTTGAAACGCTTCGTTCGCTTTCTGCCGGCCTTGCCCATAAATAGAGGTGAGGCGACCGTCGCGGGAAAACGGCCGCCTCAAGGTGTGGGGGTTAAGCTCGTTGGCTGAACAGGACTAGTCGGTTACGATGATCCCGTTGTCGATAATGATGCCGCAGTCCTGACGCTCAGTTGCGTTATCGATGATGATGCCGCCACCGAAGTTATCGATGATGATCCCGACGATGTTGTCGATGATGATGCCCCAATCCGGCTTTTCCGACTTCTCTGAGCACTGCTGGGTGGTTTTGGTCTCTTTACCGACGCCGTTATCGATGATAATGCCGTTGTCGATAATGATCCCGGCGTTTGCAGCCGAGCTTCCAAGCATGATCATTCCGGCCAGTGCGATCGTTGCTGCGATATTCTTAAAGTTCCTCATTGTTTTCTCTCTTCTCCCTGTTATTTTGTTGAGAGTCTTTGTCTCTCGCTGCCTTTCTAATTACAACCGTTGTGCCATAGTTTTATCCCCACCTTAGACACAGCATAAATCATTGACAATATTGGGTTTATGGCGGTGAATGCGGTTCGGGGTCCGATGTGGCGATCCGCGGCGATATTGGATATTAAATACACAGCATTTCGGCCATCGACTCATAACAGTCGCATTTGCAACATTTACGGCACTGTATAGTTGGTATACGAGAGCCATGTGTTTAGCTGGTATACACAACAAACCTGTGCATGAACTTTTCTCTGGATTATTTTTGGGCTAAATGCTAAGCTTTTAGAGGCTGAATTCCCGGCCTTCCCGAATCAAGCGTTATCGAGAATCCGAGTCTTCCACGTTCCCGGATGGAAAATCCGCTAGCTACAACTGCCGAACTCCCCTCACGCACGGCGCTCTCTTACTATGTAAAGATCGCGGTTTCGGCGTTGGGAATTCTTGCGCTCGCCGGTGCATTGGCAGCGGTCCCGTTCACACCCATCGGGTTTAGCTACATTTTCATTTTGGCGTTTGCCGTTTTTGCGGCCCCGAGAATGACGCTCCAGCTTTCGGGCTCGAACCTGACGCTCAGTTTCTCGGACGCAGTTGTTTTCTTCACGTTTATCGTTTACGGCGGCGAACTTGCCGTTATCACCGCGTTCGTCGAAACCCTCTCGAACTGCGTCTATTTGAAAAAGCGCAGAAAGGAATCGCCAAGGTACTTCGTCATCTTCAACTCGTCGCTCTCGGCACTGATCGCGGCGGCGACATACGGAGTGGTCGAACTTTTCTCTCGTACGGTTTACGGCTCGGCCTTCATCGAACTTAGGCTTACCGATACTCGAACGCTCGCCGCCGTACTCGGCATTACCGCCCTCGCACACTTTTTCTTTTCGTCCGCATTTGCCGCCTTTTATCAAAAGCTTAGGACACAAGGTAGTTTTCTCGAGATTTGGAAAACACACTGTGTCTCTTCCGCTTTGACGCATTTCACCGGCGCCGGCATCGCGGGCGCGACGTTCAAGGTCTTCAACTATGGCGACGTCGCACTCGGGATCATCTCGTTTATCGTCATCGCGGTTGCTTACATCAATTACCGAACACTGATCAACGAGATCAACCGCTCGATCGCCAACGTCGAAGAAGCAGAACGGCAGAAGGCGGATTCCGAGCGCCGTCGGGCCGAGATCGAAAAGGCCCGCCGAAAGGAGGCCGAAAGTTACGCCGAGGAGCTTTGCCGTTCGCTCGAGAAAGAAGCTCGGGCAAATGACGCTCTGCGAAAGAGCGAACGCGAACTTCAGCATGCCGCGAGCCACGATTCCCTGACCGGACTCGCGAACCGCAAGCACCTGAACGATATTCTTCGCGATCTGATCTCGGTCTATAAGCAAGACCCAACGGCGACGTTCCAAGTACTTTTCCTCGATATCCGCAGCTTCAAGAACATCAACGATACGCTCGGCCACTCGATCGGCGATAAGGTGCTCTCTGTCGCAGCAAAGCGATTTTCGCGGGTGGTGAATGCCGAGGACACAGTCGCCCGAATCGGCGGGGATGAATTCGCGATCGTTCTTCGAGGCCTGGCAACCGCCGGAAAGGCCCAGAAGGTCGCCCGCAAGATCCACCGGAATATCACCCAGCCTTTCTCATTGGGCGGCAACCGCGTCTCGATCGACGTGAATATCGGGATCGCCCCTTGCGATGCTGAATACGATTCGCCGGAAGAGATACTCCGTGACGCCGATATCGCGATGCACTATGCTAAGGAGCGGAAGGACGGGCCCGCGGTCTTTACGAAGGAACTCCGGCATAGATTTCTCGAACGGGTTCGCTTCGAAATGGATCTGCGCCACGCGGTCGAGCGGAACGAGCTTTCAATGCATTATCAGCCGATCGTTTCGCTCCGTAACGGCCGGCTATCGGGGTTCGAAGCTTTGCTGCGGTGGCATCATCCGGAATTCGGCAACATTCCGCCGAATAAATTCATTCCGATAGCGGAAAGCTCTGATCTCATCCAGCCGATCACGAACTGGATCCTTCTTGAGACGACCAAACAGATCGCTGCCTGGCAAAAGATCGGGCCCGATCTCGCAGATCTCGAGGTCAGCGTTAACATCGCCGGCCGGCATCTCTCGAGCGACGACCTTTCAGATCAGGTTGAGAATGCCCTTGAAAACTCAGGCATCCGCCCCGAAACGCTCAAGCTTGAGATAACGGAAAGCACCGCCATGGAGAACGCCGAGCGCTCGATCTCGTTGCTCAACCGGCTCAAGGGGCTAGGCGTAAAGCTGAGCATCGACGACTTTGGTACGGGTTATTCGTCGCTCAGCTATCTTCACCGGCTGCCTTTTGACACACTTAAGATCGACCGGAGTTTTGTAAGCGGTGCCGGTCAACGCGGCGAGGATTCAGGCATTCTCCAGACGATAATCTCGCTTGGCACGAACCTCAAGATGCGGCTCGTCGCCGAGGGCATCGAGACCGAAGCTCAGCTGGCGATGCTCCGGAATCTTGGCTGCGACTACGGCCAGGGTTATCTGATCTCAAAACCGCGTGCTGCAGAGGACATTGAAAAGCTCCTTTACGAACGCCACGCCTGGCTGCCTTCGTCGAAGGACCCTGCCATCGAACTCCATTCGGATTCAGACTCACAGCCGCACATTCCGCTTTTCTAGAGGCGCTGATTGTATCCGCTGAACGGACGAACTATAATTCTGAGATACATATTCAGTACTCCGAGGTTCGAACGTTCACAATGTTTAGAAAAGCGCTTTCCCTTGTAACCGTTCTTTCGGTTCTTGTCCTCACGATCCCGGCACAAAAGGGCTTCGAATACCCAAAGGCTCGAAAAGCAGATCAGGTCGACGACTTCCATGGTACAAAGGTCTATGACCCTTACCGTTGGATGGAAGACACCGGCTCGGCCGAAACCCAAAGCTGGATCGAAGCTCAGAACAAGCTCACCAATTCATACTTTGAGACCATTCCGCAGCGTGCCCGTATCCGCGAGCGGCTGACCGAGCTTTGGAACTATGAGCGCATCTCAGCTCCCGCAAAGATCGGCAAACGTTACATTTACACCCGCAACGACGGCCTGCAGAATCAGTCCGTTCTTTACATTACGGATTCGATCAACGATCCGGGCAAGGTCTTCTTTGACCCGAACAAGCTGTCTTCAGATGGAACCGCGGCACTCAGCGGTTCGTCGTTCACCGAGGACGGCAAGCTTTGGGCCTATGGCGTCGCCCGTTCGGGTTCGGATCGGACCGAATGGCGAATAATGAACGTTGAGACCGGCGAGCATCTCTCCGACACCCTGCCGCCGAACCGACAGGGCGGCGTTGCCTGGCTTGCGGACAATTCCGGGTTCTTTTACCAGAGATACCCGGCTCCGGAAGCAGGTGCCGAACTGCGGGCAGCTAACCGGTTCCCGAAGATCTATTTCCACAAACTCGGCACGCCGATCTCGGAAGACAAGGTCATCTACGAGCGAAATGACGACGGCGAACTCACGTCCGGCGGCCTCGTCACCGAGGATGGCAAGTGGTATGTCATATTTACTTCAAAGGGAACGCAGCGGATGAACGAGGTCCATTTCAAGGACCTCTCGCGGCCGGATTCGCCGATCGTCCCGCTCGTCTCCGAACGCACGGCTAGCTGGTCGTTCGTTGGCAACGACGGTCCCGTCTTCTATTTCCGCACCGACAAAGATGCCGAACGCGGCAAGCTCGTCAGCGTCAACGTCCTTGCGCGTGCCCGCATTTGGAAAGAGGTCATCCCGCAGGCCGCCGAAACGCTCAACGGCGTGCAGATGATCAACGATCAGTTCGTCGCCAATTACTTGAAAGACGCCTACACAAAGATCAAGATCTTTGACAAGGACGGCAAGCATGTCCGCGATGTCGAACTTCCGGGCATCGGCTCGGCCGGCGGTTTCGGCGGCAAACAGACAGATACTGAAACGTTTTATACATTCTCGAGCTACAATGCCCCGCCGACGATCTATCACTACGACATGAAGACCGGCACGAGCAAACTCTTCCGGCAGGCTCAGGTCAAGTTCAACCCGTCGGACTATGAAGTGAAGCAGGTCTTTTACACGAGCAAGGACGGCACACGCGTCCCGATGTTCATTTCCCACAAGAAGGGCCTGAAGCTCGACGGCAGTAATCCGACCATCCTTTACGGCTACGGCGGCTTCAATATTTCGCAAACGCCCGGCTTCTCGGTCTCGCGGATCGTCTGGATGGAAATGGGCGGCATCTATGCTGTTGCAAACATCCGCGGCGGTGCCGAGTATGGCAAGGAATGGTGGGCGAACGGAGCCGTTCTCAAGAAGCAGAACACCTTCGACGACTTCATCGCCGCCGGTGAATTTCTGATCAAAAGTAAATACACCTCGAATAAGAAGCTCGCCATCCAGGGCGGTTCAAATGGCGGCCTGCTCGTCGGTGCCGTGCTTAATCAGCGGCCCGACCTTTTTGGTGCGGCACTGCCGGCCGTCGGCGTAATGGATATGGTGCGTTTCACCGAGTTCACGGTCGGTGCCTTCTGGAAATCGGATTACGGCGACCCCAAGAAGCCCGATGAGTTCAAGGTGCTATACAGCTACTCGCCGCTCCACAACATCAAGCCGGGCACGAAGTATCCCGCAACGCTTGTGACAACGGCCGATACCGACGACCGCGTCTTCCCTGCCCACAGCTTTAAGTACGCGGCTGCGCTTCAGGCCGGCCAAGGCGGTGATGCCCCTGTGCTGATCCGCATTGAAACCAAAGCCGGCCACGGTGCCGGCAAGCCGACCGCAAAGGTCATCGAAGAACAGGCGGACATCTACGGATTTCTCTTCAAGAACCTTGGGATGAAATAGGTCAGATGCCGGACGTGAATTGAAAAAGGCGGCTTCGGCCGCCTTTTTCTATCGGTGAAATGTGCAGAACTCTCTCGGTTCCGAGCCCTCGGGAAATGACCGTACCTCGCGGGTCGGGCATTTCGATGACGCTCTCATTCCGGTAAGCGGACAAACCACGACCGAAGCCCCGAGGGCCCGTTCCCGCTGCTGCCGTTGCGGCTCTCCCGGTTTCGGTTCTTCGCCTTCGATCTTTTCCTGCCAGGTACCGCTCAGCGGCGTCGGCGAGGGCTCCGCATCGATATCAAACTCTGAATCAGTTTCGATCAGCTTTCGGGCCGGAATCGTTCCGGCGATAAAAAGCTCGGTCCTGCGAAACTCTGCAGGTACGTCAGTGACGAAAACTTCCTTCTTCTCTGGAATTTCCTCGACTGCCCAGGCAGGATCATCAAGTACGGCGTTCGCCGGCGAAGGTGAAGTAGTCGGCGTCGCTTCAGGTACGGTCGTCTCGGTTCCATCGAGCTCGCGGACGAGCGAACCGTTCCTTATGTCGATCTCGGCCTTTCTGATTCCCGCCGGCATCGCCCAGTCGCCGTTCCATTCCGGATGGCGTTCGAGCGCCGCTTTCATGAACTCCGCCCAGATCGGCATCGCCGAATCCGAGCCTTTCATCCCGAGGTCATCGTTGTTGTCAAATCCGACGTAAACGACCGTTACAAGCTCTGGCGTAAAGCCTGCGAACCAGCCGTCGCGTGAAGTACCGGTCTTGCCGGCGTATGCCGCCTTTCCAGATTGATTGCGAAAGCCCCAGCCCCCAAGTTCCGCCGCCGTCCCTCGGTTTACGATGTCCTTCATTATGTCATTCATAATGTAGGCGACATCGGGCCGCAAAACGCTTTGCTTATCGACCACTGGCTGCGTCCGCGTCGTGCCGTCGCCGCGGGTGATCTTCGTTATCGGCATTGGCAGAACGCGGTCACCAAGATTTGCGAAAGCGGTGTAACCGGTCGCGACCTGCAGCGGTGTCGCTTCGGCCGTGCCAAGTGCCATCGAAGGATACGCACGCTCGACCTTCGGTAGTCCCGCCTTTGCCGCCAGGTTCATCACCCGCCCGACGTTCACCTGCATCGCGAGGTCGACCGTGATGGTGTTCTTGCTCTTCACGAGCGCATCGCGAAGCGTGAGTTCTTTGTTGGAGAAGGTGTCGCCGTAATTGTTCGGGGCGTACGTGTCCCGGTTGAAGGTAAAGATCTTTTTCTCATCCTTCATCACGCTCGCCGCCGTAAAGACCCGCGTCGCAGGCTCATAAGCCGAATTTATCGCTGCGGCATAAACAAATGGCTTGAAGACCGAGCCCGGCTGTCGCATCGCGCTCGTCGCCCGGTTGAACTGGTTGTCGAGAAAATTGCGTCCGCCGACCATGGCGACTATCTCGCCGGTCTTTGGCCTGATCGATACCAACGCCGCGTTAAGATTTCCCGGTTCTTTTTTCT